>NZ_BAAHAZ010000020.1:0-95896 GCF_054777115.1 Nocardioides maradonensis | reverse complement strand
CGGTCCCATCCCGAACCCGGAAGTTAAGCCTGCCAGCGCCGATGGTACTGCAGTGGAGACGCTGTGGGAGAGTAGGACGCCGCCGGACAAACATTGCGATGAGGGCCAGTGCAGGTGCACTGGCCCTCATCTGCTTTTTGTCGCGAGCTCCTCTCCAGCCCCACGAGGGACCACCTGCGCCGCCGATTTCTGTGGAGAATGCGCGTCCTCCACAACGCTTCCGTGCCTCGTCGGCTCCGTGTCGGGACCGCTCGGCAGGCTCCGTTGCATCACTCAGAGGAGGAGCAATGGAAGCGGTGAACGAAGTACGCCTGGTCGGTCGGCTCAGTGCCGAGGCGGTGGATCGGGAGCTCCCGAGCGGCGACGTCGTGGTGGTCGCCCGGTTGGTGGTGTCCAGGCCGGAGGTGGGAGGACCGACCCAGCGACGCCAGTCGGTGGATGTGCTCGAGTGCTCGGCATGGTCGCCGCGGACGCAACGGGTGATGCGAGGCTGGCGAGAGGGGGACCTCGTCGACGTGCGTGGCGCCGTGCGCCGGCGTTTCTTCCGCGTCGCCGGTCAGACGGCTGCGCGTGTCGAGATCGAGGTCAGCTCGGGTCGGCTGGTGCGTCGTGCAGATCGCGAATGAGGACGCCCAGGCTCGGCTTGGGCTGGAACGAGGTCGCCTTCTCGGGGAGCAGACGGTTCGCAGCGGCGACCTCGATGACCGTGTCGACCGGAGGAGCCGGCAACAGGATGCCTACGGTCGACGGCTGTTTGGCCGCCTGAAGCGCCTCATCAACCGTGTGGTGGTAGTCGATCGCGCTCGGACCGTGGGGGAGTGCTGGCAGGAGGTCCTGGTGGAGCACCTCGACCGCTGTCCTCTGCGCTGTGAGCTGAAGCTTGATGAGGCCCCACTGCTCACCGTCGGTGATGGGGAGAGCGTCGGCAGCGAGGCCGAGCACGGCGTCGTGCTCGGACACCACGTCGAGCGGGAGTCCGAGCAGGTCGGCCGCGTCCCGGACGTCGTCGAACGTCGTGCCTTTCAGCGTTCTGTGGATGGGCCCGAGGAACAGCGGGGTCTCGCGCTGGTCGACGAGCATGGCGAGGCCGGCGTCGCAGGGACCTCCCGGCTCTCGACGCTGCAGACGCAGGTAGGCGGCGTACCGGTGGTGACCGTCGGCGATGAGGGCCTTCGTCGCTCCCAGCTCGGAGCCGATCTGCGCCTGCAAGGCTTCCGAGGTGATGGCCCAGATCCGGTGCTCCTGATGACTCCGGTCGGTGAACCGGTGGTCGGCCGGCGCGGCGATGACCGTCGCGATGAGCTCGCGCAGGTGGTCGGTGCCGTTGTGCACGAGCAGGATCGGTGCGGGGTTGAGGCGCATCTCCGCCATGCGCGCGGCCAGGTCGTCGGCCTGCCCCGGGTGGATGCCCTCATGGGGCAGCACCGCTCGATCCTCGGGCTGTGTGGCACGGCGCGACACGTCGAGTGCCCCGACGAGCCCTCGGATGGTGATGCCGTTCGAGGAGTACTCGTGGAGGTAGAGCGCAGGCACGGTGTCACGCTCGAGCAGCCCGCGGGCCTGCCAGCGGCTGAGTCGCGAGGCCACGTCGCGATAGGGCCGGGCGAATGCCCGTCCCGTGGTCGGGTCCCCGACACGGCGCGGGGCGAGCCGGAGTGCGGGGAAGGGGTGGAGTCGGAGCGGCCCGGCCACGTACGGCGGGGGCACCAGCGTCACGGCGTCCATCGTCGAATCCTACGGATGGCGTGGTTGCTCCTGGCAGGGTGGTGTCCATGTCCACCACGCCGGCGACCGCCGGGCTCCGCGCCTCCGCCGAACCGCTCTGCCACGTGCACGACGTCGCGATGCTCGACCTCGACGGCGTCGTCTACGTCGGTGGTGACGCCGTGCGCGGTGCCCCAGGGCATCTCGCCGACGCTCGCGCTGAAGGCATCCGGCTCGCGTTCATCACCAACAACGCGGCTCGCTCTCCTCAGGACGTCGCCCGGCACCTTTCGGAGATCGGCGTCCCCGCGTGCGCCACCGACGTGGTGACGTCGGCCCAGGCGGCGGCAGGTCTGACCCTGCGGCGCTTCGGCCCCGGCGCACGGATCGCGTGTGTCGGTGGCCCCGGGCTGGAGTGGGCGCTCGGAGACGCTGGACTGGTCGTGGTGGATCCCGACGACGCCCCGGAGGCGGTGGTGACGGGCTACGGGCCTGACATTCCGTGGCACCGGATCATGCGTGCGGCGTCGGTGGTGAGGTCGGGCGTTCCGTGGATCGCCAGCAACACCGACGCGACCATCCCGACGGCGTACGGGGTGGCTCCGGGTCACGGTGCGCTGGTCGACCTGATCGCTGCCTTCGCCGGGACGCAGCCGGAGGTCGCCGGGAAACCGGCGCGGCCGCTGTTGGATGAGACGGTGCGGCGGATGTCCGCAACCCGGCCACTCATGGTGGGTGACCGGCTGGACACCGACATCAGAGGCGGGCGCAACGCGGACGTCGACTCCCTGCTGGTGATGACCGGGGTGACCGGGCTCCAGGAGCTCGTTGCGGCGCGGCCGGAGGAGCGGCCGACGTACCTGGCACGTGACCTGGCGGGGCTCGTGTCGAGGCACCCCGAGGTGCGTCCGACCGATGGCCGCTGGACGGTGGAGGGTTGGATCGCGTCCACCGACGGTCGTCAGCTGGTCGTTGAGGGCGACGGCAGCGGCGACGACTGGTGGCGCGCCGTCGCGGTTGCGTCCTGGGCGCATCTGGACCGGACCGGCGACGTGGTGGATGTCGCAGGCCTGGGCATCCCCGACGTGGCGTCGATCCCGCGATAGCCTCGAGGCATGACCGAGGTACCCGTTCCGGCTCAGGCGCCCACCGGCATCGCGTCGGTCGACGCCGTGCTCGACCTGGTGGCAGGACTCGACGGACGGCCGCTGGCCGAGCACGTCACGGTGTTCGAGGACGCCCACGCCCAGTTGCGGAGCGCGCTCGACGCGCAGCCCGACGCCGCCACCGCCTGACGCATGCCGCCCCGCCGACTCCGGCTGGACGCTGAGCTCGTCCGGCGCAAGCTCGCGCCCTCCCGCGAGCGCGCCGCGCAGCTCATCGCGGATGGACGGGTCACCGTCGGCGGTGTCGTCGCCAGCAAGCCCGCCACGGCCGTCACGACCGACGTCGCGATCGTGGTCAAGGAAGGCGCGAACGGTCCGGACTACGTATCGCGTGGTGCGCACAAGCTGGTCGGGGCGCTGGCAGCCTTCGAGCCGGCCGGCCTCGTCGTGCGGGGCAGGCGCTGTCTCGACGCCGGAGCCTCGACGGGCGGCTTCACCGATGTCCTGCTCCGTGCGGGCGCGGCGGAGGTGGTTGCGGTCGACGTGGGCTATGGCCAGCTCGACTGGTCGCTGCAGTCCGACGAGCGGGTCGTGGTGCACGACCGCACGAACGTCCGCACGCTGACGACCGAGCAGATCGGTGGACCGGTCGACCTCGTCGTCGGCGACCTGTCCTTCATCTCGCTCACCCTCGTGCTCGATGCGCTGCTGGGGGTGACCGCGGCCGACGGGGACCTAGCCCTCATGGTCAAGCCGCAGTTCGAGGTCGGCAAGGAACGAGTGGGCCGCGGTGGGGTCGTGCGGGACCCCGACCTCCGCGCCGAGGCGGTGCGCGACGTGGCGCACGCGGCGGCTGCGCGGGGATGGGGTGCGAGAGGCGTGACGGTCAGCCCGCTGCCGGGTCCGTCGGGGAACGTCGAGTTCTTCCTGTGGCTGCGGCGGGGCGACGCGACGATCGGCGACGAGGAGATCACAGGCGTGGTGCGCCGCGGTACCGACGGCGTGGGGGCACCGGATGAGAGGCTGGAGACATGAGCGAGGACGGAGCCGACGTACGCCGGGTGCTGGTGCTCGCCCACACGGCACGGCCCGAGGTGCGCGAGGTGGCCCGGGCGTTCGTCAAGGAGCTCACCGGCAACGGCATCGTGGTCCGGCTGCTGCGCCACGAGGCGGCTGAACTGGCTCTCGATCCCGAGGGGTACGAGCCGCAGGTGGAGCTGACCGACTCGGAGAGCGACGCGAGCCACGGGTGCGAGCTGACCGTGGTCATCGGCGGCGACGGCAGCATCCTCCGCGCGGCCGAGGTGACCCACGAGAGCCTGACGCCGGTGCTCGGGGTGAACCTCGGACACGTCGGCTTCCTCGCCGAGGCGGAGCACGACGACGTCGCGGCCACGATCGAGGCCATCATCGAGCAGCGGTACACCACCGAAGACCGGTTGACCCTCGACGTGCGGGCCTACCTCGACGGCGAGCTGCTCTACGCGACCTTTGCGGTCAACGAGGCCAGCGTCGAGAAGGCCGCACGCGAGAGGATGCTCGAGGTCGTCGTCGAGATCGATGGCCGCCCGCTGTCGCGATGGGGCTGTGACGGCGTCGTGTGCGCGACGCCGACCGGGTCCACGGCGTACAACTTCAGTGCCGGTGGGCCGATCGTGTGGCCGCAGGTCGAGGCGCTGTGCATCGTGCCGCTCAGCGCGCACGCCCTGTTCGCCCGGCCGATGGTGGTCGCGCCGTCGTCGGTGATGGCGGTCGAGGTACTGGCCGGCAACCAGGGGACGGGCGTGCTGTGGTGCGACGGTCGTCGCAGCGTCGACCTGCCACCAGGCGCCCGGATCGAGGTGAGCCGGGGTGCCCGACCGGTCCGGTTGGTGCGCCTGCACCAGGCGCCCTTCACCGACCGGCTGGTGGCGAAGTTCGGGCTATCGGTCGAGGGATGGCGGGGTGCTGCCGAACGGCACCGACGGTTCGAGGTGGAGCGTGAGGGGGAGACGCGATGATCGAGGAGCTCCGGATCAGCTCGCTCGGGGTGATCGACTCCTCGACGCTCGAGCTCGGGCCCGGCCTGACCGTGATCACCGGCGAGACCGGCGCGGGCAAGACCATGGTCGTCAGCGCGCTCGGGTTGCTGCTCGGCGGCCGCGCGGACAGCGGAGCCGTCCGCGCCGGGGCCAAGCAGGCACGCGTCGAGGGCGTCGTCCGGGTCACCGGGCTGCGTGACGTCGCGGAGGCGATCGATGAGGCCGGTGGCGAGGTCGAGGACGACGTCGTCGTGCTCGCCCGCAACGTCAGCAGCGAAGGTCGGTCACGCGCCTACGTCGGTGGCGCGGGCGTGCCCGTGGCGACGCTGGCCGGTGTCACCGAGCCACTCGTGGCGGTGCACGGTCAGTCCGACCAGCACCGACTGCTCCGGGCGCAGACCCAGCGCGAGGCGCTGGACAGGTACGCCGGGACCGAGCAGCTGCTCGCGGCGTACGGCGAGCTGCACGCGGCGCTGGTCGCAACGGAGCGCGAGCTCGCCGAGGTGCGGGCCAGCGCGATGGAGCGTGCCCGTGAGGCCGACCTGCTGCGGTTCGGCGTCGACGAGGTGTCCGCGGTCGCGCCGCAGCCGGGCGAGGACGTGGAGCTGGTCGCCGAGGAGACCCGGCTCAGTCACGCCGACACCCTCCGGGGCGCGGCCGAGCAGGCGCGCGAGGCGCTCTCGAGCGAGCACGGTTCGCCGGACGCGCTCGGCGCGGTGGCGGCGGCGCGCGGACTCCTGGACGGTGTCCGGGACCACGATCCCGCGGCGGCAGCGCTCGCCGACCGGGTCAGCGAGGTCAGCTACCTGCTGTCCGACGTGGCCGCCGACGTGGCGTCGTACGCCTCGAGCATCGAGACCGACCCGACCCGACTCGCCGCGGTCTCCGAACGGCGGGCGGCCCTGATCGGCCTGACCCGCAAGTACGGCGAGACGATCGACGCGGTGCTCGCCTGGGCCGAGGAGTCCAGCACCCGCCTGCTCGACCTGGACGGCACCGACGAGCGCATCGCCACCCTCGACGCACGCCGTCGCGAGCTGCGGGAGCTGCTCGCGGACGCGGCCGAGCAGCTGTCCGTCGCCCGCGCTGAGGCGGCCTCTCGGCTGGCCGAGGAGGTCAGCGACGAGCTCACCCTGCTGGCCATGCCGCACGCCCGGCTGAGCGTCGCGGTGACCCAGAGCGAGATCACGCCCCCGGCCGAGGGCGAGCTGCCCGAGGGCGTCCTGAAGGTGGGGGAGCGGTGGCTGCGCTTCACCCGGCACGGCATCGACGAGGTCGAGCTGCTGTTGGCCGCCAACACCGGCAGCGAGCCGCGTCCGCTGCACAAGGGCGCCTCCGGTGGTGAGCTCTCGCGGGTGATGCTGGCCGTGGAGGTCTGCCTGGCAGGCACCAACCCGGTACCCACGTTCGTGTTCGACGAGGTCGACGCCGGCGTCGGTGGTGCTGCGGCGGTCGAGATCGGTCGTCGGCTCGCGAAGCTGGCCGGTGAGGCGCAGGTCCTCGTCGTCACGCACCTGCCGCAGGTCGCGGCCTTCGCCGACCGGCACGTCGTCGTCGAGAAGTCCTCCGACGGCACCGTGACCAGCTCGGGCCTGACCCTGCTCGACGACGCCGGGCGGGAGCGCGAGCTGTCCCGGATGCTCGCCGGCCTGGCCGACTCGGACACGGCGCTCGCGCACGCACGCGAGCTGCTGGACATGGCCCGCGGCTGATCTTTCCGTCAGCCCACCGCGAAACTCCGTCGTCGAGCACCGGGAACCGGCTTCCATGCCCTAGGATGGAATCCCGTGGTGAACATGGCGCCGGGCAGTCGAACCAAGCACATCTTCGTGACCGGAGGCGTCGCCTCCTCGCTCGGCAAGGGCCTCACCGCCTCCAGCCTCGGTCGCCTGCTGAAGCTGCGCGGGCTGCGGGTGACGATGCAGAAGCTCGACCCGTACCTGAACGTCGACCCGGGGACGATGAACCCCTTCCAGCACGGCGAGGTCTTCGTGACCGACGACGGCGCGGAGACCGACCTCGACATCGGGCACTACGAGCGCTTCCTCGACACGAACCTGGTCGGCAACGCCAACGTCACGACCGGGCAGGTGTACTCCAACGTGATCGCCAAGGAGCGGCGCGGCGACTACCTGGGTGAGACGGTGCAGGTCATCCCGCACATCACCAACGAGATCGTCGACCGGATCCTCGCCATGCACGCCGACGACGTCGACGTCGTCATCACCGAGATCGGCGGCACCGTCGGCGACATCGAGTCGCTGCCGTTCCTGGAGGCTGCGCGGCAGGTGCGTCAACGCATCGGCCGCGACAACGTCTTCTTCGTCCACGTCTCGCTCGTGCCGTACATCGGCCCGTCCAAGGAGCTGAAGACCAAGCCCACCCAGCACTCGGTCGCGGCGCTGCGCCAGATCGGTCTGCAGCCGGACGCGGTCGTGTGCCGTGCGGACCGTGAGCTCCCGCAGGGCATCAAGACCAAGATCGCCCTGATGTGCGACGTCGACGAGGCGGCGGTCGTCACCGCCGCGGACGCCCCGTCGATCTACGACATCCCCAAGGTCCTGCACCGCGAGGGGCTCGATGCGTACGTCGTACGCCGTCTCGACCTGCCGTTCCGCGATGTCGACTGGACCCTGTGGGACGACCTGCTCAAGCGCGTGCACCACCCCAAGGAGGAGGTGACCGTCGCACTGGTCGGCAAGTACATCGACCTGCCCGACGCCTACCTCTCGGTCGCCGAGGCGCTGCGCTCCGGTGGGTTCGCCAACGAGGCCAAGGTCAACATCGAGTGGATCGCCTCGGACGAGTGCGAGACGCCGGCGGGCGCCGCCAAGCACCTGGCCAACGTCGACGCCGTCCTGGTGCCGGGCGGCTTCGGCATCCGCGGACTCGAGGGCAAGCTCGGCGCGCTGACCTACGCCCGCACGCACGGCATCCCGACGCTCGGCATCTGCCTGGGCCTGCAGTGCATGGTGATCGAGTACGCCCGCACCGAGCTCGGCCTGACCAAGGCGGCGTCGACGGAGTTCGACCCCAACACGCCCGAGCCGGTCATCGCGACCATCGAGGAGCAGAAGTCGTACGTCGAGGGCGCGGGCGACCTGGGTGGCACCATGCGGCTCGGGTCGCAGCCAGCCGACCTGCTTGGCGGCAGCATCGCCGCCGAGGTGTACGGCGCGACGCGGGTCGAGGAGCGGCACCGCCACCGCTACGAGGTGAACAACGACTACGTCGAGCAGCTCACCGAGGCGGGGCTCGTCGTGTCCGGCACCAACCCGGACAACGGCCTCGTCGAGTTCGTCGAGCTGCCCCGCGACGTGCACCCGTACTACGTGGCCACCCAGGCCCACCCGGAGCTGAAGTCGCGCCCGACGCGGCCGCACCCGCTGTTCGCAGGGCTGATCGAGGCCGCGATCGTGCGCCAGCGCGAGCTGCGGATCCCGATCGACGAGTCCAACCTCTACCCCGAGCCCGTCGACGAAGACTGAGGCGAGCGGTGGCCGACCTGGATCCGATCGACGCCGCGATCGTCCGCGAGCTCGTGGCGGACGCGCGGATCGCCAACAACGTCCTCGCCGCGCGGGTCGGCATCGCGCCGTCGACCTGCCACGGCCGGGTCCGGTCGCTGTTCGAGCGCGGCGTGATCCGCGGGGTGCACGCCGACGTCGACCAGGCCAAGGTGGGGCGCCCCTTGCAGGCGATGATCTCGGTCCGGCTGCGACCCGAGTCGCGCGCGAGCCTTCAGGCGTTCGCGCACACGATGGCGGCCCTGCCCGAGGTGCTCAACGTGTACTTCCTGGCCGGCGCCGACGACTTCCTGCTCCAGGTCGCGACCCCGGGCTCCGAGGAGCTGCGCGAGTTCGTGGTGCACCACCTGAGCGGGCGTCGGGACGTCGCGATGACGGAGACGAACCTGATCTTCGAGCACCTGCGGGGACATGCCGAATCGGATTCGGGAGAGAAGCCCGCCAAGCGGCCCTGACCGTCGTACTGACGAAGTTTCTCCGGTCTCCTGAATATTCGCTGCAGCATCTGGCGCTGCGTCGGAGGATTCTTCGACACTGGTGGTCACACAAGTGTTCCGCCTCACAGGAGATCAGCAATGCGCATCGGCGTCCCGAAGGAAGTCAAGAACAACGAGTTCCGGGTGGCCATCACCCCGATCGGTGTCCACGAGCTGGTGGCGCACGGCCACGAGGTCGTCATCGAGACCAGCGCGGGCGTGGGCTCCTCGATCTCCGACGAGGACTACCTGGCCGCCGGCGCCAAGATCCTGCCCGACGCGGACGCGGTGTGGGGCTCGGCCGACATGATCCTCAAGGTCAAGGAGCCGATCGCGTCGGAGTACCACCGGATGCGTGAGGGCCAGCTCCTCTTCACCTACCTGCACCTCGCCGCCGACAAGCCGCTCACCGACGAGCTGCTCGCGCGCAAGGTCACCGCGATCGCCTACGAGACCGTGCAGCTGCCGTCGGGCGCGCTGCCGCTGCTCTACCCGATGTCCGAGGTCGCGGGGTGCCTCGCGCCTCAGGTCGGCGCCCACTCGCTGATGAAGGCCCAGGGCGGGCGCGGCGTGCTGATGGGTGGCGTCGGCGGTGTCGCCAACGCCAAGGTCGTCATCATCGGTGCCGGCGTCTCCGGCCAGAACGCCGCTAACATCGCGCTCGGCATGGGTGCCGACGTCACGCTGCTCGACACCGACCTGGACAAGCTGCGGATGTCCTTCTGGCGCTACAACAACCGGGTCCACGGTCTCGCCTCGTCCAAGCTCGCCATCGAGGAGCAGGTCAAGCAGGCCGACCTCGTCATCGGCGCCGTGCTGATCCCCGGTGCCGCTGCCCCGAAGCTCGTCTCGAACGAGCTCGTCGCGCAGATGAAGCCGGGCTCGGTGCTCGTCGACATCGCCATCGACCAGGGCGGTTGCTTCGAGGACAGCCACGCCACGACGCACGCCGACCCGACGTACACGGTCCACAACTCGGTCTTCTACTGCGTGGCCAACATGCCGGGCGCGGTGCCGAACACCTCGACGTACGCGCTCACCAACGCGACGCTGCCGTACGCCGTGGCGCTGGCCAACAAGGGCTGGGCGCAGGCCTGCCGCGACGACCACAGCCTCGCCCTCGGCCTCAACACCTACGCCGGTCTGCTCACCAACGCGCCGGTCGGTGTGGCCGTCGGCATCGACGCGGTTGCGCCGGACAGCGTCCTCGCCTGAGGTAGCGAAGTCTCGACCGGGCTGGGGCGTTAGCCTGACCGCGTGAGTGGTCCCAGCCCGGTCGAGCGCGCGGTGCGGGTCTACCTCGACCACCTCACCGTGGAGAAGGGCGTCGCGGACAACACGCTGAAGTCCTACCGGCGCGACCTGCGGCGCTACCTGGAGTTCCTCGCGGCCTCCGGCATCGACGACGTCGACGGCGTGCGCGAGCAGACCGTGACCGACTTCCTGGTGCGGCTGCGCGAGGGCGATGCCGACCACCAGCCGCTCACCGCGAGCTCCGCGGCGCGGACAGTCGTGGCCGTGAGGGGCTTCCACAAATTCGCCGTCGCGGACGGGCTGGCCACGGCCGACCCCGCTGCCGGCGTGAAGCCGCCGAGCCCGGCCAAGCGGCTGCCGAAGGCGCTGCCGCTGTCGGACGTCGAGGCGCTCCTCGAGGCCGCGGGTGCACCCGACACCGTGCTGGCGCTGCGCGACCGTGCCCTGCTCGAGCTGCTCTACGGCACCGGAGCGCGGATCTCCGAGGTCGTCGGTCTCGACGTCGACGACATCGACCTCGATCCGCCCGAGGACGGGCTCGCCGGCACGGTGCTCCTGCGCGGCAAGGGCGGCAAGGAGCGGATCGTGCCGGTCGGGTCGTTCGCGCGGGAGGCCGTGGCGACGTACCTCACCAGGGCGCGGCCCTCGATCGTCGAGTCGGCATCCGTCGCGAGCGCTCGCGCCCGCGGTGCGGCGCTGTTCCTCAACGCCCGGGGTGGGCGGCTGTCGCGGCAGTCCGCCTGGACCGTCCTCGTTCGGACCGCGGAGCGGGCGGGCATCACCAAGGACGTCTCACCGCACACCCTGCGCCACTCCTTCGCGACCCACCTCCTCGACGGCGGCGCCGACGTACGCGTCGTGCAGGAGCTGCTCGGTCACGCCTCGGTCACCACCACGCAGATCTACACGCTGGTGACCGTGGACAACCTGCGCGAGGTCTTCGCCACCGCCCATCCGCGGGCGCGGGTCTGACGTGGGCTCGACCGATGGCGGCGACGCGGCGTACGACCGGATCCTCGCGTACGCCGAGGGGCGCGGCCTGGAGCTGTACCCGCACCAGGAGGAGGCGATCCTGGAGCTGCTCGCCGGGAACAACGTCATCCTCGCGACGCCGACCGGCTCGGGGAAGTCGCTGGTCGCTGTCGCTGCCGCGATGACTGCGCAGGCCGATGACCGGGTCACCTTCTACACCGCGCCGATCAAGGCGCTGGTGAGCGAGAAGTTCTTCGAGCTGTGCGCGGTGTTCGGCGCCGAGGACGTCGGGATGCTCACCGGAGACGTGTCGGTCAACGCCGACGCACCGATCATCGCCTGCACCGCCGAGGTGCTGGCCAACATCGCGCTGCGTGAGGGCTCCGGCGCGGACGTCGGCATGGTCGTGATGGACGAGTTCCACTTCTACGGCGAGCCCGGGCGCGGGTGGGCGTGGCAGGTGCCGCTGATCGAGCTGCCGCAGGCGCAGTTCCTGCTGATGTCGGCGACCTTGGGGGACACGACCGGGCTGGCCGCCGACCTGAGCCGTCGCAACGGGCGGGACACCGCACTGGTCGACCAGGCCGAGCGGCCGGTGCCACTCACCTTCGAGTGGTCGCTCGAGCCGCTGGGCGACACCCTCGAGGAGCTGGTCGCGACGGGGCAGGGGCCGGTGTACGTCGTGCACTTCACCCAGGCGGCTGCCGTGGAGCACGCGACCTCGTTGCTGGCCGGTAAGGCCCTCGACAAGGTCCACCCCGAGCGGAAGCCGATGATCGCCGAGCGGCTGGCCGGCGTACGGTTCGCGGCGGGGTTCGGCAAGACGCTGTCCCAGCTGCTGAAGGCGGGCATCGGTGTCCACCACGCCGGGATGCTGCCGCGCTACCGCCGGCTCGTGGAGCAGCTCGCCCAGGCCGGCTTGCTGACGGTCATCTGCGGGACGGACACCCTCGGCGTCGGGATCAACGTGCCGATCCGGACCGTGCTGTTCACCGCCCTCGCCAAGTACGACGGCAGCCGGATGCGCGTGCTGCGGACCCGCGAGTTCCTGCAGATCGCGGGCCGCGCGGGCCGGGCCGGCTTCGACATCGCCGGCACGGTGGTGGTCCAGGCGCCCGAGCACACGATCGAGAACGAGAAGGCCAAGGCGAAGGCGGCCGCCAAGAACGCCGCGATGAGCGAGGAGAAGCGCGCGAAGCGGGGCTCCAAGGCGCAGCTGCGCAAGCCGCCGCCGGGCACCGTCGTGTGGACCGAGCAGACGTTCACCAAGCTCGTCGAGGGCCGGCCGGAGCCGCTGAAGTCGCAGATGAAGGTCGACAACGCGATGCTCGTCAACGTCCTGTCGCGGGAGGAGGACGCCTTCCCGGTCATGCGCCGGCTGATGACGGACAACCACGAGGACCGGGCGACGCAGCTGAAGCTGGCCAAGCGTGCGACCCGGCTGACCCGGAGCCTGGTGGCGTCCGGGGTGGTCACCCGCCTGCCCGAGCGGGACGCCTTCGGGCGCCGCTACGTGCTCACCGAGGCGCTGCCCGAGGACTTCGCGCTCAACCAGCCGCTGTCGCACTTCGCCCTGGCGGTGCTCGAGGTGCTGGACCCCGACTCCCCGACCTTCGTGCTGGACGTGGTCTCCGTCGTCGAGGCGGTGCTCGAGGCCCCGCGCCCGCTGCTGTTCGCGCAGCAGCACGCCGCGCGGGGCGAGGCGATCGCGGCGCTGAAGGCCGAGGGCGTGGAGTACGACGAGCGGATGGCGCTCATCGAGGACGTGACCTGGCCGCAGCCGCTCGCCGACCTGCTCGAGCCGCTCTACGAGACGTACCGGGAGCGCCACCCGTGGCTCGACCCCGACGCGCTTGCGCCGAAGTCGGTGGTCCGGGAGATGTGGGAGCAGGGCATGGGCTTCGGGGACCTGGTCTCCCGCTACGAGCTCGCGCGCTCCGAGGGTCTGGTGCTGCGCTATCTCACCGATGCCTACCGGGCGCTGCGGCAGACCGTGCCGGCGGCGTACCGGACCGAGGAGATGGACCTCCTCATCGACTGGCTGGGCGAGACCGTGCGCCAGGTCGACTCCTCGCTGCTCGACGAGTGGGAGGCGATGGCCGACCCCGACCACGTCTCGCGCGCGGTCAGCGAGCACGCCCCGCCGCCACCACCGCGGCCCTTGTCGCAGCAGGGGCGCGTGTTCGAGGTGATGGTGCGCAACGCGATGTGGCGCCGGGTCGACCTCGTGGCGCGGGACCGGGTCGACGAGCTGGCGGCACTGGAGACCGAGCCGTCGTTCACCGCCGATGACTGGGACGCGGCGATCGAGGACTACTACGCCGAGCATGACCGGGTGCTCACCGACGCCGACGCGCGCGGCCCGTCGCTGTTGCGGGTCGAGCGGGCGACGGCGACCTGGCGGGTCGTCCAGACCATCCACGACCCGGCCGGCAACCACGACTGGGTGATCGAGGCCGAGGTCGACCTCGCGGCGTCGGACGAGGCGGGGGAGGCCGTCGTACGGACCCTCGCGATGCGCCGGTTCGATGGTTGAGGTTGGTTTCGATACGTCGCTCGCTGGCGCTCGCTCCTACTCAACCAACGAAGGACGGCGTGTCGGCGCAATGTCTCCGTGTCGACATTGTTGGATTGAACTCGTCCGGGGCGGTGGGGAAGCCGCCCTCACAACAAGCTCGAGGTGAGTTCCGTGGTCGGTGGTTTCTTCGGAGGTTCCAGTGCACCGGACATGCCCCCCAGGGCAGTCATCCCGACCCCGCCGCTGGGCGACAGCGACCGCGTCGAGCACGCGACCGAGCCGCTTCCGTTCGAGAAGCCCGCGGTCGCGACGGTCGCGACCACCCAGGAGCCCATGGTGACCGCGCCGACCACCGAGATCGGCCCGACCGGCCGGCCGATGCCGGTCCTGCCGGACCCGAAGCCGATCGTCGAGCACGGCAACGCGCGCATCATCTCGATGTGCAACCAGAAGGGTGGCGTCGGCAAGACCACGACGACGATCAACCTCGGTGCGGCGCTGGCGGAGTACGGCCGCAAGGTGCTGCTCGTCGACTTCGACCCGCAGGGATCGCTGTCGGTGGGCCTGGGCCTGAACCCGCACGAGATGGACTTCACCATCTACAACCTGCTGATGGAGCGCGACGTCGACATCCACGACGTCGTGGTGCCCTCGGGCGTCCCGGGCATGGACCTGCTCCCGTCGAACATCGACCTCTCGGCCGCTGAGGTGCAGTTGGTGCACGAGGTCGCGCGTGAGCAGACGCTGCAGCGCGTCCTCGCTCCCGCGATCAAGGAGTACGACGTCATCCTCATCGACTGCCAGCCGTCCCTCGGCCTGCTGACGGTCAACGCGCTCACCGCCTCCGACGGCGTCATCGTGCCGCTGGAGTGCGAGTACTTCGCGCTGCGCGGCGTGGCGCTGCTCAAGACCACCATCGACAAGGTCAAGGAGCGCCTCAACCCCCGGCTGGAGATCGACGGCGTCCTCGGCACGATGTTCGACGGCCGCACGCTGCACGGCCGTGAGGTCATGGAGCGCCTGGTGCAGGCATGGGGAGACACGGTCTTCCACACCGTGATCCGTCGTACCGTCAAGTTCTCCGACTCCACCGTGGCCGGTGAGCCGATCACGTCGTACGCCTCTGACTCCACGGGTGCGGAGGCGTATCGGCAGCTGGCCAAGGAGGTGTCCCTGCGGTGGCCCGACGCGTGAGCCTGCCGGCCGCGGACGATCTCTTCCGTCCGACGGCCGAGGGGGGCAAAGAGCTCCGGGCGGTGCCTGACACACCGCCCGACAAGACCCCGGATTCGCCCGACTCGGCCGTGGGGAAGCGGCCGAGCGGGCGGATCCGGCACGACGAGAAGATCACGGTCTACGTCACGGCGACCGAGCTGATGCAGATCGAGACCGCCCGGCTCACCCTGCGGGGCGAGCACGGTCTCGCCGTCGACCGCGGCCGGCTGGTGCGCGAGGCGCTGCACATCGTGCTCGGCGACCTCGAGGAGCAGGGTGAGGACGCGCCGTTGGTGAGGCGCCTGCGTGAGTGATGCGGCCGGGCCGGCGCTGGAGACCGAGCAGCCCGAGCAGCACGGCGGGTTCGAGGTCCGGCTCGCGAACTTCGAGGGCCCCTTCGACCTGCTGCTGAGCCTGATCTCGAAGCACAAGCTCGACGTCACCGAGATCGCGCTGTCGAAAGTCACCGACGAGTTCATCGCGCACGTCAAGGCGCTGCCGGACAGCGACCTGGAGGAGACGACCTCGTTCCTGCTGGTCGCGGCGACGCTGCTGGACCTGAAGGCGGCCCGGTTGCTGCCGCAGGGCGACGTGGAGGACGAGGAGGACCTCGCGCTGCTCGAGGCGCGGGACCTGCTCTTCGCCCGGCTGCTGCAGTACAAGGCGTACAAGCAGATCGCGGCGGTGCTCGACCGGCGGCTGGCCGAGGAGGCCAAGCGGTTCCCGCGCGCCGTCGGCCTCGAGGAGAGGTACGCCGGGCTGCTGCCCGAGGTGCTGATCGGCATCGGCCTCGACCAGTTCGCGGCGCTGGCCGCGAAGGCCATGGCGCCCAAGCCGGAGCTGCAGCTGACGCTCCACCACATCCACGCACCGACGGTCTCCGTGCGGGAGCAGGCGGCCATCGTCGTGGAGCGTCTGCGACGCACCGGAACGGTGACGTTCCGGTCGCTGTGCGGCGACTCGCCGGACACGCTCACCACCGTCGCGCGGTTCCTGTCCCTCCTGGAGCTGTTCCGCGAGGGAGCCGTCGCTTTCGACCAGGTCACGCCTCTCGGCGAGCTGACCATCCGCTGGACCGGCGACGACGACGTCGACGCCGAGGACCTGATCACCGACGAGTTCGACGGCGGACCGCCGCCGGACGAGACCACGTCGGACCCGCTGGACACCCCCGAGGAGAACACCGATGACTGAGCAGACCGAGGAGGCCCTCGCCGTCCCGGTCGCCTCGCTGCGGCCGGCGCTGGAAGCGGTGCTGATGGTGGCCGACCAGCCGCTCGACGAGGTGGCGCTGGCCACCGCCGTGGGCTACCCGTCGACGGAGGTGGGGGAGGCGCTGGCCGCACTGTCCCAGGAGTACGCCGACCAGGGCCGCGGCTTCGACCTGCGCAACGTCGCGGGCGGGTGGCGGTTCTACACGCGCGAGGAGTTCGCCCCGGTGGTCGAGGCGTTCGTGCTCGAGGGGCAGCAGGCGCGACTCACCCAGGCCGCTCTCGAGACCCTGGCCGTCGTCGCCTACCAGCAGCCGGTGTCCCGCGCCCGCGTCTCCGCGATCCGCGGGGTCAACGTGGACGGCGTGATGCGCACGCTGGTCAACCGCGGCCTGGTCGAGGAGGCCGGTCAGGACGGCGAGCACGGTGCCACGCTCTACCGCACCACGTCGTACTTCCTGGAGCGGATCGGCGTGGTCTCGCTCGACGAGCTGCCCGAGCTGGCGCCGCACCTGCCCGATCTGGACGAGCTGGAGGACGAGTTGTCCGAGGCGCTCGGGGTCTCGACGGGCTCGACCACCGACGAGGGCTCGACCACCGACGACGGCGACGGCGAGGGAGCACCGCAGTGAGCCGCGAGATCGAGACCGACGACGAGGGCCTGGTCCGGCTGCAGAAGCTGCTCGCCCAGTCGGGCGTGGCGTCGCGGCGCAAGTGCGAGGAGCTCATGCTCGACGGCGAGGTCGAGGTCGACGGTGAGGTCGTCACCCGTCTCGGCACGAAGGTGAACCCCCGCACGGCGGTCATCAAGGTGTCCGGCAAGCGGCTGCCGCCGGTGTCCGACCACGTCTACCTGGTGCTCAACAAGCCGCGCGGGGTCGTTTCGACGATGGCCGACCCCGAGGGGCGTCGTACGATCGCCGACTTCGTCACCGACCGGCCCGAGCGCCTCTTCCACGTCGGGCGTCTCGACACCGACACCTCGGGGTTGCTGCTGCTCACGAACGACGGCGACTTCGCCCACCGGATGGCGCATCCGTCGTACGAGGTCGAGAAGACGTACGTCGCCGAGGTGGTCGGGCGGATCGCTCGCGGGACCGTCGCCGACCTGCTCGCCGGCGTCGCGCTGGACGACGGCCCGGTGCAGGTCCGCCGGGTGCGGGTCATCGACGCGAACGCATCGGCCTCGATCGTCGAGCTGGTCATCCACGAGGGCCGCAACCGGATCGTCCGCCGGCTGATGGACCACGTCGGCCACCCGGTCAAGCAGCTCAGCAGGATCCGCTTCGGGCCGGTCGAGCTCGGAACGCTCAAGCCTGGCGCGACCCGGGAGCTCACCGACGACGAGCTCGGCCAGCTGCTGGAGATCGTCGGGCGCTGACACGGACCTGCGGCGGGGCGGTCTGCGGCCGACTCCCTCGTCAGATCGCGCTACCCCCTATGGGTCAGGTGACCCATAGGGGGTAGCGACCGGTGATGTGTCGGCGGTGAGGGCCACGGTGGGCCGATGGACTACATCTCGGAGCGAGAGTCGGCACGGAAGCTCGCGGCAATCGGCCTCAGCCTCTCGGCCGCTCAGCACCTCCTGAGAACCGGCGTCGCCGGCCAGCCAGTGATGACGACCGCCGCCCGCCTGTACGACGCGAACAGGATCGAGGAGCTTGCGAGGCGCCCGGCGGTGTCGGCTGAGGAGTGTCAGGCGCTGTTCCCTGACGGGTTCCTCGTCGCGCGGCTCCCACGGACTCGCTCGGTCGATGCGGAAGCTGCCTGGCCGGACACGATCGACGCGTTGCGCGGACCGTGGCCGCTGGGGCCGTGGCAGGCGATGACGGTCTACTGCTGGCAGCGTCTCGGACGCCAGGTGCCGTTGCTGTTGTCGGTCTCGGGCTGCGTGATCAGCGGAGCGCTGACGACGGACTTCCGTCGGGCGGACGGCGACGCCCGGCCGCGCGCCATGTGCTTCGAGCTCGCGGCGCCGGGGACGTGGCTGGGCGGGGTGACGGGGCGGATGCTCGGGCTGGGTCGGGGTGCGCCGGTGGAGATCGTCGGTCGCTAGCCTTGCCCGCGTGACAGCAGCGAGTGGTGGCGGGCGCCTGGTCGGTCCGGTCGAAGTGATCGGCGTGGGCCTGATCGGTACGTCGATCGCGCTGGCCTGCAGCCGCGCCGGGCTCGAGGTGCTGCTCAGCGACAAGGACCCCGACCACGTCCGCACGGCCTCGGGGCTCGGGGCGGGCCGGCCCCGGGCCGCGGAGGACATGCCGCAGCTGGTCGTGGTCGCCGTACCTCCGGACCACCTGGGTGCCACGATCCGCGAGGCGCTCGACGCCGCCGGGCCAGCGACCGTCGTGACTGACGTCGGCAGCGTCAAGGAGGCGCCGCTGCGGGCGGTCGAGGACCACCCGCGGGCGTCGCAGTACGTCGGCAGCCACCCGATGGCCGGCACCGAGCGGTCGGGACCGCTGACCGCGTTCGCGGACCTCTTCGACGGTCGGCCGTGGGCGATCACCGCGGGGCCCCGGGCGACGGCCAGTGCGGCGCAGGTGGTCGAGGACCTGATCGCGCTGTGCCACGGCGTCGTCGTGCGACTCTCGCCGGTCGAGCACGACCGCGCGGTCGCGCGGACCTCGCACGTCCCGCACCTGATGTCCGCGCTCGTGGCCGGCACCCTGGCGGGCGCGTCGCCGGACCACCTCGCGCTGTCCGGGCAGGGCGTGCGTGACGTCACCCGGGTCGCGGGGGGTGACGCGCGGCTCTACAGCCAGATCATCGGCGGCAACGCCGAGGCCGTGGCGGCGCTGTTGACCGAGGTGCGCTCGCGGCTGGACCTCGCCATCGACGCGGTCGCGGGCGGTGACCGTGAGGGTCTCGCGTCGCTGCTGCTGCAGGGCAACGTCGGCACCCAGGCGATCCCGGGCAAGCACGGAGGACCGCTGCGGCCGATGACCGCGGTGCGCGTGGCCGTGCCCGACCACCCGGGCGAGCTCGCCCGGCTCTTCGCCGACGCCGGCGACAGCGGTGTCAACATCGAGGATGTGCGGATCGACCACGACCCCGGTCGCGACTACGGCCTGGTCGAGCTGGACGTGGCGACGGCTGCGGCACCGGAGCTGGTGGGCGCTCTCGAAGCGAGGGGATGGGCCGTCCAACGGTAGGATTGCGGCCCGTGGCTCTTCCCGATTCCAGCGCAACGAACCTGGCTTCCCTCGTCGTGGCGGTGGACGGAACCTCCGGCTCCGGCAAGTCGAGCACATGCCGTGCGGTGGCGTCCCGGTTCGGGCTGCGCTACCTCGACACCGGCGCGATGTTCCGCGCGGTCGCGCTGTGGATGCTGCAGCACGACGTCGACGTGAACGACCCGGTCGCCGTCGCGGAGCTCGCGGACAAGCCGACCCTCGTGTCCGGCACGGACCCGGCCGCGCCGACGATCTCCGTGGACGGCGTCGACGTCTCGGTCGAGATCCGCTCCGACGCGGTGAACGCGGCGGTCTCGCCCATCAGCGCCGTACCGGAGGTACGCCGACGCCTGCTCGCCGAGCAGCGCGCGATCATCGACGGTGGCGGCATCGTCGTCGAGGGCCGTGACATCGCCTCGGTGGTGTGGCCCGACGCCGAGGTCAAGGTCTACCTGACCGCCGACCCGGCCGCCCGCGCTTCCCGGCGTGCCGCCGAGAACGGTGGCGCCGACGTCACCGCCACGCAGGAGTCGCTGCTCGCACGCGACAAGATCGACTCCGGCCGTACCGTCGCCCCGCTCACCATGGTCGAGGGCGCCGTGCACATCGACTCGACCGACCTGACCCTCGACGAGGTCGTCGACCGGGTCGCCCAGCTCATCGCCGTACCGAAGGACCACCATGTCTGACCGCTACCAGCCCGTGCTCGCCGTCGTGGGGCGCCCGAACGTCGGGAAGTCCACGCTGGTGAACCGCATCCTCGGGCGCCGTGAGGCGGTCGTGCAGGACATCCCCGGCGTCACCCGCGACCGCGTTTCCTACGACGCGGAGTGGAACGGGAAGGCCTTCACGCTCGTCGACACCGGCGGCTGGGACCCCGACGCCAAGGGCATGGCCGCGATGATCAAGGCGCAGGCCGAGATCGCCGTCTCGTTGGCCGATGCCGTGCTCTTCGTGGTCGACGCGACGATCGGGATCACCGACGCCGACGAGGCGGTCGTCCGGGTGCTCCGGAAGTCCGGCAAGCCGGTGCTGCTTGCGGCCAACAAGGTCGACGACGAGCGGCAGGAGCACGAGGCCGCCGTGCTGTGGAACCTCGGGCTCGGCGAGCCGTTCACGGTCTCGGCACTGCACGGCCGGGGCTCGGGCGACCTCCTGGATGCCATCCTCGCGAAGCTTCCCGACCCGCCGGACGAGGAGGAGACCGAGGTCGGCGGCCCGCGCCGGATCGCCATCGTCGGCCGTCCGAACGTCGGCAAGTCCTCGCTGCTCAACAAGCTCGCCGGCTCCGAGCGGGTCGTCGTCGACAACGTCGCCGGCACCACCGTCGACCCGGTCGACGAGATCGTCGAGCTGGGTGGGCGCGAGTGGCGCTTCATCGACACCGCCGGCATCCGCAAGCGGGTCAAGGAGGCGTCGGGCCACGAGTACTACGCCTGGCTGCGGACCTCGTCGGCGATCGAGCGCGCCGAGGTCTGCGTCCTGGTGCTCGACGCCGAGCAGTCGATCGCCGAGCAGGACCTGCGGATCCTGCAGGAGGTCCGCGAGGCGGGCAAGGCGCTCGTCATCGCCTTCAACAAGTGGGACCTGGTCGACGAGGAGCGTCGCTACTACCTGGACCGCGAGATCGAGCGCGACCTGGTGCAGGTCAAGTGGGCGCCGCGGATCAACATCACCGCCAAGACGGGCTGGCACATCGACCGGATCGTGCCCGCGCTGGACAAGGCGATCGAGGGGTGGGAGACGCGGATCGGGACCGGTGCGCTCAACGCCTTCCTGGGCCGTCTCGTCGCCGAGCACCCGCACCCGGTGCGCTCGGGCAAGCAGCCCAAGGTGCTCTTCGGGACCCAGGTGACGGTCGCGCCGCCGACCTTCGCGCTCTTCACCTCCGGCAAGCTGGACGCGGGCTACGAGCGGTTCATCGAGCGCCGGCTGCGCGAGGAGTTCGGGTTCGTCGGGACCCCGATCGTGCTCAACGTCAAGCCCCGGGAGAAGCGCAAGCGCAAGTAGCTCACCGCCTTGCCATGATCGAACAAATGTTCGATCATGGGTGAATGAGTCTGGCGGTCGTCGAGGAGCTGCGGGGGAAGATCACCGCGCTGCAGGGCGGCCCGACCCGGCTGACCGTCCCGGTGCTGCCGATGTTCGACGGCCTGGTGCAGCTGCGCACCGGTGGCTCGTACGCCGTGGAGTCCGCGTCGCTCGCCATGGCGCTCGCCGCGGGGGCGTCCCGCGCGGGCGAGTGGATCGGGTTCGCCGGCTGGGACGACTTCGGGGTCGAGGCGGCGCACCAGCTCGGCATCGACCTGGGTCGCACCGTCGTCGTACCGGCGCCGGGGGAGCACTGGCTCGAGGTGACCGCGGCGCTGGTCGACGTGCTCAAGGTGGTGGTGCTCCGCCCGAACGGAGGGGTCGACGCGAAGTCCGCGTCGATCCTGGACGCCCGGCTGCGCGCGCGGTCCGGCGTGCTCGTGGTGCACGGCGACTGGCCGCGCTGCGATGCGCGGCTGGCCGACCTCGGCTCGGAGTGGTCCGGTGTCGGTCAGGGGCGCGGCCGGCTGCGGTCGCGGCGGATGCGGGTCGCCGTGGAGGCGACCGGACGTCCGCAGGCTGCCCTCCTCGACTTCCCGCTGGTCGGATGAGGGTGGGCTGATGGCGCGCGTCCTGGTCGTCTGGTGCCCGGACTGGTCGGTGACGGCGGCGCTCGCGGAGGCGGCTGAGAGCGAGGAGGGCGCTGTCTCGTCCCGGTCCCCGGCCGTCGTGCTGTCGGGCAATATCGTCCAGGTCTGCAACCAGGCCGCCCGCGACGAGGGGGTACGCCGGGGCCAGCGTCGGCGCGATGCCCAGTCCAAGTGTCCCGAGGTGGTGCTGCTCAAGGCCGATCCGGATCGGGACGCGCGCTGGTTCGAGCCGGTGCTCGCGGTGGTCGAGGAGCTCCGTCCCGGGGTGGCCCCGATCCGGCCGGGGCTGCTGGCGGTGCGGGCGGCCGGGCGGTTCGGGGCGGGCTCGACCGGCAGCGAGGAGACCGGTGCCGCCCTGCTCGCCGAGCACCTGGTCGACGCGGGTGTCTGGGACTGCCGGTTCGGGGTCGCCGACGACCTCTACACGGCCGAGCGCGCGGCCCGGTCGGCCCCGCTGCAGGGGTGCGTCGTCGTGCGACCGGGGGAGTCGGCCGCCTTCCTGCGTGACCTCCCGGTCACCGTGCTGGTCGACGACGGCGACGAGGGGCGCGAGGTCGCCGACCTGCTGCGCCGGCTCGGGCTGACCCGGCTCGGCGACTTCGGCGACCTCCGCGCCGACGAGGTCAGCAACCGGTTCGGGGCCTACGGCGCCGACCTCTGGCGACGGGTGCACGGGCAGGGCCGGTCGCTGGTCGCGGGCCGGGAGCCGCCGCCCGAGCTGGCCTGCGAGATCGCCTTCGAGCCGCCGCTGGACTCGGCCGAGGCGGTGACCTTCTCCGTGCGCACGACCGCCGAGCGCTTCGTCACCGGCCTCGCCGACCGCCAGCTGGTTGCGGCCGCGGTGCGCATCGAGGCCGAGTTCGACGGAGCCGGTCTCTCGACCCGGACCTGGCTGCACCCGCGCTGCTTCACCTCCCGCGACCTGGTCGACCGGGTGCACTGGCAGCTCCAGGCGGGCATGGCGAGCTCCGGCCTGCGCAGCCGCAAGAGCGCCGGGGCGGTCACGGCGCCGGTGACGCTGGTCCGCTTCCTGCCCGAGACCGTCGAGCCCGCCGGCGACCACGCCGACGGGCTGTGGGGCGGCGGCGCGGAGGAGCAGGTGCTGCGCGGGGTGGCGCGGGTCCAGGCCATGGTCGGGTACGACGCGGTGAGGGTGCCCGTCCTCCAGGGCGGGCGCGGTGCCGCGGACCGCCAGGCGCTGGTGCCCTGGGGCACCCGGCCCGCCGGGCTGCGTGACGTTGCCGAGCCGTGGCCGGGTCGCATCCCGGGGCCGGCGCCGAGCCGGGTGTTCGGCGTACCGCTGGCGGCCGAGGTGGTCGACGAGGCCGGGCGGCCGGTGGCGGTGACCGAGCGCGGTGTGGTGACGGGCGGGCCGGCGCGGTTCCGGGTGGCGCCGGAGCGCCGGGCGTCGCGCTGGTGCGCGGTCGGGGGCTGGGCCGGGCCGTGGCCGGTGGAGGAGCGGTGGTGGCTCGAGTCGGACGCCGGCCGGTCGGTCCGGTTCCAGCTGGTCGGTGTCGACGGCCGCGCGTGGCTGGTCCGGTGGTCCGTCGAGGGGTGGGTCGTGGAGGCGGCGTACGACTGAAGGACGACCCGCGGCCGCTGTGACTTGTCGCACGTTTTTCTGACGCGTAGCGTTGAGGACGTAATTGTTCCGGCGATCCTGGAGTCAGTACATGTTCGAAGAAGCACAGCTCTACTCCCCGGTGACCACCGGTGAGGACGGCAGTGTCACGGTCCACCTCGACGCCGGTCACCCCGGTGTCGACGACCCCGAGTACCGCGCGCGACGCAACGAGATCGCCGCCGCAGCGCTCGCCTGGTCGCCGGGTCAGCCGCTGCCGCGCATCGACTACACCGAGGTCGAGCACGACGTCTGGCGCACCGTGTGCCGCGAGATCGCGCCGCTGCACGAGACCTACGCGTGCCGTGCCTACCGCGACGCCGTCGCGGCCCTGGACCTCCCGCGCGACCGGGTGCCGCAGCTCGACGAGGTCACCGCCGGGCTGAGCCGGCTCACCGGGTTCTCCTACGTCCCCGCGGCGGGCATCGTGCCCTCGGAGCAGTTCTACGGATCGCTCGAGGACGGCATCTTCCACTCCACGCAGTACCTGCGCCACCACGCCGTCCCGCTCTACACGCCCGAGCCCGACGTCATCCACGAGGTGCTCGGCCACGGCAACCTGCTCGCCGACCCGCAGGTCGCCGAGGTCAACCGGCTCGCCGGTGCCGCGGCCCGGCGGATGGAGACCAAGCGCGGCCTGCAGGCGGTCGCGGACGTGTTCTGGTTCAGCATCGAGTTCGGCGTGCTCCACGAGGAGGGCGAGCTGCGCGCGTACGGCGCCGGCATCCTCTCGTCGTACGGCGAGATCGCGGAGTTCCGCGACATGCAGATCCGGCCGCTGGACTTCGCCCAGATGGCGAGCATCGACTACGACATCACGCACTACCAGCCGGTGCTGTTCGCGGCGGAGTCGTTCGCGCACATGGTGGACGCGGTCGGGGAGTTCTTCGCGAGCTGCGACGACGAGACGCCGGATCGGCTCGGCGTGCCGGAGGCCGTGGCCGCCCACTAGCCTCGGCGGGTGAGCATCAACCTGCACGCCGTGCTGTGGCCCATCCACGACTGGCCGACCATGCGGTCGCACTGGGAGCGTGCCGAGGAGATGGGCTTCGCGGGCGGGTGGGTCTACGACCACCTGGCCTGGCGCGGCCACATGCCGTGGGACGACGCCTACGCCTCCCTGGCCGCGGCCGCCGCGGTCACCTCGACGCTGCGGCTCGGGACGCTGGTCACCTCCCCGAACTTCCGTACGCCGATCCCGACCGCCTCGGCGATCCGCACCATCGACCGGATCTCGGCCGGCCGGCTGACCGTCGGCATCGGCGCGGGCGGTGACTCACCGACCTCCGACGGCGTGGTGCTCGGGCGGGAGTGGACGCCGCGCGAGCGCTCCGACCGGTTCGCGGAGTACGTCGCCCAGCTCGACGCGCTCCTCGGCGGGGTCGGGGTGTCGGTGGCCGGCGAGCACTGGTCGGCCGTCGAGGCGCCGATCGGTGCCGGCCTGGTCCAGCACCCCCGGCCGCCGTTCTGGGTCGCGGCCGGCGGCCCGCGCGGTGTCCGCATCGCGGCGCACTACGGCCAGGGCTGGGTGGCGAACCCGAGCTCCGAGGCGCCGTACCTCGAGGTGCGCGCGCAGGTCGGGAGGTTCGAGGCCGCCTGTGCCGAGATCGGCCGGGACAGCGACACGGTCCCGCGGCTGCTGCTCACCGGGTTCACCGAGGAGCCCTGGCTGGAGTCGGTCGACGCCTTCGAGGACCTGAGCGGTCGCTACGAGGAGCTCGGCATCACCGACATCGCCATCCACTGGCCGCGGCCCGACAGCGAGTGGGACAGCGACCCGGGGGTGTTCGAGGCGATCGCCGAGCGGTGGTGCTGAGCGGCTAATCCACGCCGCGGTGCAGGCCGGGCTGGTGCACGCGCACCGTGGAGGCCGGGCTGCCGGCGAGCGCCCGGCCCGAACGCCGGGGCCTGGTCTCGAAGACGCCTCCGCAGTTGGGGCAGAGGCCGCCCAGGCAGCCCACGGCGCAGGCGGTGCACCAGGTGCACTCGAAGCTGCAGATCACCGCGCCGGCGGCGTCCGGCGGCAGGTCGGTGTCGCAGCACTCGCAGGACGGCCTCATCTCCAGCACGTGGACCAGTATCGGGCCATCAGCCGCCCGGGGTCTGGCTGCTGTCGCGGCGGGTCCGCTCCGGGTCCTCCACCCGCTCGTCGGACTCCTCGAGGATCGCCTCCGCCTGGGCGTCACGGTCGTCGCTGCCGGCCTGCTCCTCCTCGGGCAGGAGGTTCTCGGCCCGGGTCGACGCCCTCTCCTCGTCCCTCTGCTCCTGATCGGTCGAGTCATCTGGTGTCGGTGTCATGCAGGGGCGGTACCCCATCGCCCGCCGAGGAGTCGGGTGCTTGACCTTGCCCCGACGGCAAGGTCCAGCGTGTCGGGTGTCCGGCGCGCAGCGCGCCGGGGACGAGGATGGGATCCATGCAGCGGATGACGATCGGCGAGTTCGCCGAGGCCGCGGGGCTGACCCCCAAGGCGCTGCGCCTGTACGACGAGATGGGCCTGGTCGTGCCCGCGGAGGTCGACACCTTCAGCGGCTACCGTCGCTACGACCCCGCACAGCTCGGGCAAGCGCGGCTCGTCGCGCAGCTGCGGCTGGTCGCCATGCCGCTGATGCGCATCCGTGACGTGCTGGACCTCCCGCCGGAGGCACGGTCGGCCGAGCTGGCGTCGTACTGGCGCCAGGTGGAGGCCGACCACGTGTCGCGGCGGCGCAGCATGGCGGTCCTCGTGGAGGAGTCGCGACACGAGGAGGCAGGGATGAGGATCGACGAGGAGCTGGCGGTCGAGGTCGGCACACGACAGGGACAGGGCGGCCGGGCGCTGATGCTCGACGCGGTGATGACCGGTGCCCGGCTGTTCGCGGTCGCGGACGGCTTCGGGGGCGACGTCGGGCTGGCGGCCGAGGTGATGGACGTGATCGCCGGGTACGACGACCTGCACGGGGTGATCGACCCCGTCGCGCTGCTCGAGGAGGTCGTTGCCCGCGCGGCAGCGGTGGTCGCCGGCCGGGAGGGGTCGGGGTGCACCCTCACGGCACTGGTCCTGGGGGCGGACAAGGTGGCCGTCGCGCACGTCGGCGACTCCCGGCTGCACCTGGTCCGCGACGGCGGCGTGCAGCGGCTGACCCGCGACCACACGCTGGTGCAGGGACTGGTCGACGAGGGGCTGCTGACCGCGGACGAGGCGCTGGCTCGGGAGGATCGGGCACAGCTCAACCGCGCGATCGCTGACGGGATGCCGCCCGAGCCGGACCTCGCCGTGGTCGCACGCCACCCCGGCGACCGGTTCGTGCTGACCACCGACGGCGTGCACGCGGTGCTGACCGCCCCGGAGCTGGGAGGTCTGATGACGGCCTGCATGACGCCCGACGAGGTGGCGGCTGCGGTCGAGGCGGCGGTGCTCGCCGCCGGCGCCCCCGACAACTACGGGGTCGTCGTCGTCGACAGTTGACTCGAACAGTTGTTCGATCGATGATGGGGTCATGGGGTGGAACAACCCGCCGGTGCCCTGGCGGGAGATCGAGCGACGACTGTCCGGACGGCCGCCGAGCGAGGCGGCGCGACTGGATGCGCCGGTCTCGCGGAAGCGGGCCAAGCCGGTCGCCGAGCGGATCGAGCGACCGGCCGACGTGACGCCGTACGCCGAACTCCACTGCCACTCCCACTTCAGCTTCCTGGACGGGGCCAGCAGCCCGCGCCAGCTCGTCGAGGAGGCGACGCGGCTGGGGCTGACCGGGATCGCGCTGACCGACCACGACGGCTTCGCCGGGGCACCGCTGTTCGCGGAGGCGGCGACCGAGCAGCAGATGCCGACGGTGTACGGCGCCGAGCTCACCCTGCCCGACAGCCACCTGCTGGTGCTGGCGCGGGGAGTCGCCGGCTACCACCGGCTCTCCGGTGCGATGACCGAGGCCGGGCTGCGGGCCCCGGAGAAGGGGCAGCCGCAGCACGACCTCGACGAGCTGGTCGACCTGGGTCGCGACCACTGGGTGGTGCTGACCGGCTGCCGTCGGGGGAGCGTGCGGCAGGCGCTGGCCCGCGAGGGCGCGGTGGGTGCGGCCCGCGAGCTCGACCTGCTGGTCGACCGGTTCGGCGTCGACGCGGTCGTGGTGGAGCTGATCGCCCGCGACCACCCCGGCGCCGACGACGACAACGACCTGCTCGCCGCTCTCGCCGCCGACCGGCACCTCCCCGTGGTCGCCACCGGCAACGTGCACCACGCGACGCCGGCCGGCCGCCGGCTCGCGACCGCGATGGCGGCGGTGGGTGCCCGCAGCTCGATCGCGGAGCTCGAGGGCCGCCTCGACCTGTCCGGCTCGGCGCACCTGCGCAGCGGTGCGGAGATGCTCGCGCGCTTCGATCGGCACCCGGAGGCGATCCGCCGCTCCGTCGTACTCGCCGAGGAGCTGGCCTTCGACCTGCGCAAGGCATCGCCGAAGCTGCCCAAGCAGGGCATCCCGGTCGGCTTCACGCCCGACAGCTGGTTGCGGCACCTGACCGAGCGCGGGTTCGTGGAGTACTACGCCGGCGAGGAGCACGAGCAGCTGGCGCGAGCGCGGATCGAGCGGGAGCTGCGGGTGATCGCGGACAAGGACTTCGCCGGCTACTTCATCATCGTCCACGACATCGTCGCCTTCGCGAAGAGCAAGGGGATCCTCTGCCAGGGCCGGGGATCGGCGGCGAGCTCGGCGGTCTGCTACGCCCTCGGCATCACCGCGATCGACTCGGTCAAGTTCGACCTGCCCTTCGAGCGGTTCATCTCCGAGCACCGCGAGGAGGAGCCGGACATCGACGTCGACTTCGACTCCGACCGGCGCGAGGAGGTGATCCAGTGGGTCTACGACACCTACGGCCGTCGTAACGCCGCCCAGGTCTGCAACGTCATCAGCTACCGGCCGCGGATGGCGGTGCGTGATGCCGCCAAGGCGCTGGGTTTCTCGCCCGGTCAGCAGGACGCGTGGTCCAAGCAGATCGACGGGTGGGGGAGCACGATCGAGAACGACGACATCCCGCGCCAGGTGAAGGAGCTGGCCGAGGAGTTCCTGTCCGCTCCGCGCCACCTCGGCATCCACTCCGGCGGGATGGTGCTGACCGAACAGCCCATCGGCGAGGTCTGCCCGATCGAGAAGGCCCGGATGCCGGGGCGCACCGTGCTCCAGTGGGACAAGGACGGCTGCGAGACGATGGGGCTGGTCAAGTTCGACCTGCTCGGGCTCGGGATGCTCGGCGCGCTCGACCACACGATGCGGATGGTGGCCGAGCACACCGGCAAGAAGTGGACCCTCCAGAGCATCCCCAAGGAGGAGCCGGCGGTCTACGACATGTTGGGAGAGGCCGACTCGATCGGCGTCTTCCAGGTCGAGAGCCGGGCCCAGATCGGCACTCTGCCGCGGCTCAAGCCGCGCAGCTTCTACGACCTCACCATCGAGATCGCGCTGATCCGTCCCGGTCCGATCCAGGGCGGCGCGGTGCACCCGTTCATCCGCCGCAAGATGGGGCGCGAGCCGGTCACCTACGACCACCCGCTGCTCATCCCGGTGCTGGAGCGGACGCTCGGCGTACCCCTCTTCCAGGAGCAGCTCATGCAGATGGCCGTCGCGCTCGGCAACTGCGACGCCGACGACGCCGACCTGCTGCGCCGGGCGATGGGCTCCAAGCGCGGCATCGAGCGGATCGAGAAGGTGAAGGCCAAGCTCTACGAGGGCATGGCGGAGAAGGGCATCACCGGCGACGCCGCCGACGCGATCTACGTCAAGATCCTCTCCTTCGCCGGGTTCGGCTTCGCCGAGTCGCACGCGCTCAGCTTCGCGCTGCTGGTCTACGCCTCGTCGTGGCTCAAGCTGCACTACCCGGCGGCGTTCCTGGCCGGCCTGCTGCGCAACCAGCCCATGGGCTTCTACTCGCCCCAGTCGCTGGTCGCCGACGCCCGCCGGCACGGGGTCACGGTGCTCCGTCCCGACATCGCGCTGTCGGGGGCGCAGGCGGGGCTGGAGCCGGTGGAGTCCGTCGTACCTGACCAACGCGTTGGTTCTGAGCCGGAAACCCAACGCGTTGGTCAGGTGCGATGGGACGGGGGGTTCGCGGTTCGGCTCGGCCTGGATGCGGTGAAGGGGATCGGGCTGGAGCTCGCCCGGCGGATCGAGGCGGAGCGGCAGGTCGCGCCGTACGCAGACATCACCGACCTCGCACGGCGTACCGGACTCACCTCCCAGCAGCTCGAGGCGCTTGCCACGGCGGGGGCGTTCGAGGGATTCGGGCTGGACCGGCGCCAGGCCCTCTGGATGAGCGGGTACGCCGAGAGCGAGGCCCACCTGCCCGGCACGACCGCCGCACCGGCGCCCCCGACTCTGCCCGAGATGGACGCGATCGACGAGACTCTGGCCGACCTCTGGGCGACCCGGATCTCCCCGGACAAGCACCCGATCGAGCACTGGCGCGAACGCCTGCGCGAGCACGGGATCGTCGCCATCGGCGAGCTGGGCTCGGTCGACGCCGGCCGGCGGGTGCACGTGGCCGGTCTGGTCACCCACCGGCAGCGACCCGGCACCGCTCAGGGCATCACCTTCCTCAACCTCGAGGACGAGACCGGGATGCTCAACGTCGTCTGCTCGGTCGGCGTGATGCGCGCGCACCGCCAGGCCGCCCGCAACCGGGTGGCCGTGGTGATCCGCGGCCGGCTGGAGCGCCAGGACGGCGTCACGAACCTGCTCGCCGACCGGGTCGAGGCGCTCGACGTGCTGCTGCCCGGGGCGGGCTCCGCACTGCAGGCGCGTCAGTCCTCCCGCGACTTCAGGTGAGCGGACGCGAGCGACGACGATCCCACCTTGAACTTCCGGTAGGCGCCGACCGTGATCGTCTTGAGGCCGGCGACCTCCGCGAACGGGATCCAGTAGTACGCGAGGTCGCCGTCGATGATGAAGAAGCTGTCGATGTCGGAGGGCAGGTAGGGGCCGTCGCGTCGTGTGATGCTCGCGACCCAGGACTCATGGGACCGAAGAGTCGTCGTCTTCACCTGGACGCGCTCAGCGGCTCCGGAGCGCCAGACGAGCAGGTCGAACGCGCACGGCTCCAAGGGCCACGAGACCTCGTCGCCGTTCAGCATGAACCAGGCTGCCGCCATCATCGGCGCCGCTCTGCGGAGGCGGGTAAGCGACGGCACCGGAGCCGCTGGCTCGATCGGGGCGTCCGACTGGAGGTGCGCGACGTCGATCCCCATGCGCAGCGCGTGACCCTGGATGGTCGATGTCGCCGAACCGCCCATCAGCCCCAGCCGATCTGCAACCATCGCCCAGCTCGACGACGATGCGATCGCCTCGGACAGCTGTCCGTCGGTCCAGCGTCGGGTGCCGGTGAAGTGGGAGTGGTCGATCCCGACACGCTCTGCATGACGTCGCACCGACCGCATCGCAGAGGCTGATGTGGCCTTCAACCCTAGCTCGCGAAGAACGCCGCGCCACGAATGTGCGACGGAGACCGCGTGGATCAGCTGTTCGTCGGTGTACGTCCGAGATCCACCCATGATCGGCACGCTAGAGCCCGCCCCCGACACTGACCGCAGGCCGATTCAGGCGACCCGGTGTGCCTGCGGTAATGTTTCACCCGCTTGATCTCGACGATCGAGCAACGGGCTGTGGCTCAGCTTGGTAGAGCACTTGACTGGGGGTCAAGGGGTCGCAGGTTCAAATCCTGTCAGCCCGACCGACGAGAATTCGGCGATGCAGGGGCCGTTCCGCACGACGCGGGGCGGCCTCTCGTCATTCCAGCGTCAGCTCGGCCGGTACGACGGCGGCCAGCGCCGCCCGACAGGCGACGATCTGCGGGGCGTTGGCGATCGCTGCCCGGGTCGAGGTGAACACCTCGCGGCGGGGGCGGCCGGGCAGCTCGACCCAGCGGACGGCGGGGCGGCGACGTACCGACATCAGGTCGGGGAGCACCACCACGGCGTTGCCGGTCTCGACCAGGGCGATCTGGGCCTCGAGGTCGTCGGTCTCGAAGCGGACCTCCGGCTCGAAGCCGGCGGCCCGGCAGATCGACTCGGCCCAGGTGCGCGAGGCCGCACCGCGCGGCTCCATCACCCACGGGACGTCGGCGGCGTCGGCCAGCCGGCGGATCCCCTTCCAGCGCGCACCGGTCGGGGGCACCGCGAGCCGCAGCAGGTCGGTGGTGAGGGGCGCCCGGTCCAGCTCGGCGTGCAGGGGAGCGGGGTGGTGCGGGTACTGCTGGGCGATGACCAGGTCGAGCTCGTTGGACCGCGCCTCGAGCAGCGCCTCCTCGGGCAGTCGCTGGGACATGGTGACCTTCAGCCGCGGGTGCTCGGCCGCGAGCCGGGTGAGCAGCTGCGGCATGAAGGCCAGCGCCGCCGACTGGAAGGCGGCGATCTGGACGGTCCCGGACACGTCGTCGCCCAGCGCGGCCACCTCGGCCTGGGCCCGCTCGAGCAGCTCCAGGACCCGGCCGGTGTGCTCGACCAGCAGCTGCGCCGCCGGGGTGAGCTCGACGCGCCGGCCTGCCTTGCGGAGCAGCTCCACACCCACCTCGTGCTCGAGCAGGCTGAGCTGCTGCGAGACCGAGGACGGGCTCTGGTGGAGCACCTCGGCCACCGCCGCCAGGGTGCCGTGGATCGACAGCTCGCGGAGCAGGCGGAGGCGGCGCACGTCGAGCACATCAACAGGTTAGCCAGAGTGATCGATATCGAGAAGAAAAGGTCGCTGGACCTGATCGATCTGCCGGCCGATGATCGAGGTATGGACACCACCCCGCAGGTCGAGCAGCAGGTCGAGCAGCAGGTCGAGCAGCAGGTCCGCGCGTGGCTCGACGCGGCCGCCCGCAAGCCCGTCCACCCGTCCGCCAAGCGCCTGGCCGAGGTCCTCAAGGACCCCCACGGCCTCGCGTTCACCATCGGGTTCGTCGACCGCGTCGTCCGGCCCGAGGACCTCGGCGTGGCCGCGGCGGCACTCCGGGAGCTGGTCGCGATCACGCCCCGCTTCCTGCCGCTGCACCAGAAGCTCGCGCTCCGGCTCGGTGCCCTGCTGTCGCTCGTCGCGCCCTGGCTGGTCATCCCCGTCGCCCGCCGGGTGCTCCGCCGGATGGTGGGTCACCTCCTCATCGACGCCACGGACTCGCGGCTCGGCCGGCAGATCGAGCGCATCCGCAGCCGAGGCGTACGCCTCAACATCAACCTGCTCGGCGAGGCGGTGCTCGGCGAGGGCGAGGCCAACCGCCGCTTCGAGGGCACGCTGCGGCTGCTGCAGCGGCCCGACGTCGACTACGTCTCGATCAAGGTCTCCTCACCGGTCGCGCCGCACGCCCCGTGGGCCTACGACCAGGCCGTCGAGCACGTCGTCGACCGGCTCCTCCCGCTCTACCGGTACGCCGCCGAGCAGTCCGCGGCCGGCTCGCGCAAGTTCATCAACCTGGACATGGAGGAGTACCACGACCTCGACATCACCATCGAGGTCTTCCAGCGGCTCCTCGACCGCGAGGAGCTGCTGCAGCTCGAGGCCGGCATCGTGCTGCAGGCCTACCTCCCCGACGCGATGGCGGCGATGATCCGGCTCCAGGAGTGGGCGGCCGCCCGTCGTGCCCGAGGCGGTGCCCCGATCAAGGTGCGGCTGGTGAAGGGCGCGAACCTGCCGATGGAGCAGGTGCAGGCCGACCTGCACGGCTGGCCGCTGGTGACCTGGGGCTCCAAGCAGGAGTCGGACACGTCGTACAAGAACGTGCTGGGGTACGCACTCACCCCCGAGCGCATCGCGAACGTCCGGGTCGGGGTGGCGGGCCACAACCTCTTCGACGTCGCCTACGCCTGGATCCTCGCGGGTGGGCGCGGGGTGCGCGACGGCGTCGAGTTCGAGATGCTGCTCGGGATGGCCGAGGGGCAGGCCGAGGCGGTCCGCGAGACCGTCGGCGGGCTGCTGCTCTACGTCCCGGTCGTGCACCCCGACGACTTCGACGTCGCCATCGCCTACCTGGTGCGCCGGCTCGAGGAGGGCGCCAGCCAGGACAACTTCATGAGCGCCGTCTTCGACCTCGACCACGACAGCACCCTCTACGCGCGCGAGCGCGACCGGTTCGTCCGGTCGCTGGCAGCCGTCGACGGCTCGGTGCCGCGGCCGAACCGCACCCAGGACCGCCGGCTCCCCGTGGTCCCGACGCCTGCCACGCCCTTCGCGAACACCCCCGACACCGACCCGTCCCTTCCGGGCAACCGCGCGTGGGGGGCGGAGATCATCGCCCGGATCGCCGACTCCAAGCTGGGCGTCGACCTCGTCCAGGAGTACGCCGTCGACACGGTCGCCGGCGTCGGGGAGGTCATCGAGGGGGCGCTCGCGGCCGCGACCGGATGGGCGGCGAGGCCGGCCGCCGAGCGCGCCGCGATCCTGCGCGCCGCCGCCGTGGTCTTCGAGGAGCGGCGGGCCGAGCTGCTGGAGGTCGCCGGCGCCGAGTGCGGCAAGACCCTCGACCAGGGCGACCCCGAGGTCTCCGAGGCGATCGACTTCCTCAACTACTACGCCGAGCGGGGGGAGGAGCTGGAGCGGATCGAGGGCGCGCGGCCCGAGCCGGTGCGGCTGACCCTCGTCGTACCTCCCTGGAACTTCCCGGTCGCCATCCCGACCGGCGGCATCGCCGCCGCGCTCGCCGCCGGGTCGGCCGTCGTCGTGAAGCCCGCGCCGCAGGCGGCGCGCTGCGGCTCGGTCCTGGTCGAGGCGCTGTGGGCGGCCGGCGTGCCGCGCGACGTGCTGCGGCTCGTGCACGTCCCGGAGAACGAGGTCGGTCGCGCGCTGGTCGCCTCTCCGAAGGTGGACCGGGTCATCCTCACCGGCGCCTTCGAGACCGCTCAGCTGTTCCGCGGCTTCCGCCCGGACCTGCCGCTGCTCGCCGAGACGTCCGGCAAGAACTCGATCATCATCACCCCGCACGCCGACCTCGACCTCGCCGTCAAGGACCTCGTCGCCTCGGCGTTCGGCCACGCCGGCCAGAAGTGCTCGGCCGCCTCGCTCGGCATCCTGGTCGGCTCGGTGGCGCGCTCGCGTCGTTTCCGCGACCAGCTCGTCGACGCCGTCACGTCGCTGAAGGTGGGTTTCCCCGAGGACCCGACCACCCAGATCGGGCCGGTCATCGAGCCGGCCAGCGGCAAGCTGCTGCGCGCGCTGACCGAGCTGGCGCCGGGGGAGGAGTGGCTGGTCGAGCCGCGCCGCCTCGACGACGCCGGACGGGTCTGGTCGCCGGGTGTGAAGACCGGTGTCCGTCGGGGATCGGAGTTCCACCTCACCGAGTACTTCGGACCCGTGCTCGGGCTGATCGCCGTCGACTCCTTCGAGGAGGCGATGGAGATCCAGAACGAGACGGAGTTCGGGCTGACCGCCGGGTTGCACTCCCTGGAGCGCGCCGAGGTCGAGCGGTGGATCGAGACCGTCGAGGCCGGCAACGCCTACGTCAACCGCACCACCGTCGGCGCGATCGTGCGGCGCCAGCCGTTCGGCGGCTGGAAGCGCTCGGCGGTCGGCGCCGGCACGAAGGCGGGCGGGCCCAGCTACCTGATCGGGCTCACCGACTGGGCGCCCACCGGCCCGATCGACCTCGAGCGCGCGAAGGCCTTCGACGAGGCGGCCTGGGCCGAGCTCGGTACGCCGAGGGACGTCAGCGGCCTGTTCGCGGAGAAGAACGTGCTCCGGCACCTGCCGGTGCCCGCGACGGTGCGGCTCGAGGCCGACAAGCCGGTCGAGCTGCAGCGCGTCGTCGCCGCCGGGCTGAGGGTCGGTGCGCAGGTGACCGTGTCCCTCGGCGTACCCCTTCCCGAGGAGGTACGCCGAGACCTGGTCGCCCGGGGCGCGACCATGGTCGACCAGGACGCCGCACAGTGGTCCGCCACGTTGCAGGGTCCGGATGCTCCGCACCGAGTCAGGCTGATCGGCGGCAGCCGCGCGACGTTCGCTGCGCAGAGCGGGGGCCGGCCCGACATCGCTCTCTACGCCCAGCCCGTCCTCGAGGCCGGCCGGATCGAGCTGCTGACGTTCCTGCACGAGCAGGCGGTCGCTGTCACCGCGCACCGGTTCGGGTCGCCCACGGACCTGGCCGAAGGGCTGTTCTGAGCGAGCTCAGAGCGCGTCGGCGCCGTACACCTCGAGCCAGGTGAGGCAGGTGTCGAGCAGCCCGGCACGCTCCGAGACGCGGTGGCCGAGCTGCTCCTCGAGCCGGGCGATCCGGTAGCGCACCGTGTTCGGGTGCACGAAGAGCCGCTCGGCGGTCGAGTCGACGTTGAGGCCCGCGCGCAGGTAGGTCAGGGCGGTCTCGCGGAGCGCGTCCTCACCCTTGGCGCCGGTGAGCAGCGGCGCGAGCTCCCGGCGTACCAGTTCGCGGGCGAGCTCGCCGTCGCCGATCAACCCGGCAGCCCCGATGTCCTCGTAGGCGTGCGCGGGTGAGCTCGCGCGGAGCCCGACCCGGTGCGCCGCCTGGGCCTGCAGGTGGCTGGTGCGGAACGCCCCCGGCCCCTTCATCGGTACGCCGAGGGCCAGGTGCAGCCCCGCCTCGCTCAGCAGCCCGTCGACCGGGGCCAGGTCGAGCGAGGGCCGTTCCGCCGTGCTCACCCACCCCCACAGCTCGCGGCTGCCGGCGGGGTGGGCGAGCGGCCGGGGGAGACCGAGGCTCGCGCAGACCTGCTGCGCGACCTCGAACAGCGTCGCCGCCGGGTCCGCGTCCGGCGGCGAGGCCAGCACGAACGCGGTCTGCCACTGGCCGAGGTTGTGGCCGAGGTCGCGGGCGTGGTCGGCGATCGGGACCGCGCCGGAGAGGAGGGCGTCGATCGTCTGTGCCCGGCGTGCCTGCGCGCCGGCAGCGAGCCGGGTCCGCTCGGCGGTGTAGTGCTCGATGAGCTGCTCGATCGCGTCGTCGATCCACTGCTCGGCCCGCAGCCACACCGCGAGGAGCGCCTCGTCGCGTCGCAGGTCCGGCGGTAGAACGGAGGGCTCGGTGCGTTCCATCAGGTAGCGGAAGACCGTCTTGTTCGCGACCCGGTAGACCTTGAGCAGCACGCTGATCTCCAGGTTGCGCCGGGCGATCGAGAGGGCAAGGGCGACCGCGGCGGCCGGGAGGGTCAGCCGGTACTCGTCGGCCAGCCCGACCACGAAGCTGCGCCACTGGGTGCGGGTCGAGGCGTGCAGCTCCTCGGTGAGCGTCGGGTCCGCCGCGATCTCGGGGATGGCCGCCAGGATGTCGTCGTCGATCGCACGCACGAAGGTGTCGACCTCGTCGGGCTTCATCGCCGTCTCGGCGAACTCCTGCAGCCAGGTGGTGAGCGCCGGCGACGGTGCCGCTGCGTCGGTCATGGCCCTCCTTTGGGGTCACCTCCAGGGGACGCTCGACCTTATGGCGTGGGTCACAAGCGGTCCACCGCGGGTCGCGAGCATGCTCGGAGCACCCGTCGAAAGGATCGTCATGCAGGAGTTCGACCACGTCGTCGTCGGCAGCGGCTCGGCCGGAGCGGTGCTCGCCGGCCGCCTCACCGAGGACCCGGCCACCAGCGTGCTGCTGCTCGAAGCCGGCGGCCGGAGCCGTCCCAACCTGAACGTGCAGATCCCTGCCGCGTTCGCGAAGCAGTTCCACACGAAGATCGACTGGGACTACGAGTCCGAGCCCGAGCCGCACCTGGGCGGGCGCCGCATCTACCAGCCCCGCGGGAAGATGCTCGGCGGCACGAGCGGCATGAACGCGATGATCTACATCCGCGGCAACCGGGCCGACTACGACGGCTGGGCCAAGGCCGGCGCGACCGGGTGGTCCTACGACGAGGTCCTGCCCCTGTTCCGCCGGATGGAGACCAACAGCAGGGGAGCGAGCGAGTACCACGGCGCCTCCGGACCCCAGTACGTCGAGGACGCACCCGACCCGCGCGAGGGCTCCCGTCAGCTGGTCGAGGCCATGGCCGAGGTCGGGCTGGGGCGCACCGACGACTTCAACGGGGCCCAGCAGGAGGGCGCCTCGCTCTACCAGCGGTTCACCCGGCGCGGGCAGCGCTGGACGACGTACGACGGCTACCTCGCGCCGCACCGCAAGCGGCCCAACCTGACGATCACCTCCGGCGCGCACGTGCACCGCGTGCTCGTCGAGGACGGGCGTGCCGTCGGCGTCGTCGCCCGGATCGGCGGGAGGCTCGAGACGATCCGCGCCCGCCAGGAGGTGATCCTCAGCGCCGGGGCGTACAACACCCCGCAGCTGCTGATGCTGTCCGGCATCGGGCCGGCGGACCACCTCGCCGAGCACGGCATCACGCCGGTGGTCGACAACCCGCACGTCGGCGCGCACCTGATGGACCACCCGATGTACCTGGTCAACTGGGACAGCAGCCACCCCGACAACCTCGGGTACGCCGAGAAGCCCGGCCAGCTCGTGAACTACCTGCTGCGCCGCCGCGGGATGCTCACCTCGAACATCGGCGAGGCCGGGGCCTTCTTCCACACCAGCGTGGCCGACGACGCCCCTGCGATGCAGATGATCGGCGCCCCGGTCTACTTCTGGCAGCACGGCGCGGCCGAGTACGACGGCACCGCGATCGCCATCGGTCTCTCGCTGGTCGGCGCCCGCTCCGAGGGCTGGGTCCGCCTCGGATCCGCGGACCCGGAGGCCAAACCGCTCATCTGCAACAACTACTTCGCCGATGCTGGTGACATGCAGTCGATGGTCGAGGGGATCGAACGGGCGCGTGAGGTGCTGGCGTCCCGGACGATGCGCCCGTTCGCGAACCACGAGATCCACCCCGGTCCGTCGTACGGCTCGAGCCGCAAGGACCTGGAGGAGGCGATCCGGCAGGGCGTGGAGCACACCTACCACCCCTCGTGCACGGCGCGGATCGGTGCCGAGGGTGACGGCGTCGTCGACGCCGCCCTGCGCGTGCACGGTGTCGCGGGCCTGCGGGTCGTCGACGCGTCGGTCATGCCGCGGGTCACCCACGGCAACACGCACGCCCCCACGATGCTGATCGGGGAGAAGGCCGCCGACCTGATCCGGAGCGGCGCCTGAGGGGGTTCGGTCAGACGCCCTACGCTGGCGGCCGTGGGTGCCGATCATGACCACGGTGTCGCAACCGACGCGGACCGCCGCCACCTGACGGCGGCGCTGGCCCTGCTCGTCGCCTACATGGCGGCCGAGGTGGTCGTCGCGCTGCTCACCGGGTCGCTGGCGCTGCTGTCCGACGCGGGGCACATGCTGTCCGACGCGGGCGCGATCGCGGTGGCCTTGTGGGCGATGCGGCTCGCGGCCCGCCCGGCGGCGGGGGAGTGGACGTTCGGCTGGAAGCGGGCCGAGATCCTGTCGGCGCTCGGCAACGGCGTGACGATGCTCGTGATCGCGGCGGTGGTCGCGGTCGAGGCGGTCCGGCGTCTCGTCGACACCTCGCCGGACGTGAAGGGCGGCCCCGTCCTGGTCGTCGCCCTGGCCGGCATCGTGGTCAACGTCGCGGCGGCCTGGCTGCTGGCCCGCGCGAACCGCAGCAGCCTCAACGTCGAGGGCGCCTACCGGCACATCCTCACCGACCTCTACGGCTTCATCGGTACGGCGGTCGCGGCCGTCGTCATCCTCACCACCGGCTGGGTCCGCGCGGACGCCGTCGCCTCGCTGGTGGTGGTCGCGCTCATGCTGCACTCCGGCTGGGGCCTGCTCCGCGACTCCGGGCGGGTGCTGCTCGAGGCGGCGCCCGCCGGCACCGACCTCGAGGGGATCCGGCAGCACCTGCTGCGCGTCGACCACGTGCACGACGTGCACGACCTGCACGTGTGGACGGTGACGTCCGGCCACCACAGCCTCTCCGCCCACCTCGTCGTGGACGACTCGTGCTTCAGCGACGGCCACGCACCGCAGATCCTGGACCGGGTCCAGCTCTGCCTGGGCGGCCACTTCGACGTCGAGCACTCGACGTTCCAGCTGGAGCCGCGCTCGCACGCCGAGCACGAGCACGGCATGCACTGACCGCCGCTGGTCAGGCCACCGCCCACTTCTCGGCCGCGGCCTCGTCGAGCGTCAGCCCGTGGCCCGGGCGCCCGCGGTCGGGCTCCAGTCGACCGGACTCCGGCTCGAGGCACCCGTCGAGGAGGAGCTGCTCGACCCGGACGTGGTCGTGGAACCACTCGAGGTGCCGCGGGTGCCAGACCGAGCAGCACGCGTGCGCGCTGACCTGCGGTGCGCAGTGCGCCGAGACGTCGACGCCGTACGCATCGGCGAGCGCGGCGACCCGGCGGAAGCCCGTGATCCCGCCGCACCGCGTGACGTCCGCCTGGAGGCAGTCCACGGCGCCCTCCTCGAGCAGCCGCCGGAAGTGTGGGAGGGCCCACCCGTACTCGCCCGCGGCGATCTCGAGGCCGCCGGTCGTCGCGTCGCGGACCGCTCGCAGGCCGGACACGTCGTCGCTGCTGACCGGCTCCTCGAACCACCGCACGTCGCGGCGGGCGTAGAGCTGGGCCCAGCGCCGGGCCTGCCCGCGGGTCAGGGCACCGTTCGCGTCGACGTACAGCTCGACGTCGGGACCGACCGCCTCCCGCGCCACGCGGACCCGGTGCTCGTCGAGGTCCGGGCGGCGACCGACCTTCATCTTGACGGCCCGGAAGCCGCGCTCCGCCCATCCCTCCAGCTGGCGCGCGAGGCGGTGGTCGGAGTAGCTGCAGAACCCGCCGCTCCCGTACGCCGGCACCGACGCGTGGGTCGCGTCCAGCGCCACCGTGAGCGGTACGTCGAGCAGCCGCGACTTCAGGTCCCACAGCGCGATGTCCAGCGCGGAGACCGCCATCGCCGCGATGCCGCTCTGGCCGAGGTTGCGGATCGCCGACCACATCGCCGACCACGCTCCGCCGACGTCGAGCGGGTCACGCCCTCGCACCGCGTCCGCGAGCACTCCTTCGACGACGCCGGCCGCAGCCGCGTCGCAGTAGGTGTACCCCAGACCGGTCACGCCGTCCGCGGTCGCGGTCACGAGCACGATCGTCGTCGCGTCCCACTCGAGGGTGCCGTCGGACTCGGGAGCGTCGGTCGGCACCGTGCAGGCGCGGGCGGTGACGCCGGCGATCCCGGGCACGGCGCTCACATCGCGGCGACGTCCGCCGAGGTGGCGCCGTGGTTGACGGCCTCGAGCAGCGCGGCGGTGAAGGCCGGGAGGTCGTCCGGCCCGCGGCTGGTGATCAGGTTGCCGTCGACGACGCAGCGCTCGTCGACCCACTCGCCGCCCGCGTTGAGGATGTCGGTGCGCAGGCTGGGCCAGGAGGTCAGCCGCCGGCCGGCGAGGACGTCGGACTCGACGAGCGTCCACGGCGCGTGGCAGATGGCCGCGACCGGCTTGCCGGACGCCAGGAAGGCGCCCGCGAACGCGACGGCGTCGGCGTCGGTGCGCAGCTGGTCGGCGTTGGCGACCCCGCCGGGGAGCACCAGGGCGGCGTACTCGTCCGCGGAACCGGCGTCCTGCAGCCCTTCGGCCGGCATCGAGTCGACGCGGTCGAGGTGGTCGAACAGCTCGGCGTCGCCCGGCTCCGGTGCCAGCAGCACCGGCTGGTAGCCGGCATCCGCGACCGCGTCCCAGGGGGCGGTGAGCTCCACCCGCTCGATGCCCTCGTTGGCGACCAGGAAGGCGATCTTCGTGTCGGTCATCTGCATCCTCCGTCGATCCGTTGGCAGGTCGCCTCCGCCGTACCCCGTGCCTGGGATCCGACACGCGTCGGCCAGGACAGGCACGGGAGAGGGTCTCAGCCGGCCTGGGAGATCGCGTCCTTCGTGCGGTCGACGATCGCCGCGAGCGGCAGGGTCAGCACGGTCGCGATCGTGTGCCCCGCGGTCCTCGGGTGCGGACGGGTCGGCGCGAGATCCTCGGTGGCGAGGAGCATCCGCCCCATCGACTGCCGCTCCTCGGCCGTGCACCCGGCCAGGATCGCCGGGAACTCGTCGCGCTCCTCGGCCTCGGCGTGGGCGTCGACCGACTTCTGGAGCTCGGTGAGCAGGGCGTGGAACTCCGCGCTGCCGGAGTCCATCCGCTCGAGCTCGGCGAGCACCTTGGTGGCCTCGGCCTCCTCGTCGACCCGCGCCTCGGCGACGTCGCTGCCGGCCACCTTCTTCGATGCCGGCCGCAGCACGAGCTGCTCGGCGGTCTCGTGCACGACGAGCGTCGCGCGCAGCTCGGCGAAGAGGTCCGCGCGTGCCTTCCCGATCGCCTCGTGGACGTCGGTGAAGAGCGTGCGGATCCGGGCGTGCTGCTCGAGCAGCATGCGGATCACGTCTCCCTCGGGAAGCTTCGCGGCCTGCTGCATGTCCTCCGTGGCGTCACCCATCAGGTCCTCCTGGGGGTCGGTGGATCGTTCTTCGGACACGGGCGCGGTACCCGGTGGTCGGGGCGCCATGCAGCGGGCCGGAGCGGGCAGGTTTGCGCCATCGGGCCATGGGCACCGCGCAGCCGTGGATACCTTCCGTGCCCAGCGCGAGACGTTGAAGTCCGCGGCGACCACCCTGAAGCGGGCAGAGATCCCGTTCGCCCTCGCCGGGGGCTACGCGGCGTGGGCCCGCGGCGGTCCGGAGAGCACCCACGACGTGGACTTCGTCGTCCAGCCGGACGACAGCGCGTCGGCGCTGGCGGCCCTGGCAGCCTCCGGTCACGAGCTGGTGGACGCCCCGGAGGACTGGCTGGCGAAGGTACGTCGGGACGGGGTGACCGTCGACGTCATCCACCGGCTCACGATGGGCGACGTCGACGAAGGGCTGCTCTCGCGCAGCGACGAGGTGAGCGTGGACTCGGTGATGATGCCGGTGCTGTCCGCCACCGATCTGCTGCTCTCGCGGCTGCTCGCCCTCAGCGACCACTCCTGCGATCTCTCCGCGCCCCTGGCCTGGGCCCGGTCCCTCCGCGAGCAGATCGACTGGGAGTCCGTGAGCCGGAAGGTCGGGGACAACCCCTTCGGCCAGGCCTTCCTGGGGCTCGTGGAGGCGCTCGGGATCCGCGGCGGGGGCGACGATGCGCGCTGACCCGATCCGGATCGCGGCCGTCGGCGACGTCCACCTCGGCGAGGACCTCCGCGGCCGCTATCGCCCGGCCGTCCAGGAGCTCGAGGGCAAGGCCGACGTGCTGCTCGTCGCCGGGGACCTCACCCAGCACGGCACGGTCGACGAGGCGGCCGTGGTCGCCGAGGAGCTCGGGGGAGCGCCGGTGCCCGTGGTCGTGGTGCTCGGCAACCACGACTACCACTCCGGCGTCGAGGGCTCGATCACCTGGCTGCTGGAGGACGCCGGCATCCGCGTCCTGGAGGCCTCGGCGACCGTCGTCGACACTCCCGCCGGGACCTTGGGCATCGCCGGTGCCAAGGGCTTCTGCCTGGGCTTCAGCGGCCGGTGCGCCTCGGACTTCGGCGAGCCGGAGATGCGCGCGTTCACGCGCCACGGCATCAGCGCGGCCGACGGCCTGCGGCAGGCGTTCGATGGTCTCGACGCCGACGTGCGGGTCGCCCTCACCCACTTCGCCCCGGTCGACGACACGCTGCACGGCGAGCCTGTCGAGATCTGGCCGTTCCTGGGCAACTACCTGCTCGGCGAGGTGGTCGACGACGCGGCAGCGGACCTCGCGATCCACGGGCACGCCCACGCCGGCGCCGAGAAGGGACTGACGGCGGACGGCCGCCCGGTCCGCAACGTCGCCCAGCCGGTCATCCGGGCGGCGTACCGCATCTACGAGGTGTTCCCAGGAGGCACACGATGAACGAGTCACGCGAGGCGCGACGGCTGGAGCGCGCCCTGGTCGACGACGAACGCACGCATGAGCTCGGGGTGCACGTGCTCGCGGTGGGGGACCGGATCGTCGCTCAGGGCGAGGTCGCGTCCGAGGAGCGTCGGCAACGGGTGCTGGCGGTGCTGCGCGAGGCGGCGCCGGGGCAGCAGGTCGACGACCAGCTCACGCTGAGTGCGGAGCCGGTCGAGCCGCCGTCCGGGCGTGAGCGCCTTCCGGGACCGGGTGCTCGGTCGGCAGCGGCCCACCCGCCGGAGCCGGGTGACGCGACGCGGCACCACGGTTGAGCGCGAGCTCGCCACCGAGGTGACCCGCGGCGGCCATCACGCCGGCACCCGCGAGGGCGCTGAGCGTGCCGCGGCCGTGGTGACCGCGCAGGCGCAGCAGGGTGGACTTCGCGTACAGCGCGATCGCCGCGCCGTTCCCGGCCGCGTGGATGACGCCGAGCCGCCGGTCCTCGCCCTCGAGCCGGCTCCAGTCGGCCAGGCCGCTGGCCGCCGTCGGTACGGCGGACAGCACGCCCAGGCCGCACAGGATGGTCCGGGCCCGCCGCGACTTCGGGCCGCCCAGCAGGTCCAGCACGCTGGTGGCGGTGAGCAGCCCGATCGGTACGTCGGTCAGCACCGGGTGGGCAGCGTGGTTCAGCCAGCCCTCCCCGCGGAGGACCCCGGCGTACCCGGAGGAGTCGAGGGCGTCGGCGGCCCTGCTGTAGAGGGGCTCCAGCAGGCTCGCGGCGCTGGAGGCGGCGAGGCGCTTGAACAGCTCGGTCTGCGGGTCCAGTGAGTTCATGGGTACGCCGTACCCGCCCGCCCCCGGCACATGCGGCAGCCCCGGTCCGGGTACCCGGAACGGATGACACACGTCCAGGAGAGCGGCCCCGCGGCGCGGTCGGGGTCGCGCTGGCGCCGACGCTGGCGAGACGCTCGCCGAGCCCGTGTCCGTCGTCCGGTCGCCGCTCTGCTCCTCGGGTTCCGGCACCCGGTCGACCGGCGGCATCGCGCCGTGGGCTGACGGGCCGGGTCAGAGCCCCTGCGCCAGCAGCTGGGCGAGGTGCAGGGGCCGCCGTCCGGCGAGCTGCTCGATCTGCGTGCGGCACGAGAACCCGTCGGCGAGCACGGCGACGTCGGGGGAGCGCCGGGCGAGCTCCGGCAGCAGCGCCTGCCCCGCGATGTCGCGGCTGATCTCGCCGTGCCCGCGGGTGAAGCCGAAGTTGCCCGCGAGCCCGCAGCAGCCGGACGGCAGCCGCTCCGCGTCGACGCCCGCCGACGCCAGCAGGTCCTCGTCGGCGTCCCAGCCCATGATCGCGTGCTGGTGGCAGTGCACCTGCGCGGCGGCCGCCCGCCCGACCAGCTCCGGGTGCCAGTCCGGCGCGTGCCGGGTGAGCAGCTCGGCCAGGGTGAGGGTCTGGTCGTGCAGCCGGCGTACGTCGCGGTTCTCGGGCAGCAGCTCGGGGCCGTCGGACCGCAGCACGGCGGTGCAGGACGGCTCGAGGCCGACCACGAGCCCGCCGCGGTGCAGGTGGTCGGCGACGACCGCGGTCGCCCGGGTCAGCCGGCGGCGCGCGGTCCGCAGCTGGCCGGTGGAGATCCAGGTGAGGCCGCAGCACAGCGGCTCGGCCGGGATCTCGACGGAGAAGCCGGCGTCCTCGAGGACCCGCACGGCGTCCCGCCCGATCTCGGGTGCGAACTGGTTGGTGAAGGTGTCCGGCCACAGCAGCACGGTCCGGTTCGTCGTACGCCGGGCCGGCCGGTCGGCCGCCCACTGCTGCAGGCTCCGCGGCGCGATCGGCGGGAACGGTCGGTTCTCGAGTCCGGCCGCCGCTGCTCCGAGCCGACGGGTGAGCGGGTTGGCGAACAGCGCGTTCGCCGTACCGACGAGACCCGCCCGCCGCGCCATCCGTACGCCGGCGGGCAGCCACCCGAGGGCATAGTCGGCGCGCGGACGGATCCGCCCGGCGTAGTGGTGCGCCAGGAACTCCGCCTTGTACGTCGCCATGTCGACCCCGACGGGGCAGTCGTGCTTGCAGCCCTTGCAGGCCAGGCACAGGTCGAGCGCCTCGCGGACCTCCTCGGAGCGCCAGCCGTCCGCGATCGGCCCCTCGCGGTGCCCGTCGAGCATCTCGAACAGCAGCCGCGACCGCCCGCGGGTGGAGTGCCGCTCGTCCCTCGTCACCTGGTACGACGGGCACATCACCTGGTCCTTGGGCTCCGACTGCCGGCACCGGCCCACGCCGACGCACCGGTCGGCGGCATCGGCGAACGAGCCGCCGTCGTCGGGGAAGGCGAACCAGGTCCGCCGCTCCTGTCGCGGGGTCCACCCCGGACCCCAGCGCAGGTCCTGGTCGAGCGCACGGGGGTGCACGACCTTGCCGGGGTTCATGAGGTCGCGCGGGTCGAAGATCGCCTTGAGCTCCTCGAACGCGCGCACGACCCGCGGCGGGTACATCCGCCCGAGCAGCTCGCCGCGCGTCTGGCCGTCGCCGTGCTCGCCGGAGAGCGACCCGCCGTACCGGACGACCAGGTCGGCGGCGGCCTCGAGGAAGGAGCGGAACGCCGCCACCCCGCGCGCCGTGGTGAGCTCGAACGGGATCCGGGTGTGGACGCACCCCTGGCCGAAGTGCCCGTAGAGCGCCGGGCCGGCGTCGTCCTCGTAGCCGAACTTCTCGAAGAGCCGGCGCAGGTCGCGCAGGTAGTCGCCGAGGGCCTCGACGGGAACCGCCGAGTCCTCCCAGCCCTCGTGGGTCTCCCGGTGGCCCGGCGGATGAGCAGTCGCGCCGAGCCCGGCCTCGCGGACGGTCCAGATCTTCGCCTGCTCCTCGGGATCGCCCACGATCCGGGTCGAGGGCGGGTGCGGCCAGCGGTCGACCTCGTCGCGCAGCCGCCGGGCGCGCTCGTCGACCTCGTCCCGCGCGTCGCCCGAGAGCTGCACGACCAGGTAGGCGCGGCCCGCCGGCAGGTGGGCCATCGCGTCGAGGTGCTCGTGCTGCAGCTTCTCGTCGCGCAGCAGGTGCTCGTCGAGGCCCTCGAGCGCCTCGGGCTCGTGGCTGAGCACGGACGGCACCGCGTCCGCGGCCGCGTCGATGCTGTCGAAGCCGAGCACGACCAGGCTGCTCTCGGGCAGCACGGGCACGAGCTCCAGCTCCGCGTGCAGCACCGTCACGAGCGTCGACTCGCTCCCGACCAGCGCCCGCGCGACGTCGAAGCCGTACTCCGGCAGCAGGCTGTCGAGGTTGTAGCCCGACACCCGGCGTGGGATGTGCGGGAAGGCGTGGCGGACGTCGTCGGCGTACTCCTGGGCGAGGTCGCGGAGCCTGCGGTAGACCGACGCGCGCAGGTCGCCGCGGGCCTCGATCAGGGCGAGCTCCTCGTCGGTCGTGGGGCCGCACCAGAACCGGGTGCCGTCGGCGAGCAGGACCTCCAGGCGGCGTACGTTGTCGACGACCTTGCCGGTGCGCTGGGCCGTGGCTCCGCAGGAGTTGTTGCCGATCATGCCGCCGATCGTGCAGTTGCGGTGGGTCGCGGGTTCGGGGCCGAACCTCAGGCCCGTCGGCGCCAGCTCGCGGTTGAGGTCGTCGAGGACGATGCCCGGCTCCACGACGCACGTACGGCGCTCGGCGTCCACCTCGAGCACCGAGCGGCAGTGCACCGACCAGTCGATGACGACCGCCGTGTTCGTGCACTGACCGGCCAGGCTGGTGCCGCCGCCCCGTGACAGCAGGGGTACGCCGTGCTCGTGGCAGACGCGCACGGCGGCGACCGCCTCGTCGACCGAGCGGGGGACCACCACCCCGATCGGCACCTGTCGGTAGTTCGAGGCATCGGTCGAGTACGCCGCCCGGTACCCGGCGTCGAAGTGCACCCCGCCCGGCACGACCGCTCGGAGCGCCGCCTCGACCTCGGCCGCGGGATCCGGGTCCAGCGCGGTGCTCATGACACGTCCGCCGTCTCGGGAGCTCCGGACTCGCCGGAGGACCCGGCCCGGAAGAAGGAGATCTTGCCGTCCGCCTCGAGCACCGCGAGGTCGAGCTCGGCCAGGTCCCGGATGCCCTGCTGCCGCGCGGCGGTGATCAGGTCCGTCTCGCTGAGCCGCTGCTCGCGCATGGCCCGGTCGAGCATTCGGCCGTCCCGGAGCACGACGACCGGGGCGCCGTTGATGGCCGTGCGCAGCCGCGGGAACCGCCACTGCGCCCAGGACAGCGCGACGGTCAGCACCGCGAACACCGAGATCGCGATGATGCCGCCGGTCAGCGAGTAGTCCTGCTGCGTGACCGCCTGCTGGATCAGGTCACCGAGGGTGACGTAGAGCAGCAGCTCGAACGTGCTCAGCTCGCCGAGCGTGGCGCGGCCGACCGCTCGGGTCACGCCCCACAGGAAGACGAACATGACCAGTGCTCTGAGACCGATCTCCATCGCGAGCCTCCTCCCCGGTCAGGGCCACAGGAACGTGCCGAAGGCGAGCGACGCCACTGCCCGGCCGTGGACGTGCAGGGCGAGCGTGCCGTCGGCCCCGTGCTCGCTGGCCGGCTGGATGTAGGCGTCGTAGTCCAGGACGAAGGTGTCGCCGGGCGGCGGCGCGAACGTCATCAGGAGGTCGTTGCCGTCACGGGTCTCGGACGTCGGGTTCGGGTGGAACCCCTGGGTCTCGAAGATCGTCAGGTAGTCACCGGTGAGGGCGAGCGTGATCGGGCCTGAGAAGCCGCCGGGGTGCTCGACCGTGACCCGCCAGGGCACGTCGAGACCGGGCCGCGCGATGCCCGGGTAGCTCAGCGTGAGCCGGTAGCCCGCGCCGGCGGCCGAGCGCGTCACGGTGTGCACGCCCAGACCGCCGGCGAGGTCCACGGCGACGACCAGGGCCAGGAACCCGATCCCGAGCCGCCGTCCCCAGAGGGCCGCGGGGAAGGATGACTCGGCCAGGTTCGTGGTCGTCGCCGTGGAGCTCGGACTCATGCGGTGCGGGCGGCGGGACCGTCGATCTCCTTCCGCAGGTCGCGCAGGATGCGGCTGATCAGCCGGGAGACCTGCATCTGGGTGACGCCGATCCGCTCGCCGATCTCCTTCTGGGTGAGTCCCTCGAAGAAGCGCAGCTTGACGATCTCGCGGTCGCGGGGCGCGAGGCCGCGCAGGGCCGGCTCGAGCATCACGCGTGCGTCGGCGAGGTCGTACGCCGACTCCTCGGCCGGCAGCAGGTCGCCCAGTGCCGTGCCGGCGGACTCGCCGACCGGGCGGTCGAGGGAGGTCGGGGTGAAGCAGCCCTCGGCCGCCATCGCCTCCTCGACCGCGTCGAGCGGCTCCTCGATCTCCGCGGCGATCTCGCTCAGGTCCGGCTCGCGGCCGGTGTCCTGCTCCAGGCGGGAGCGAGCCGCTGCGACGGCTGCCTGCAGCTCCTGGACCCGGCGGGGAGGACGGACCGTCCAGCCGTGGTCGCGGAAGTACTTCTTCACCTCGCCCCGGACGGTGGGCACGGCGTACGCGAGGAACTCGTCGGCGCGATCCGGGTCGAAGTCGCGGGCCGCGCGCACCAGTGCGGCGTACGCGACCTGCTCGAGGTCCTCCACGGCGATGCCGCGGCCGCCGTACGGCGCAGCCAGGCTGCGGGCGACCTCCATGTTGAGCACCACCACGTCGTCGAGGGCTGCCTGGCGCTCCTCTGGTGTCGCCGCGTCCCGAGCGGCGTGGAGGAGTGCCTTCGTGCGCGCGCGGCGCCGCTGGCGTTCCGGAGAGACCTTCTGCGTGTGGGAAGAGAGCTGGTGGATCGTCGAACTCATGATCCCCCCTCGGGGACTGCGTTCGGACCTGCCTACGTCTCAAGCAGGGCTGTACCACGGGGACACTTCTCCGACCGTAGCAATCCTGGCCCGCGAAGCCAACCGGCATGATCTCGCCGGCTCGGGGTAGCGCGGTGACGGGGCCGCTTCGTCACCGACGCGTCGCGTGGTGCGCGGCCCAGGGGAGCACCAGCCACAGCAGGGTGAAGGCCGCGCCGGCGACCGCGAGCGCGGCGAGACCGGCGGTCCGTGAGGCGACCAGGTCGACCACGAGGAAGAAGATCCCGCTCGTGGTCAGCGCCAGCATCGCGAGGCCGGCACGGGCGCACACGTGGGCTGCCTCGATCAGCCACCTGCGCCGGCGTCGCCGGAACAGGACCCGGTGGAAGGCGACGGGTGCGACGAGCAGGGCGGTCGAGATGACCGAGCACGTGAACACCGCCAGGTACGCCGCACGCTCGGTGCTGTCGAGCGCACCGAACCGGCTCGAGAACGGCACCGTCATCAGGAATGCCGACAGCACCTGGACGCCGGTCTGGGTGACCCGCAGCTCCTGGAGCAGCTCGTTCCAGTTGCGGTCCTGGACGCGCGGGTCGTCGGGGTCGGGAGCGGAGGACATGGGACGCCGGTTCCCGCCGCGTCGGCGATGCATGCAGCACCAGGGCCCGGGTACCGCCCACGCATCCCGTACGACCCCCGATCTCGAGGAGGCATCGTGCCGCAACGTGCCTGGAGCAAGAAGCGTGAGCGTCAGTACGAGCACATCAAGGAAGGCCTGGAGGACCGCGGCCGGGACGAGGACGAGGCCGAGGAGATCGCCGCCCGGACCGTCAACAAGGAACGGGCCCGGCACGGCGAGTCCCGGCAGAAGAGCCGCACCTCGACCGACGACATCTCCTCCGGCAGGCGCGGCGGCCTGCGGTCCCACCGCGGTGCGGGAGGCAGGACCCGCGACCAGCTCTACGAGGAGGCCCGGCGCAAGAACGTCAAGGGGCGCTCGAAGATGAACAAGGCCGAGCTCGAGCGGGCGGTCGGCCGATGAGCGGCAAGCAGGTGTCGGACTTCCTCCTCGAGCGGCTGCGCGGCTGGGGGGTGACCGACGTCTTCGGCTACCCGGGCGACGGGATCAACGGGTTGATCGCCGCGTTCGGCCGGGCCGAGGACAACCCCCGCTTCCGGCAGGCGCGGCACGAGGAGATGGCTGCCTTTGCGGCTGTCGGGTACGCGAAGTTCACCGACCGGGTCGGCGTCTGCATGGCGACCTCGGGGCCGGGCGCGATCCACCTCCTCAACGGCCTGTACGACGCCAAGCTCGACCACGTCCCCGTCGTGGCCATCGTCGGGCAGACCGCACGCACCGCGATGGGCGGGTCGTACCAGCAGGAGGTCAACCTGCCCTCGATCTTCGAGGACGTCGCGGAGTTCGTGGAGACGGTCACCGTCCCCGAGCAGCTCCCCGGCGTGCTCGACCGCGCGATCCGGGTCGCGAAGGGCCGTCGTACTCCTGCGGTCATCATCGTCCACGCCGACGTCCAGGAGCTGGAGTACGCCGCCCCCACCCACGCCTTCAAGATGGTGCCCTCCAGCGACGCGCCGGCCTCCGCCGCCGGAGCGCGCCCGGACAGCAGGTCGCTGGACGCGGCCGCCGACATCCTCAACGCCGGCAGGAAGGTCGCGGTCCTCGTGGGCTCCGGCGCACGCAACGCCGACGTAGAGCTGATGCAGCTGGCCGACCTGCTCGGTGCGGGCGTCGCGAAGGCGCTGCTCGGCAAGGACGTGCTCAGCGATGAGCTGCCCTATGTCACCGGCTCGATCGGGCTGCTCGGCACGCGTCCCAGCTACGAGCTGATGCGCGACTGCGACACGTTGCTCGTGGTCGGCTCCAGCTTCCCCTACAGCCAGTTCCTGCCGAAGTTCGGCCAGGCCCGCGGCATCCAGATCGACGCCGACCCGACGATGATCGGCATGCGCTACCCGTTCGAGCTCAACCTGGTCGGTGACGCTCGCGCGACGCTGCAGGCGCTGATCCCGCGGCTGGAGCGCAAGACGGATCGCGGTTGGCAGGACAAGGTGAAGGAGGACGTCGCCGACTGGTGGGAGACGATGGACTCGGAGGCGATGGCGCCCGCGGAGCCGATCAACCCGATGCGCATGTTCAGCGAGCTCTCCACGCGGCTGCCCGACGACGCGATCATCACCGCCGACGCCGGGTCGGCCGCCAACTGGTACGCGCGGAACCTCCGGTTCCGCGGCCAGATGCGCGGCAGCCTGTCCGGCACGCTCGCGACGATGGGCTGCGCCGTTCCGTACGCCTTCGGCGCGAAGACCGCGCACCCGGACCGACCCGTGATCGCCCTGGTGGGCGACGGTGCGATGCAGATGAACGGCCTGGCCGAGCTGATCACCATCGCCAAGTACTGGCAGGAGTGGAAGGACCCGCGCCTGGTCATCGGTGTCCTGCACAACGACGACCTGAACCAGGTGACGTGGGAGCTGCGGGCGATGGGCGGCTCGCCGACCTTCCCGCCGTCCCAGTCCCTGCCGTTCGTGGAGTACGCCGGGTTCGCGGAGCGGCTCGGTCTCGCCGGCCGGGTGGTGGACGACCCGGAGGAGCTCGGTCGGGCGTGGGACCTGGCGCTGAGCGCCGACCGGCCGGTGGTGCTCGACGTGCACGTCGACCCGAACGTGCCGCCGATCCCACCGCACGCCACGTTCGAGCAGATGAACGACACCGCGAAGGCGCTGATCCAGGGCGACGAGCAGCGCTGGGGCGTCGTGCGGGAGGGCATCCGGACCAAGGCGAGGGAGGTGTTCCACCGGTCCGATCGGTGAGACCGCCAACCAGGATTCCACGTCCTAATTGGGTAGCTGGAAGTCTTGACGGGCGCGGGACCATGGAGGTGTCCTGCTCCGAACTTCTGGAGGCTCACCGGTGGACGAACGCTCCGCTGCCGACACCTTTGCCCGGCTCGCGCACCAGCTGCACAACCAGGAAGGCTTCGAGGAGACCCTCGAGCTCCTGGTCGAGGCGTCGCCCGCCCTGGTGGGCAGCGACTCCGCTGCCGTGCTGCTGGTCCGGAAGGGGCGCCTGGCCGAGCGCGGCCCTGGCTCCGACATGGCGGCGGAGAAGGCCGACCAGCTCCAGCTGGAGTACGAGGCCGGCCCGGCGTGGGAGGCGACCTCGGAGCGGCACACCGTGCACGTCCCCGACACCGCGGAGTCACACACGGTCTGGGGCGAGGGCCTGGCCATGGTCGGCATCCGCAGCGCGATCTCGGTGCGCCTCTGGACGGCGGACGTGACGCTGGGCGCCATCTCGTTCTACGCGCACCGGCCGCGCGCCTTCGACGCCAACTCGCTCGCGGTCGCGGAGATCGTCGGCCGGCACGCCTCGATCGCGCTGGCGTCGGCCCGCAACGAGGAATCGCTCCACCAGGCCATCGACGGCCGCAAGCTCGTCGGCCAGGCGCAGGGCATCCTCATGGAGCGCTTCGACCTCGACGACCGGCAGGCCTTCGACGTGCTGCGCCGCTACTCCCAGAGCACGAACACCAAGCTGATCGAGGTCGCCGCGCTGCTCGTCAGCACGCGCCAGCTCCCGGAGCACTGAGCCGCGCGCGTCGGACCGTGCCCGGTTGGTAGCGTCCCTGCGTGCGACGGCAGCTGAACCACTTCATCAACTCCGCCTGGCGGTGGGTCGAGCGCCACGGCGACGTCGGCCCGGACAGCCGGCTCGGTGACCGGTTCGGCAGCCTCGGTGCGGGCAGCTGCCTGGCGTTCCCGCTGGGTGCTGTCTTCGGCACCGAGGAAATGTACGTCGGCAGCGGCACCCTCATCGGCAAGTACTCCACGCTCTCAGTCGGCTACGGACCGGCCCAGTCCGTGCTCCCGCCCCGCGGCCTCGTCATCGGCGACCGCTGCGTCATCGGCACCCGCGCCTGCATCACCGCCCACGAGTCGATCGAGATCGGCGACGACGTCTGGCTGGGCCAGGACGTCTTCATCTCCGACGCCAGCCACGGGTACGCCGACCCGCACGTCCCGATCGGCCTCCAGTTCGGCGAGCACAGGCCGGTTCGGATCGGCTCCGGCACCTGGATCGGGCACGGCGCGATGATCCTGCCGGGCGCGACCATCGGCCGGAACGTGGTCGTCGCCGCCGGATCGGTGGTGCGCGGCGACGTGCCCGACCACACCGTCGTGGGCGGGGTCCCTGCCCGGACGATCCGCAGCTACGACGGCATCGAGGGCTGGATCGCCGCCGACCGGGTTGGTTAACAAACGTTAACCTTCGCGCTAGGGTGCGAGCATGAGCAGCGTGGACCGCAGCAGGATCGAGGACTTCGCCGAGCACGCGTCGGCGTACGCGAGAAGGACGCTGGGCGCCGCGACGCCCGAGGAGTACGACGAGCTCTGGCGCTGGTCGGTCGAGGACCTCGACGGTTTCTGGCGCGCCGTCGCGTCGTACCTGGGCGAGGACCTGCCCGGCCCCGCGCTCGCCGAGGAGCGGATGCCCGGAGCCGTCTGGTTCCCGGAGGCGAGCGTCAACTACGCGGCGAGCATCTTCCGCGGGAGGCCCGACGGCGAGGTGGCCCTCGTGGCCGTCACCGAGGACCCCGCAGCCACGCGTCGACTGACCTGGGCGCAGCTCCGCGCCCAGGTCGCCTCCGCCGCGGCCACCTTCCGCGAGCTCGGCGTGCAGCGGGGCGACCGGGTCGTCGGCTACCTGCCCAACGGCTCCGAGGCCGTGGTCGCGCTGCTCGCCACGGCCAGCCTGGGAGCGGTCTGGTCGGTGTGCGGCATGGACTACGCGGCCTCCGCCGCCCGCGCGCGCTTCGAGCAGCTCGAGCCGGTGCTGCTGGTGCACGCCTCGTCGTACGTCAACGGCGGCCGCACCCACGACCGCTCCGAGGTGGTCGCCGACCTCGTCGCCGCGCTGCCGACGCTGAAGGCACGCCTGGAGGTCGGCACCGACGCGTGGGCCGACGCCGTGGGCCGCGACGTCCCCTTCGAGCCGGTGCAGGTCCCGTTCGCGCACCCGCTGTGGGTGCTTTTCTCCTCGGGCACGACCGGCAAGCCGAAGGGCATCGTGCACAGCCAGGGTGGCGCGCTCCTCGAGCAGGCCAAGGTCGCGGCGCTGCACTTCGACCTCGGCCCGGGGGAGCGGCTGTTCTGGTACACCACCCCGAGCTGGATGATGTGGAACTTCCTCGTCGGTGGCCTGCTGACCGGCGCCTCGGTGGTGGCGTACGACGGCAGCCCGGCGTACCCCACCACCGATGCGCTCTGGGCGCTCGCGGCCGAGCACGGCGTGACCGCGCTCGGCATGAGCCCGGGCTACGTGGCGGCCTGCCAGAAGGCCGGCGTCGGGCCGGCAGGCCACGACCTGCACCGGCTGCGTCGGGTCGGCATCTCCGGCTCGGCGTTCCCCGCGACCAGCCACGAGGAGCTGCAGGGCGAGCTGGGCGACGACGTCCAGGTCGCCTCCATCAGCGGCGGCACCGACGTCGTCAGCGCGTTCGTCGGCGCGGTGCCGAACGTCCCGGTCTGGCCGGGGGAGCTGTCGCGCCCCTGCCTCGGCGTGGCCCTCGATGCGTACGACGCGAGCGGGCACTCCGTCCACGGCGAGGTCGGCGAGCTGGTGGTCACCCGGCCGATGCCGTCGATGCCGGTGTTCTTCTGGGCCGACCCGGACGGTGCCCGCTACCACGACGCCTACTTCGACACCTTCCCCGGCGTCTGGCGGCACGGCGACTGGATCACCCTCACCGACCACGGCTCGGTGGCGATCCACGGTCGCTCCGACGCGACCCTGAACCGCAACGGGATCCGGATGGGCAGCGCCGACATCTACGAGCCGGTCGAGTCGCTGCCCGAGGTGCGCGAGGCGCTGGTGATCGGCATCGAGGAGGCCGGTGGCGGCTACTGGATGCCACTGTTCGTCGACCTCGCCGAGGGCGTCGAGCTCGACGAGGACCTCCAGGCGCGGATCAAGGACGCGGTCCGGACCCACGCCTCGCCGCGGCACGTCCCCGACGAGGTCTTCGCGGCGCCCGGCATCCCGCACACCCGCACCGGGAAGAAGCTCGAGGTGCCCGTGAAGAAGGTGCTGCTCGGCCAGGACCTGTCCGGCGCCCTGGATCCCGGCAGCGTCGACGCACCCGAGCTGCTGGACTGGTACGCCGCCGTCGGTGCCGCGCATCGCGCCACTGGATAGAGTGAGCCACTCCCTGCCCCACATGTGCGAAGGAACCCGATGACCGCCTGGCTGTTGCTGGGACTCGCCATCCTCCTGGTCCTCACCTGTGGGGCGTTCGTCGCGGCCGAGTTCGCGTTCGTGACCGTCGACCGGGCGAGCGTGGAGCGGGCCGTCGGCGAGGGGGACCCGGCCGCGGTCGGCCTCCAACGCGCGCTGCGCTCGCTCTCGACCCAGCTGTCCGGCGCCCAGGTCGGCATCACCCTGACCAACCTCGCGGTCGGCTTCCTCGCGCAGCCGGCGCTGGCCGAGATCCTGCGGGGCCCGTTCCGCACGGCGGGCCTGCCCGAGGGCGCGGTCGGCCCCACCGCGGTCGGCGTCGCGATGACGCTCAGCACCGTCTTCACGATGCTCATCGGCGAGCTGGTGCCGAAGAACGTCGCGCTCGCCCTGCCGCTCGCGACCGCCCGGACGCTGCAAGGCCCGATGCGCGCCTTCACGACCCTGGCCACGCTGCCGATCCGGCTGCTCAACGGCACCGCCAACGCCGTCGTACGACGCCTGGGGATCGAGCCCCAGGAGGAGCTCCGGTCCGCGCGCAGCTCGGCGGAGCTGGCGTCCCTGGTCCAGCGCTCCGCCGACGTCGGCACCCTGGACGCCGACACCGCGGAGCTGATGGAGAAGTCGGTGGAGTTCGGCAGCCGCACGGCCGGGGAGATCATGACGCCGCGCGTGCGCACCCGCAGCGTCGAGGAGAACGACCGCGCGGACGCCGTCATCGCCCTCGCCCGCGAGACCGGGCACTCCCGCTTCCCGGTCCTCGACGAGTCCGACGCCGTCGTCGGCACCGTGCACGTCAAGAACGCCGTCGCCCTGCCGCTCCCGGAGCGCGCCACCGTCCGGGTCAAGCACCTGATGATGCGCCCCATCGTCGTGCCGGACAGCCTGCGGCTCGACCCGCTGCTCGCGCTGCTGCGCGGCGACGGGTTCCAGATGGCCATCGTCCTCGACGAGTACGGCGACCACGCCGGCATCGTCACGCTCGAGGACGTCGTCGAGGAGATCGTCGGCGACATCTCCGACGAGCACGACCGCCTGGGGCAGCGCGGCCGGTTGCGCCGCGACGGGACCTGGTCGCTGTCCGGGCTGCTGCGTCCCGACGAGGTCGAGGACCTCACCGGCGTCACGCTGCCCGAGGACGAGGACTACGACACCATCGCCGGCCTCGCCCTCAAGGTGCTCGGCCGGATCCCGGTGGCGGGGGAGACCGTCGACGTACCCCTCCCGCCCGAGGAGGAGGACGAGCCGCTGCGGATCGCCCACCTCACCGTCGAGCACATGGACGGCCTGCGCATCGACCGGCTCACCCTGCGCGTCAGCGAGGTGGAGGCATGAGCCCCGCCGTGGCCCTGCTGCTGACGGTCCTGCTGCTCGCCGGCAACGCCTTCTTCGTCGCCGCGGAGTTCGCGCTGATCTCGGCGCGCCGCAGCCAGATCGAGCCACGGGCCCGCGCTGGCTCACGTCTCGCGCGCACCACCCTGCAGGCGCTGGAGCGGATGCCGCTGATGATCGCCGGCATCCAGCTCGGCGTCACCGTGTGCTCGCTCGTCCTCGGTGCCATCGCCGAGCCCGCCGTCTCGCACCTGATCGAGCCCGCCTTCGAGCACCTGCACGTGCCGGAGGACGTCGTGCACGTCGTGGGCTTCGTCATCGCGTTGCTGCTGGTGGCGTTCTGCCACGTCGTGTTCGGCGAGATGGTCCCGAAGAACGTCACCATCGCCGGTCCGGAGCGTGCCGTGCTGCTCCTCGCCCCGCCGATGCTCGGCCTGGTGACCGTGCTCAAGCCCGTCATCGTCGTGCTCGACGCCATCGCGCGCCTCATCCTGCGGGCGCTCCGGATCGAGCCCAAGGACGAGGTCGGCAGCAGCTTCACCCGCGAGGAGGTGGCCGCGCTCGTCGAGGAGTCACGCGGCGAGGGGCTGCTCGAGGAGGGGGAGGCGACCAGGCTCTCCGACGCCCTGGAGTTCGTCGACCGCACCATCGCCGAGGTGATGATGCCGCCCGAGTCGCTCACCACCGTTCCGCGGGGGGCCAGTGGCGCGGACGTCGAGGCGCTGTGCGCCGCCACCGGCTACAGCCGCTTCCCGGTGCGCGACCCCGAAGCGCCGCTGGGGGAGCAGCTGATGGGCTACCTGCACATCAAGGACGTGCTCGAGCCGGACGTCGTACGCCGGGAGCGGCCCATTGCCGACCGCTGGATCCGTCCGTTCGCCTCCGTCCGTCCGACCAGCTCGCTGCACGGTGCTCTCGAGGTCCTCCAGCAGCGCGGCGCGCACATGGCGCGGGTCGTCGACGAGGACGGCAGCACGCTCGGCATCGCCGCCCTCGAGGACGTCATCGAGGAGCTCGTGGGCGAGATCCGCGACGCCGCCCATTCCGACGACGCGTCGGTGACCGACTCGTGAGCACCACTAGAGTGACGGCCGTGGCAGGCCCGACGACGAGCAGCGGCCGGGTCTTCACGTTGCCCAACGCGGTCAGCGTCCTGCGCCTCCTGCTCATCCCGGTCTTCCTGTGGCTCGTCCTCGGCCCGCACCTGGATGCCCTCGCCCTCGCGGTGCTGATGGTCTCCGGCATCACCGACTTCGCCGACGGCTGGCTGGCCCGCAAGCTCGACCAGCAGTCGGTCCTCGGCCAGCTGCTCGACCCGATCGCCGACCGGCTCTACATCCTCGCCGTCGTCATCGGGCTCGCGATCCGCGGTGTGGTGCCCTGGCCGGTCGCCGCGATCCTGCCGCTGCGCGACCTGCTGATGTGGGGCCTGGTCCCGCTGCTGCGCACCCGCGGCTACAGCGCGCTGCCCGTGCACTTCCTCGGCAAGGCGGCCACCTTCAACCTGCTCTACGCGTTCCCGCTGCTGCTCCTGGGCGACGGCGACGGAACGATCGCGACGCTGGCCAAGGTGTTCGGCTGGGCGTTCACCGGCTGGGGCATCGGGCTGTACTGGTGGGCCGGCCTGCTCTACGCCTGGCAGGTCCGCAAGCTCCTCCGCACGACGCCGCCGCACCGCGCGGTTCCGGAGGGCTGACGCGTTGCCCGACCACCTCGACCGCGCCCGGACGCCCCTGCTGACGCTGATCACCCTGCAGTCCCTCGACGAGGACTACCAGGTGGTCAGCCGGCGGCGCTGCGCCGCGGGGAAGGAGGGGCGGCCGGGCCGCAGGATCCCGGTCGTCGGCGTGCTGCTCGCCTTCGGGCTGCTCGTGACCGTCGCGGCCGTGCAGACGTCGAGGGACGCCGGCGTCGACGACGCGAGCCGGGAGAGCCTGATCAGCAGGATCACCGAGCAGCGCGCCGAGTTCGCCGCGAGCACGAAGCGCCTCGCGGCCCTGCGCGCCGCCAACACCAAGGCGGACGCGACGCTCACCGGTCTCGGCACGCAGCTCACCGCGGCCCAGGCCAGGGTCGCCGACCTGGGTGGGCTGACCGGCGTGCAGGCGGTCACCGGGCCGGCGATCCGGGTGAGCCTCGACAACGCGCCGTACGCCGACCCCAACAGCCAGGTCCGCGACTCCGACATCGCGCTCCTGGTCGACGGGTTGTGGGCAGCGGGCGCGGAGGCGATCACCGTGAACGGGCAACGCCTGACCGCCCGCACCGGCATCCGGACTTCCGGCGACGCGATCGAGGTCAACGGCAACGGGATCGCGCCGCCGTACACGATCCTGGCCATCGGTGACACGAGCCAGATGCCCGCCGACTTCCTGGGCTCGGCGAGTGGACAGGACTTCGCGGCCCTCGCGAATCAGTACGCTTTCCGCTACGACATCCACGACGTCGGGCAGGTCCGGATGGGGCCGGCCCCACCGTCGGTGACCCGGCTGCGGTACGCCGTGGCGTCGACCCAGCAGCAGAAGACGAAGAAGACGAAGAAGACGAAGAAGGACGGAAAGCCATGATCGCGGTGCTCGGACTCGTGGTCGGCGTGGTGCTCGGGCTGGTCTTCAAGCCCGACGTGCCCACCGGTCTGGAGCCGTACCTCCCGATCGCGGTGGTCGCCGCCCTGGACGCGGTGTTCGGCGCGCTGCGGGCATACCTGGACGGGATCTTCGACGACAAGGTCTTCGTCGTCTCGTTCCTCAGCAACGTGATCATCGCGGCGGGCATCGTCTACCTCGGCGACCGGCTCGGCGTCGGCGGTCAGCTGTCGACCGGTGTGATCGTCGTCCTCGGCATCCGCATCTTCACCAACGTCGCCGCGATCCGAAGGCACCTGTTGCATGCCTGAGGCGCCACCCACCGCACGGCAGCGGATCCTCACCGGCCTGCGCAGCACCTCGCGCCGCCAGCTGATCGTCGGCCTGCTGCTCGCCCTGCTGGGCTTCGGCGCGGTCACCCAGGTGCGGGCCAACAACACCGACGACACCTACGCCGGCCAGCGCCAGCAGGACCTGATCGACATCCTCGACGCGCTCGCGGGCGCACGCCAGCGCCAGGACGCGGAGGTCGCCCGGCTGGCCAAGGTGCACGACAGCCTGAGCAACGACAGCACCAAGCGGCAGGCGGCCGTCGACCAGGCCAACGGCCAGCTCGCCGACCTGCAGATCCTGGCCGGCCTGGTGCCGGTCACCGGCCCCGGGATCCGGATCACGATCACCGAGCAGACCGGGAAGGTGAAGGTCTCCTCGTTGCTCGACACGGTCGAGGAGCTCCGCACCGTCGGCGCCGAGGCCATGCAGATCAACGGCAAGGTCCGGATCGTGGCCCAGACGGCGTTCGAGCCGACCAGCACCGGCTTCCTCGTCGACGGCGTGGCGGTGCAGGCGCCGTACGTCATCGACGTCATCGGGGACCCCGACGTGCTCAGCGGGGCGATGAACTTCGCGCTCGGGCCCAAGCAGCAGCTCAACGACGACGGGGCCCAGGTCCAGGTCGACCAGCTCAGCTCGATCGACATCGAGGCGGTCACGAACCGCGACCACGCCAAGGAAGCCTCGACCGGCCAGTGATCCGTCGCTGACGACCAGTAACGTTCCGCCCACCGTAACCTTCCGCCAGACGAGGAGCACCCCGTGAACCCTGCCGACCTGAAGTACACCGCGGAGCACGAGTGGGTCCGCGACCCCGGCACGGCGGAGGGCTCGGTGCGGGTCGGCATCACCGACTACGCCCAGGACGCCCTCGGAGACATCGTCTACGTCTCGCTGCCCGAGGTCGGCACGAGCGTGACCGCCGGCGAGTCGTGCGGCGAACTCGAGTCCACCAAGTCGGTCAGCGACGTCTACGCCCCGATCACCGGGGAGGTCGTGGCCCGCAACGACGCGCTGGACGCCACCCCCGAGCTGGTCAACAGTGACGCGTACGGCGAGGGCTGGCTGTTCGAGGTCGTGCCGGCCGATCGCGGCGACCTGGACGGTCTGCTCGACGCCGCGGCGTACGAAGCGGGCCTCGAGGGCTGACCCCTCGCCTCGCCCGGGGTGTAGGTTTCCAACCATCGACCTCAGACGCAGGGTGAGGGTTGTCGCCGACGATCCCACCCGCGTCCGACCCAACGAGGAGACCAGATGCCGTTCTGCACCAACTGTGGCCGGCAGAACCCTGACGACGCGCGGTTCTGCTCCCAGTGCGGGACCCGTCTCGTCGGTCCCGACACCCCGGTCGCTCCGCCGACCGACGTGACGGCGACGATCCAGTTCGGCGGCAGCGACAAGGTCGAGACGTCCGACCGCCAGCTCAGCGCGGTGGACGCCGCCGCGGTCGACGCGCTGCCGGTCGGGCACGCGCTGCTCGTGGTGCAGAAGGGCCCGGGCGCCGGCAGCCGCTTCCTGCTCGACCAGGACGAGGTCACGGCCGGCCGGCACCCGCAGAGCGCGATCTTCCTGGACGACGTGACCGTGTCGAGGTCGCACGCGATCTTCCGGCGCACGCCGGCGGGCTACACGGTCGAGGACGCGGGCAGCCTCAACGGCACCTACGTCAACCGCAACCGGATCGAGAAGGTCGAGCTGCACGACGGCGACGAGGTCCAGGTCGGCAAGTACCGCCTCGTCTACTTCTCCGGGCACGACGACGCCTGAGCCCCTGACTGATGGTCGAACCGCAGCCGCAACGCGTCCTCGGGGACGAGCGCGCCCTGCTCAACATCGGGCAGGTGCTCGACCGTCTCCACGAGGACTTCCCGTCCGTCACGATCCCGAAGATCCGGTTCCTCGAGAGCGAGGGCCTGATCAAGCCGGAGCGGACGCCCGCCGGCTACCGGAAGTTCGCGGCCTCCGACGTCGAGCGGCTGCGCTACATCCTGCGGATGCAGCGTGACTACCAGCTCCGGCTCTCGGTCATCGCCGAGCACCTCGACGCGATGGACCGCGGGCTGGAGCCCCCGCAGATCGAGGCGATCATCCCGACCGTGCCGAAGGTGCCGATGGGCGTCGACGGGCTGCCGTCGCCGGAGTCGTTCCGCCGCACCGACAACATCCGGCTGTCCCGCAAGGAGCTGCTCAAGATCGCGGAGATCTCCGAGTCGGTCCTCACCGAGCTCGAGGGCTTCGGCCTGGTCACGGCCAGCCGCACGGGCCACTTCGACTCCGACGCGCTCGTCATCGCCGAGACCGCCCGCGAGCTCGCCGAGTTCGGCCTGGAGCCGCGGCACCTGCGCGCCTTCCGCGCCGCCGCGGATCGGGAGGTGGGCCTGGTCCAGCAGGTCACCGAGCCGGTACGCCGCTCCCGCGACGGTGCCGCCGCCGCCCGCGCCGAGGAGACCGCGAGCGAGATCGCCGCGCTCTCGGTGAAGCTGCACGCGACCCTCGTCAAGGCGGGCCTGCGCCGCTCCGTCTGATGGGTCGAGCGCGTCGCCGCCCATGGCGCTTTCGCCGTGTCCGGTCCGTCGCTGGCGCTCCGGCCCGGACGCGTCCTCGAGCGCCGCGGCGCCGCGCTGCCGGCCTCGATGTGCGCGAGTAGGGTGGAGGTGTGCGCGAGGTGGATGTCATGGGAGTCAGGGTCGAGATGCCCTCGAACCAGCCGATCGTGCTGCTGCGCGAGGTCGTCGGGGATCGCTACCTGCCGATCTGGATCGGGGCGGTCGAGGCCACGGCCATCGCGTTCGCCCAGCAGGGCGTGGTGCCACCGCGGCCGCTGACCCACGACCTGATGAAGGACATCCTCGCCGCGACCGGAGCCGAGCTCTCCGAGGTGCGGATCACCGACGTCCGCGACGGCGTCTTCTACGCCACCCTGGTGTTCGCCGACGGGGTCGAGGTGAGTGCCCGGCCGTCCGACTCGATCGCCCTGGCGCTGCGCACCGGGACCACCATCGTGTGCGCCGAGGAGGTCCTCGACGAGGCCGGTCTGGCGGTGCCGGCGGAGCAGGACGAGGAGGTGGAGAAGTTCCGTGACTTCCTCGACCACGTGTCTCCGGAGGACTTCGAGTAGGGGTCGTCAGAACCCTCAAGTTCAACTTGAGGGTGAGAGATCTGCGACACGCCCTGCAACGTCTTTGACCGGTGTCGTGCCCGCGCCGTACCGTCGTGTCTTGTCAGCACCGAGGCCTTGGAGGACCGAGTGAACGAGCAGCAGCCGGACCAGTCACTGGAGTCCGCCGCCACGGCTGTGGCGGAGGAGCAGGGTCTGCTCTTCACCGACGACGTCTCCCCGCTGCCCAGCGACCTGGGCTACCGCGGCCCGACCGCGTGCAACGCCGCCGGCATCACCTACCGCCAGCTCGACTACTGGGCCCGCACCGGCCTGATCGAGCCGAGCGTCCGCGGCGCCAAGGGCTCCGGCTCGCAGCGGCTCTACAGCTTCCGCGACATCCTCATCCTCAAGGTCATCAAGCGCCTCCTCGACGCCGGTATCTCGCTGCAGCAGGTCCGCACCGCGGTCGGCCACCTGCGTGAGCGCGGCACCGACGACCTGACCCAGGTCACCCTGATGAGCGACGGCGCCTCGGTCTACGAGTGCACCACCAATGACGAGGTCATCGACCTGCTGCAGGGTGGTCAGGGCGTCTTCGGCATCGCCATCGGTGGCGTGTGGCGCGAGATCGAGGGCACCCTCGCCGCGCTCCCCAGCGAGCGCGCCAACGAGACGGCGCCCGCCGCGCCGGTCGAGGGCGATGAGCTGGCTGCGCGACGGGCGGCTCGCCTGGCCTGAGTCTCGACACGCTCGACCACCGGGCCGCAGCTGTGCGTGAAGGGTGGGCCGCACCGGCCCGCCCTTCGTCCATTTCCGCTACCGATTGGTAGCCTTGAGCTGCTGCTGATCCCACGCGGGAGAGTCGGGCTCCGTGCCCGCGCCGAAGGGGCAATTCCTCCCCGGAACCTCTCAGGCACCCGGACCGCGAGGAGCAGGCGACTCTGGAGGCACCTGGCGACAGAGGGGGAGGGCTCGATCCGTCGATCCAAGGAGCCTTCCGCCCGATGAGCGTGCCCTTCCTCAACCGTCACCTCGGCCCCGACGACCAGCAGGTCGCCACGATGCTGGACCGCCTCGGGTACGACTCGCTGCAGGCGCTGATGGACGCCGCGGTCCCGAAGGCGATCCGCACCGACGTACCGCTGGACCTGCCGGCCGGTGTCAGCGAGGAGGAGGCTGCCGCCGAGCTGCGTGCGCTCGCGGCGTCCAACGTGCCCGGCGAGGCGATGATCGGGCTCGGCTACCACGCGACGGTGACGCCCGCGGTCATCCGCCGCAACGTGCTCGAGGACCCGAGCTGGTACACCGCGTACACGCCGTACCAGCCGGAGATCTCGCAGGGCCGGCTCGAGGCCCTCATCAACTTCCAGACCATGGTCGCCGACCTCACCGGCATGGCGCTGGCCGGCTCGTCGCTGCTCGACGAGGGCACCGCCGCCGCCGAGGCGCTCGGCCTGGTCCACCGCGTCCTGCGCAAGGCCGAGGGGCCGTTCGTGATCGACGCCGACGCGCTGCCGCAGACGATCGACGTGGTCCGCACCCGCGCCGAGGGTCTGGGTATCGAGGTCGCCGTCGCGGACCTGACCGACGGCCTGCCCGAGGGCCCCGTGTCCGGCGTCCTGGTCCAGTACCCCGGCGCGTCCGGCCGGATCCTCGACCCGCGCCCGCTCATCGAAGAGGCGCACGCCCGGGGTGGTCTCGCCGTCGTGGCCGCCGACCCGCTGGCGCTCACCCTGCTCGAGTCGCCCGGCGAGCTCGGCGCCGACGTCGTCGTCGGCTCGACCCAGCGCTTCGGCGTCCCGATGTTCTACGGCGGCCCGCACGCCGGCTTCATGGCCGTGCGCGAGGGCCTCGAGCGGCAGCTGCCCGGACGCCTGGTCGGTGTCTCCATCGACGCGGAGGGGCGCCCGGCGTACCGGCTCGCCCTGCAGACCCGCGAGCAGCACATCCGCCGCGACAAGGCGACCTCCAACATCTGCACCGCCCAGGTGCTGCTTGCCGTCACCGCCGGCATGTACGCCGTCTACCACGGCCCCGACGGCCTCCGCGCGATCGCGGGCGACATCCACAAGCTCGCCGCCCGCGCCGCGGCGTCGCTGCAGGATGCCGGGTTCGAGCTCGTCGCGGACGAGTTCTTCGACACGATCCAGGTGCGCGTCCCCGGCCGCGCCGAGGCGATCGTCGGCGCAGCTCGCGCGGAGGGCCTGCACCTGCGGCTGGTCGACGCAGACACGGTCGGCATCGCCTTCGGCGAGACCGCCGGCGCTCCGACGCTGCGGGCGCTGCACACCGCGTTCGGCGTGACGCCGACCCAGGTCGAGCCGCTCGCGGCACTGCCTGCCGAGCTCGCCCGCACGACCGAGTTCATGACGCACGACGTGTTCCACAGCCACCGCAGCGAGACCGCGATGCTGCGCTACCTGCACAAGCTGTCGAGCCGCGACTACGCGCTCGACCGCGGCATGATCCCGCTCGGCTCGTGCACGATGAAGCTCAACGCGACCACCGAGATGGAGCCCATCTCGCTGCCCGGCTTCGCGAACCTGCACCCGTTCGTGCCGGCGGCGGACGCCACGGGCTACGAGCAGCTGATCACCCAGCTCGAGGGCTGGCTCGCCGAGGCGACCGGCTACGACCGCGTCTCCATCCAGCCGAACGCCGGTGCGCAGGGCGAGTTCGCGGGCATGCTCGCGATCAGGGAGTACCACGTGGCGCAGGGCCAGGCGCAGCGTGACGTCTGCCTGATCCCGTCCTCGGCGCACGGCACCAACCCGGCGTCCGCGGTCATGGCCGGCCTCAAGGTCGTCGTGGTCAAGGCGGCCGAGGACGGCACCGTCGACCTCACGGACCTGCGCGCCAAGTGCGAGCAGTACTCCACCACGCTCGCTGCGATCATGGTGACCTACCCCTCGACGCACGGCGTCTACGAGGAGACGATCACCGAGCTGTGCGACATCGTCCACGAGCACGGTGGCCAGGTGTACATCGACGGCGCGAACTTCAACGCGTTGCTCGGGTACGCCAAGCCCGGTCAGTTCGGTGGCGACGTCTCGCACCTGAACCTGCACAAGACCTTCTGCATCCCGCACGGTGGCGGTGGTCCCGGCGTGGGCCCGGTCGCGGTGCGCGAGCACCTGGCGCCGTACCTGCCGACCCACGTGCTGCACCCGGACGCCTCGCGGCGTGAAGGCACCGGCGCGATCAGCGCGGCGCCGTACGGCTCCGCGGGGATCCTCCCGATCTCGTGGGCCTACATCCGGATGATGGGCGGCGAGGGCCTCACCGTCGCGACGTCGATCGCGGTGCTGTCCGCCAACTACGTGGCGGCCCGTCTGGGCGAGCACTACCCGGTGCTCTACCGCGGCGAGTCCGGCCTGGTCGCCCACGAGTGCATCCTCGACCTGCGCGACATCACCAAGGACACCGGCGTGACCGTCGACGACGTCGCGAAGCGGCTCATCGACTACGGCTTCCACGCCCCGACCATGTCGTTCCCGGTCGCCGGCACGCTGATGGTCGAGCCGACCGAGTCCGAGGACCTGCACGAGCTGGACCGGTTCTGCGACGCGATGATCGCGATCAAGCGCGAGATCGACAAGGTCGCGTCGGGGGAGTGGACCGCGGACGACTCGCCGCTGCGGCACGCCCCGCACACCGGCCGCGCGCTCGTCGGCGACTGGGACCGGCCGTACTCCCGGGAGGTCGGCGTCTTCCCGGCCGGCATGGCCGAGGCCGCCGACAAGTACTGGCCGCCGGTCGCCCGCATCGACCAGGCGTACGGCGACCGGAACCTGGTCTGCGCCTGCCCGCCGCTCGACGCGTACGCCGAGACCGACGCGTGACCGCTCTCCTCGACAGCACCGCGGCGGCGGCCCTCCGGGTCGTCGCCGCGGCACAGTCCGACGCCCGGCTCCCGTCGGTGTCCGCAGGGATCGTGCGGGACGGCGAGCTGGTGTGGTCGGCCGGTCGCGGCCGGCTCGTGCGCCGGGGCAGCGACACCCGCCCGGACACCGACACCCAGTACAAGATCGGCTCGGTCACCAAGACGATGACCGCCGCGCTCGTGATGCTGGCACGGGAGCGCGGCCGGCTGGCGCTGTCCGACCCGTTGGGCCGGTTCCTCCCGGACGGCCCGTACGCCGACACCACGATCCGGTCGTTGCTGAGCCACTCCGGCGGGCTGACCGCGGAGCCGCACGGCACCTGGTGGGAGCGGACGGAGGGCGGCGACCTCGCTGCTCTCGTCGCCGCGCACGCGGATGCGACTCCGGTGCTCGAGCCGGGCGCCCAGCTCCACTACTCGAACCTCGGCTACGGCCTGCTCGGTGCGGTGGTCGAGAAGATCTGGGACCGGCCGTGGTGGGAGGTCCTCCAGGCGGAGGTCCTCACGCCGCTGGGCATGCGGCGGACGTCGTACCAGTGGGTCGAGCCGGCGGCCGAGGGCTTCGCCGTCGACGCGCTCACCGGGGAGGCGCACGCCGAGCCGCTGCCGGACACCGGCGCGATGGCGCCGGCCGGCCAGCTGTGGAGCACGGTCGCCGACCTCGCGACCTGGCTGACGGCGCTCGTGGACGCCGACCGCTCGATCCTGTCGGCGGCGTCGCTGGCGGCGATGGCGACACCGCAGTCGGGTGGTCCCGACGGGACGACGTGGGGTCTGGGCGTCGAGATCGACGTCGTGGACGGCACCACCTTCATCGGGCACGGTGGGTCGATGCCCGGCTTCTGCTGCAACGTCCTGGTCGAGGTCGACTCGGGGATCGGCGCCGTCGTGCTGAGCAACGGCGCCTACGGTCTCGGCGCGACGGCCGGTGACCTCGTCGACCTCGTGCGCGCGGCCGAGCCGCCGCTGCCGGCCGAGTGGGAGCCGACGAGCGACGTACCGGCGGCGGTGCGGGAGATCGTCGGCACGTGGCACTGGGGTCACGCGCCGTCCGTCGCCACCTGGGACGGATCACAGCTCGCCGTGGCGCCGCCGGCGGGCCCGGGACGTCGGATGTCGTTCGCGCCCCAGCCGGACGGCACCTGGCTCGGCACGTCGGGCTACCTGACCGGGGAGACGCTGCGGGTGTGCCGCCGTGAGGACGGCGCGATCAGCCACCTGGAGTGCGCGACGTTCGTCTGGACCCGCACGCCCTACGACCCGCAGGCACCGATCCCCGGGGGCGTCGTCGCCGGCTGACGACCGGCGGTGCATGATGGGCCGGTGAACGAGAACACGTTCCAGTTTGCCTGGTTCCAGCAGACCGATGCCGGTTTCGACCCCCTGCCGCTCGCCCGGAGCCTGTGGCGCTCCGACCAGATGCACGGGGTCGCCGTCAGCGGGCTGCTCGCTCGCGCCCTCGAGCACGCGGTCGCGGACGCCGGCCGGACCGGGCTGGTCCCGGCGCGCTACCACGTCGACCTGTTCCGGCCCGCGCGGATGGTGACCACCACGGCGTCGGCGTCGGTCGTGCGCGAGGGGCCGCGACTGCTCCTGCTGGACGCGGTGGTCGAGCAGGACGGTGAGGTCGTCGCACGTGCGACCGCGACCTTCCTCGCACCCTCGCAGGCTGCACCCGGTGCGGTGTGGGCCGCCTCGGACCGCCCGGTGCCGCCACCGCCCGCTGTGCTCCCGGAGCCGGGGGAGCACCACGTGCCGATGTTCGCCAGCACAGCGCCGTGGTCGGACGACTTCGGGCAGCACCAGAACGCCGGGCGTCACCAGACCTGGCAGACCGCGGTCCCGATCGTGCTGGGCGAGGCGTGCACGCCGTTCCAGGCCGTCGCCTCGATCGCCGACGCGACCAGCATGGTGACGAACTGGGGGAGCGGGGGCGTCGAGCACATCAACACCGACATCAGCCTGGCGCTGTCCCGCCTACCGGACGGGGTGCGGCTGGGGCTGCGGGCCACCGACCACGTCGCGTCCGACGGCATCGCCGTCGGCACGGCGGAGGTGTACGACGGCACCGGCCCGATCGGCACCGCGACCGTCACGGCGCTGGCCAACACCCGACGGACCGTCGACCTGCGCGGTGGAGTGCACGACCACGGCAGCGCCTGAGGATCGGTCGTCAGCCGTCCACGTGGAAGCTGCAGCTGACGCGGCCGATGATGGTGCGGGGTGCACCCGACGGTGCTGGACGGTCTCGGCTGTCGAGGTGGTCGCTGTACAGCTGCGAGAACCGGACGGTGTGGGCGGTGTCGGCGGGGTCGGCGACGCTGAACACGTAGTAGCCGCCGCTCACGCCCTGCCGAGTCAGCTCGGCTGAACCCTGGCCGTAGTACGGGACGGTGGTGGCCGCGGTCGCACCGTCGACGGTGATCGTCGTGCGCCGCAGCTTCGGCAGGTAGAGCGCCTCGTGCGGGGCTCCGAACCTCGGCCAGCTCACGAACGTCCCCACGTCGAAGCGCGTGGTCAGGGGCAGAACCAACCAGCTGCGACCGGCCGGTGCCCACCCGTGCCCGGCTGCGTAGGGGACATCGAGGATCGGGCCGGGCAGCTCGAGGTGCGGGCTGCTCGCGCTGGGCCCGGGGTCGAGCTGCCCGGCGCTCAGGCGGACGCGGGCCGACGTGCACCGGCTCAGGTCCTGGGTGCCGAGGGCCAGCGAGGTCGGAGCGTAGTAGGGCGCCGCTGCGGCGTGGTCGGCGTCGTCGCGGCCGAGTCCGATGCGCTGGGTCGTGCCGTCGAAGGTGACCTCGACGTCCAGGGTCCGTGGTGTGCCCGGAAGAGCGACGTACACCGCCTCGCTGGGGTCCAGCAGGTCGTGGACCGACGGCAGGGTGTACCGCCGGCCGTCGGCGACGAGGGCCAGCGTCGGGGCGGCTGAACCGCTGACCGCCGTCACCTCGTCGGGGATCCCGGGGCGCACCACCCGCGCGAGGTCGAGGCCGACGAAGCGGCCGCCGCCGGCGACGCCGGCCTTCACCTCGTCCCCCTGGTCCGGCGAGGAGACGATCGCGTCCCGGGGGAGCGCGGAGAGAGCGGTGGTGAACGCCAGGCTGTACGACGCGTTCGGCACCTCGAACCGCACGCTGTCGGCGGGCGACGCGAGCTCGTCGACGTCGATCACGCTGCCGGCGTGGATGCCGGACGCTACGGTGCGCCACACCACGACGCCGATGACCAGGAGCACGGCCACGACGGCCACCGTTGAGCCCAGCACGATCTTCTTCACGCCGCGAGCGTCCCCGGCTCAGCGGTGGGCCACACCTCAGCCCGCGTCGCGGTCCTCGACGATCTCGGCGTCCGTGATCTCTGCCGCCTGTCCTGAGCCTGTCGAGGAGAAGTCGAAGGTGAGCTCGTCGCGCTCGATGTCGGCGATGGCCTCGAAGTCGCCGGCGGTCAGCGACCGCGGCGCCTCCTCCAGCTCCATGGGCGCCGGGATCGTCGAGATCGGGTCGGCGGCGTTGAGCTTCCGCGCGGCCGGAAGCACGGAGCGCTCGAGCGACCCCGTGAAGGCGTTGTAGTCCTTGACGCTGCGCTGGATCGAGCGGCCGAGCTTGTCGACGTGCTCGGCGAGCTTGAGGATGCGCCGGTAGAGCTGCTGGCCGAGCTCGAAGAGGTGCTGGGCGTCCTCGGTGAGGGCCTCCTGCTTCCAGGTGAACGCCACGGTCTTGAGCAGGCCCCACAGGTTGGTCGGGGTGGCGAGCACGATGCCCTGCTTGAAGGCGTGCTCCATCAGCGAGGGGTCGACCTCGAGCGCGGCGTTCAGCAGCTGCTCGTTCGGGATGAACGCGACGGTGAACTCCGGGCTCACGTCCAGACCGGTCCAGTAGCCCTTCCTCGCCAGCACGTCCACGTGTCCGCGCACCTTGCGGGCGTGGTCCTCCAGCAGGCGCTGGCGCGCCTCCGGATCGATGCCCTCGCGCTGCGCGTCCATGAACGCGTTGTAGGGAACCTTGGCGTCGATCGCCATCTGCTTGCCGCCGGGCAGGTTGATGACCATGTCCGGGCGACGGTCACCCGAGTCGGCGACGACGGAGGCCTGCAGGTCGAAGTCGACGCGATTCAGCAGGCCGGCGGTCTCGACGAGGGTGCGCAGCTGGGTCTCGCCCCACGCGCCGCGCACCGCGTTGTTCTTGAGCACCTGGGAGAGCGTGTCGGCAGCCTTGCGCGACTCCTCCACGGAGCGCTGGGTCTGCTGGATCTGGGTGGCCAGCTCGGTGTGCTGCTTGACCCGCGCCCGCTCCAGGTCGTCGACCTTGCCCTGCATCGAGCGGAGGTGCTCGAGCACGGGCGTGAGCGTCTTGAGCACCTGGGTCTGGCCGGACTCGGCCTTCTCGCGCTCGGCCTGGGTGCGGCGGCCTTCCTCCACGAGCTGCCGGTGCTGGGCCTGCGCCTGGGCGAGGGCCTCGCGCAGCTCGGTCAGCGTGGCCTGCGCGCTGGCGAGCTCGGACTGGAGCGCGCTGCGGTTGCCCGCCTCCTGCTCCCGCACCCGCGCGAGCGCGGCGTCGAGGTGGGCCTGGCCGAGCTGCTCGGCAGCGGCCGCCGACTGACGCAGCGCGACGGCGTCGGCGTGTGCCTCGACCAGCTCGGTGCGCGTCCGGGCGAGCTCGTCGCGCAGCGGACCGGCCGCCACCTCGGCGCGCTGCCGCATCGCCAGTGCGCCGACGACCGCGCCGACCACGAGACCCATCAGGAGCACCACGACCACCATGCGTCAATCCAAACAGGAACGGCCGACACAATCCCTCGGCCACGCCGGGCCACCGCCTGTGGGAACCTTCCGCCATGCGTCCCTGGACCGATGTCCCGCCTCAGCCCGGCCGGCGGTTCGTGATCACCGGAGCCAACTCGGGCATCGGCCTGTCGACCGCCCAGATCCTCGGGTCGCGCGGGGCTCAGGTCGTGCTCGCGTGCCGGAACCTCGAGAAGGCCGAGGCGGCCGCACGCACGGTCCCCGGCTACGCCCGGGGTCGGGTGGAGGTACGCCGGATCGACGTCTCCGACCTCGACTCGGTCCGCGCCTTCGCGGCGGACCTCGACGGCCCGGTCGACGTGCTCGTCAACAACGCCGGGGTCCTCGGCGTGCCGCACCGCGTCACCGCGGCGGGCGTGGAGGAGCACTTCGCGGCGAACCACCTCGGGCACTTCCTGCTGACCCAGCTGCTGCTGCCGAGGATCACCGACCGGGTCGTGGTCACCGGGTCGCGCGAGCACCGCCGCGGCGTGCTGGACCTCGACGACCTGGCCTGGGAGCGGCGGCCGTACGCGGTCTTCCCGGCGTACGCCGCCAGCAAGCTCGCCTGCCTGCTCTTCATGGCCGAGCTCGACCGCCGCCTGCGTGCCGAGGGCTCGTCGGTCCGTTCGGTCGGCGCCCACCCGGGCGCGACGGCCAGCGGCATCACCGGCAGCACCGGCAACCCGCTCGTGACCGCGATCGCCGAGTGGGGCCACCACCTGGTCGGGATGCCGACCTGGCGCGGTGCGCTCAACACCGTCTACGCGGCCACCATGGACGTGCCGGGCAACAGCTACACCGGCCCGCACGGCCGGACCGAGCTCTACGGCTGGCCGGCCCCGGCGAAGCGGTCAAAGAAGGCAGAGGACGCGGGCCTGGCCCGCGCCCTCTGGGAGGTCTCCGAGGAGCTGGTCAGCCGACGCTGACCGACGTGATCTTCACGTGGTCCTTCGGCGCGCCATCGCCGGTGCCGGTCGTCTCGCCGTCCTTCGCGACCTTCTTGAGCACGGTCATGCCGGCGGCGGAGATGGTGCCGAAGACCGTGTAGTTCGGCTGCTGGTCGAGCGCGTCGCAGCTGCCGTAGCAGAGGAAGAACTGCGAGCCGTTGGTGTTCGGGCCGGCGTTCGCCATGGCCAGGGTGCCGGCCGGGTAGGTGTCGTGGCCCGTGGTCTCGTCGGCGAAGGAGTACCCGGGGCCGCCTCGGCCGGTGCCGGTCGGGTCGCCGCACTGCAGCACGTAGATGCCCGAGGTCGTCAGCCGGTGGCACGGGGTGTCGTCGAAGAACTTCTGGTTCGCGAGCGAGACGAACGAGTTCACGGTGCACGGGGCGTGCTGCGCGTCGAGGGTGATCGGGACGTCGCCCTCGGTCGTGTGGATGACGGCCGAGACCTTGCCCGACTCGGTCGGGGTGCTGGGCGGCGCGGACGCCTTGGTGCTGGATCCGTCGGGCAGGTAGGAGCAGGTCGTGCCGCCCGCGGCGGTCGTGGTGCCGGGGGAGGCCGGGGCCGTGGTGGTGGTCGAGGTCGTCGAGCCCGCCGGGTCGGAGGCGGTCGTGTTGCTCCCGCACGCGGCGGCGGCGAGCAGCGGCAGCAGGACGGCGGGGATGGCGAGCGCGCGCTTCAGCATGGCGGGAATCGTACGGCCCCGGTGGGTGGCCGGGCATAGGTTGGGCCCATGGACCTCGGCATCCACTACGCGAATTTCACCCACCCGGACTGGCGTTCGACGCTCACCGATCGCCTGACCGAGACCGCGAGGATCGCCGACGAGGGCGGCGTAGCGCTGTTCACCGTGATGGACCACTACTTCCAGATGATCCCGTTCGGCGGGCCGTTCGAGCCGATGCTGGAGTGCTACACCACGCTGGGCTACCTGGCGGCCGCGACGAGCGACATCGAGCTGGGCGTCCTGGTCACCGGGACGACGTACCGGCACCCCGGCCTGCTCGCCAAGATCGTCACCACCCTCGACGTGCTCTCGCGCGGGAGGGCGTGGCTCGGCATCGGCGCTGCCTGGTACGAGCGTGAGCACGAGGGGCTCGGCGTACCGTTCCCGCCGACGGCGGAGCGGTTCGAGCGGCTCGAGGAGACACTGCAGATCGCCCAGCAGATGTGGAGCGAGGACGACGGTCCGTACGTCGGCGCGCACTACCGGCTTGCCGAGACGATCTGCCTGCCGCCGCCGGTGCGGGGGAGCGTCCCGATCATGGTCGGTGGCTCGGGGGAGCGGAAGACGCTCCGCCTCGTCGCCCGGTACGCCGACGCCTGCAACCTGTTCGCGACCGACGACCCGGCGACCGTGGCGCACAAGCTGGACGTGCTGCGGGGCCACTGCGACGCGGTCGGCCGCGACTACGACTCGATCCGGAAGACGATGCTCGTGCACGAGGACCCGACCGCGGATCCCGCGGCATTCCTGAGGAAGATGGAGTCCTACGCCTCGCTCGGCATCGACCTGGTGACCATGATGCCGCCGACCGACGACCCGGTCGCGTGGACCTCGGCCATGGCCGAGTCGGTCGTCAACCCGCTGAAGGAGCTCGGATGACCACCCTGGAAGGTCGCGACGCCACCGCGCTGCTCGTCGTGGACGTGCAGAAGGACGTGATGAAGGCGTCGATCAACGCCGCTCCGGTGATCGCGAACATCGCGGCGCTGGTCGATCGCGCGCGGGCAGCGGACGTGCCGGTGGTGTGGGTGCAGCACTCCGACGACGACCTGCCGCGGGGGAGCGAGGGCTGGGAGTACGTCCCGGAACTCGTCGCGGCCGCGGGCGAGCCGGTGATCCACAAGCGGTACGGCGACTCCTTCGAGGCGACCGACCTGGAGGAGGTGCTGGCGGAGCGGGGCGTCGGCCACCTCGTGGTGGCGGGCGCCCAGACCGACTTCTGCATCCGCTCGACGATCCACGGCGGCTTCACGCGTGGGTACGACGTCACGCTGGTCAAGGACGCGCACACGACCGAGGACCTGCGTCAGTACGGCGACTTCCCGCCGCCGGAGCAGATGATCCACTACTTCAACGAGCTCTGGGAGGGGCACTCGGGCCCGGGGCGTACCGCCGCGGTGGCAGCCACCGCGGACGTGTCGTTCGGATCCGTCTGAGATCCGTCCGGCTCGGTCCGCGGCGGCCGCCACCGGCGGCGTACGGCTAGGCCCGCTGGACGTCGAGCGAGAACTGCAGGTTGCCGGCGTCGTCGACGGCCGCGTCGAGCACCTTGTCGTCGAGCTGCTCGGCGGCGCCGGCGTCGAGGAACACCTTCGCCCCGTCCTGCTCGACGACCTGGTCCTGGGTCTGCGGGGAGGTGGCGGTCGCCACCGCGAGCCCGTCCGTGCCCTCCGCGGTGCTGATCCGGAGCGCCTCGGCGCCCGGCTGTGCCGTGATCGACTTGACGATCGTGGTGGCGTTGTCGGTGAGGGTGAGGGTCATGATTTCGCCTTCCGAGAAGTGGGCTGGTCACCTCCACCAGAACACGAACAGCGCCGCCGTTCAAGCCGGAGGCGTCGTCATGACAGGCTTTCCGCGTGCGCGCAGTGGTCACCCGGGTCTCGTCGGCGTCGGTCTGCGTGGCGGGGGAGCGCGTGGGGGAGCTGCCTGCTCCGGGGCTCCTGGTGCTGCTCGGTGTCGGCCACGACGACGGCCCCGCGGAGATCGCCTGGATGGCGCGCAAGATCTGGGGATTGCGCATCCTCGAGGGGGAGCAGTCGGCCTCGGACGTGGGCGCTCCGATCCTGGTGATCTCGCAGTTCACGCTGTACGGCGATGCCCGCAAGGGCCGTCGCCCGTCCTGGACCGAGGCCGCGCCCGGGCCTGTCTCCGAGCCTCTCTACGAGGCGTTCTGCGCCGCGCTCGGCGACCTGGGCGCGCACGTCGAGCGCGGTGTCTTCGGGGCGCACATGGAGGTCGCCTCGGTCAACGACGGACCCGTGACGATCCTGCTCGAGACGGCGGGGTCGTGAGGCGCTGATCCGCGCGGCCGGCGTCGACGATCGTGGTCAGGTGACCGGAGTGGGGGATCCGCATTCACTCACATGTGAGTGAGATCGATTCACTCACAGATGAGTGAGCGCAGCGGCGGCCTACGGTGCTCCCATGGAGGCGCATGCACGAGTTCGGGCCGCGACGGTCGACGACGACGCCGTCGTCGGGTTCGCTGCGGGGCACGTCCTGTATCCCGTCGAGGACGACCAGCCCGGGGCTCAGCTGATCGCCCTGGTCACGACGCCGGCACACCAGGGCGCCAGCGCCGGGTCCGCGTTGTGCGCGGAATTCGAGGCCTGGGCTCGGGCACGCGGCGCGGGTCGACTTCTCGTCAGCTCAGGCGAGCACCGCGTCGCGTCGCACGAGTTCTACGTGCGTCGCGGCCATCGACTTGCGGGCGTCCGGTTCGGTGTCCCGTCTCATCGAACCTGACGCATGAGAGCCCCGCTGGCCAGCGGTGCGTCGAAATGCGTGAGATAGGACCGCCGGTGGTACCCGTCGCCATTTCGAAGTCCCTTTCGCTCATCCGGGTCGCGGGACGAGGCTAAGCCAGAAGTCCGCCTCCAGGCCGGAACTTACGGCGCAGGGTATGCAGGTCAACCAGTCGAAGCGGCGACGTCATTCACGCATGAGGCGGCGCAGGTGGCCGCTCGGCGGCGTCCCGGCGGGTGGGTATACGGCAGCTGCTGCGGCCGCGGCGGCGATCCAGGCCGCGGCCGCCGCCTGGTCGGCGAGGGACTGTGGTGCTTCGCGCCTGTCTCAACGAAGCTGACAGCGCGATGGTCGTTGAGCTGCCGAGCTTCAAAGGCAAGCGAAATGCGGCCGCCCAAAAGGGCAGGGTCCTAGGCTCGCAATCATGAAGGTCCTTCGGAGCGTGGTCAGCCTGGTGACGATCGGCGTCACACTTCTACTGGCGTCGGCGCTGGTGGTCGCAGGACTCTGGTTCTACCCCGTTGTTGCTCTGGATCATGGCGGCGGCTCTGTGCCGAAGTGCACCCCGATCGTAGAGTTCTTCCAGCACAACGATCAGGCGGAATGGGAGTGGTCCGACCTCTGCTACTTTCCTGCACGCCGGCATGTTTGGCTCGGCGTCGCTGGCGGCTTGATGGTGGGAGGACCCGGCCTGGCACTCCTCATAGTAGGAGGCCGACGTGCATCGCGCGACCGTAAGAAGCCGTCGGCCAGCGAGCTCCGCACCTCATCGTCCGACTAGCAACTCGCTCGCGCCGCCGAGACCACGGTCGGGCTGTTCAAGAACGAGTTGATCCAGCGACAAGCGCCGTGGCGCGATGCCGACCGCGTCGAGATCGAGACACTCCGCTGGGTCGACCGGACTTGTTCATGTGCCCGGTTCGTCAGTCGTCCGGTTCGGGAAGGTGCTGGAACAGGGCCAGCGGGGAGGGTCCACGCCCGGACAAACTGACATAATGTCACTTATCGGCGCTTTCGTCTCGTGGCTGCTCACGACCAATCGTCGGAGCCGATGGGTTATCGGCGATCTGTGGTCAGGCGGCGATCGAGGGTCCTGGCGCTCCCTGCGGCGCGCACGCGCAGGTGTCGCTGCACGGCAGGAACGTGTGTGCGGCGTGGCCGCAGAGCTCGCACGGGCGGTCGTGCGAGAGGTGGTTCGTGCTGGTCTCGACGGTGTCCCACATGACGGCCTCCGGTGGCGTCTCGTTCCCTGTGGCGAGATCTACCTTGCTCCTCGGACCTTGCGTTCCGCTGGGTTTTCGGCAATACGGGCGCATCGTGTCGCGTTGCGGTGCTTGTGACCCACCTTGACGGCCTCGCGGCACTGACAGCATTCGCCGTGGAGCGCTTCAGCCCGATCCGGTACGACGCAGCCCACGTCGCCAGCGCTCGTGACGTCGACGCGCTGCTGGACGCCGCTCGGCTGGCGCCGTCGGCCGGGAACGCGCAGCCCTGGGCGTTCGTCGTCGGGCTCCGGGGCGACGACGTCCACCGACGGCTGGTGCGGCACCTGGCGCGCAGCTCGTCGGCGTGGGCGTCGGATGCGAGCGTCCTGGTCGCGAACCTGTCCCAGCAGCGCGTCGAGGGCACCGACCTGGAGTATTCGGAGTTCGCTCGCCACGACCTCGGGCAGGCTGTCGCGCACCTGACCTTCCAGGCTCACGCGCTGGGGCTCGCGGTGCACCAGTTCCGGGCGTTCGACCGGGACGGCGTGGCGGGCGAGTTCGACGTACCCGCGCACTGGGAGGTCACGAGCATGGCCGCGATCGGGGTCCCCCTGGGTGCGCCCGAGACGCACGCCGGAGCCGGGACGAGCCGCGAACGACGTTCGCGAACTGACATAACGTGGGCGCGGGCGCGCTAACGTCCCGCCCGTGGAGCACATCGACATCGCCGTCGACGGCGGAGCCCTGCACGCCCTGCGCTGGGGCGCCGGCCCGCGGGTCGCCGTCGCCGTGCACGGCATCACCGCGAACGCGATGTCCTGGCGGGCCGTCGCCGAGGCCCTGGCGCCCGACCGGAGCCTGGTCGCCGTCGACCTGCGTGGTCGCGGCCGTTCCCGGGACCTGCCCGGCCCGTACGACGGCGACCAGCACGCCCGCGACCTCCGCGCGGTGGTCGCGGCGACCGGTGCCCGCGTCCTCGTCGGTCACTCCCTCGGCGCCTACCTCGTGGCCGGCACGGCGCACCGGTTCCCTGGCATCGTCGACCGGCTGGTCCTCGTCGACGGCGGGCTCCCCCTCCCCACTCCCCCTGGCGCCGACCCGGACGAGCTGCTCGCGCTCACGCTGGGCCCGGCCCTCGACCGGTTGCGCGTGACGTACGCCGACGAGGACGCGTACGTCGACTTCTTCCGCATGCATCCGGCAATGGGGCCGTACTGGACTCCGGCTGTCGAGGACTACGCCCGCTATGACGCGCTGCCGGTGGCGGGCGGGGTCCGCGCGCGGGCCGTCGAGGAGGCGGTCCGGGTCTCCGGGCGCGAGCTGCTCACGCGCGGTGCGGAGATCGCCGCGGCGATCTCCTCGCTGGACGTGCCGACCGACCTGCTCGTGGCCGAGCGCGGCATGTTCGACCAGCCCGGCGGACTGCTCCCGGATGCCGCCATCGAGCAGGCGCTCGCCCAGCAGCCGCGGCTGACGCTGACCAGGCTGGCCGGTACGAACCACTACACGGTCCTCTTCGACCCGTCGGCGGCCGCGGCCGTCGCGACCGCCATCACCCGGTGAGGTCGGCGGCACGGGCCCGCTGCTTGATCTCCTCGATGACCTGGGTCTTCGCGTCGGCGTATGCGTTCATGTCGGGCCAGTCCTGCTGGGCGAGCCGCCGCTTGGTCGACTCGTAGAGCTCCCGGTCGGCGTCGTCGCTGCGCAGCCGGTCGCGCAGCAGCAGGTACTCCCCCGCCTCCGGGTCGCCGTCCTCGAGCACGTGGACGTGGACGTCGCGCTCGGGGGTGCGGACCATCCGGTGCCCGGGCTCACGCACCCGCAGCTCGTAGCCGGCGGCGAGCAGGGGCGCGAGATAGGCGTCCTCGTCGGTGATGTCGGAGACCGTGACGAGGACGTCGACGATCGGCTTGGCCGCGAGCCCGGGCACGGACGTCGATCCGATGTGCTCGATGCTGATCACCGCGGCGGCCTCGTGGATGCGGGCGCGGTGCGTCGCGTAGATCGCTGGCCAGGCAGCGTCGTACGGCGCGATGACGAGCTCGCGGTGCTCGACTCCCCCGACCAGCTCGGCGGTGGTGACGTCGTCGTGGCGGCGGCCGCGCAGCACACGCAGCAGCGCGGGCCAGGCCGCGGAGCCGAGGCGGCGGTCCGCGTCCTCAGAACCGCCGCGTGCCATCGGCTGCCCACCGGTGACGACGGGTTCGCCGGGCAGGATGGTGCGGTGCCCGGCCGCCGGGTCGGTGACGACCGTGGTGAGCAGGCCGCGAGCGGCGCGACGGTGACGGATCCGCTCGGCGTGCTCCGCGGCCGGCCAGACGCGGTCGTCCCCACCCGCGACGAGGACGAGGTCCCGGATGCGCTCGACAGGGATGGTCGCGGCGTCGAGGTCGCCGGCGAAGCGGCGCCGGGACGCGCGGTAGAGGCCGTCGTACGCCGGCGGCTCGGTCGCCGGTTCCCACGTGTCGTCGAACGGCACGAACGGAAGCGGGATGCCCTCGAGCGTCCAGTGCGAGGTCACCCGGCCGTCGTGCGTGACGCCCGCCCACACCACGTCGGACGGCGCGAATGCCACGACCGCGGCCACGTCCTCCGACAGTGAGCCGGTGAGGAGCGCGGCCTCGGCGCCGAAGGACGTACCGACCACGACGACGCGATCGCAGTCGCGCCCGAGGTGCTCCACGTGGCCCAGGAAGAGCTCCAGCGGGACCTCCCACGGGCCGTCGTGCTGCCCCGGACCGCCGAACCATCGGATCGACTCCGCGATCGCCCCCTGCTCGGCGAGCAGCCGCGCGCGGGCCCGGTCGACGCGTCCGCTCGACCCCGCGAGGACCAGGACGCCCGTCCCCGTGGCGACATCCGGCTCGCACCGGACCCCGTCGACACCGGCCAGCCCGAGCTCCCTCACGCGGCCAGCCTGCCACTCACTCGGCTCACGCAGCGAGAGCGGCCTCACCCGGTACCGGCAGCGGCACGCAGGCGCAGTCGTCGCCGCACGGCAGGTAGGTGTGTGCCGCGTGTCCGCACAGTCCACACGGGCGGTCGTGCGAGAGGTGGATGGTGCTGGTCTGAACGGTGTCCCACATGACGGCCTCCTACGTCGTCTCGTGCCTTCATGAGTACGACGAAGCGGCGACTCGGATTTCGACACGGGCGGACGGTCGCGACCTCACCGATCTCGCCGGCCCACCACGACAACGCCCGGACCGATCCCGGCCGCGGCCGGCAGCCGCAGCTCGGCGACGAGCTGGAGCCCGGCACCGGCGAGGAGGTCGACGAGCTGCTCGGGCTGCCACTGGTAGGTCGTCCAGCTGACCGGTACGCCGCCGTAGGCCTCGGTGCGCTGCAGGTCGGCCTCGCCGACATGGGTGGCCACGATCAGCTGTCCGCCCGGCACGAGGGCGTCACGGAACGCCCGCAGCACCTGGGGCAGCACCTCGCGCGGCAGGTTGAACAACGACCACCAGCCGAGGATCCCGCCGTACGACGCCGCTTCGAGCTCCAGCTCCGTTGCCGACGCGACGCGGAACGAGCACTCGGGGTGCAGCCGGCGCGCGTGCTCGATCATCCGCGGCGACAGGTCCACCCCGGTGACCTCCGCTCCCCGCTCCTGCAGGTACGCGGTCACGGTGCCCGGGCCGCAGCCGACGTCGAGCACCGGGCCCAGGTCCCGCACCTCGTCGGCGAACCCGTCGACCATGCCGCGCAGCCACGGTTGGACGCGGATGTCGCCCAGGGCGCTCGCGGCGACCATCTCGACGTAGCTGTCGGCGACGCGGTCGTAGGACGTCCGGACGACGTCGAGGTCGGATGGTGGCGTGATGCCCGGGCCGTGCATGGGGACACCGTAGAGCCGTGTCCGCGATGATGGGCGCATGCCGGAGGCCACCAGCACCAAGCCCGTGATCGCGATCTGCGCACCGGAGCACCCCGACATCCTGGAACGCGAGTTCTCCCGGTACGACGGGGACTACGACGTCCACTGCCACGGCTCGTGGGTCGAGATGACCGCGGACCTCGCCACGCTCGTCGCCCAGGGGCGACCGGTCGCGCTGCTCGTCACCGAGTCGGTGCTTCCCGGGACGACCTTCTACGAGGCGGTCAGCACCTGGCGTGCGATCGTCCCGACGGCGCGCCGGATCGTCGCGGCGCACGTGGACCACTTCCTGCGCCAGGCCGACGAGCTGCGGCCCGGGCTCGCCATGGGCAAGTACGACGCCTACCTGCTGATGCCACGCGGTGCCCGTGACGAGGAGTTCCACACCGCGATCACCGAGCTCCTCTCCGACTGGGGCTCGACCGTTGCGGACCCCGAGGTGGCCTCCGCGAAGATCATCACCGACGGGAACGACCCGCTCGTGGTTCAGATCCGCGACTACCTGGACCGGATGGGAATGCCGTCGCGCACCTACTCCCCCGACTCCGAGGTCGGTCGGATGATCCTCGACCAGGTCGCGGCCGACGGCGGCGAGGTGCGCCTGCCCGTGGTGTGGTCGCTGAACCGCGAGGCCGCTCCCGTCACGAGCGTGCGTGACGTCGCGAGCCGCTTCTACGGCACGCCCGGCGCGCTCAACGTCGGCGAGGGCGTGGCCGACCTGGCCGTGGTCGGGGCCGGCCCCGCGGGCCTCGCGGCGGCGGTCTACGGCTCCTCCGAGGGCCTGCGGACCGTCGCCATCGAGGCCGACGCGATCGGTGGCCAGGCCGGCACGTCCTCGATGATCCGCAACTACCTGGGCTTTCCGCGCGGCATCTCGGGGATGCGTCTCGCGCAGCGCGCCCGCAACCAGGCGATCCGGTTCGGTACGAAGTTCTCGACCGGCTGGCCGGTCATCGCGCTGGTGCCCGGCGCCGACGGCGAGCCGCACACGCTGGTCACCGAGGGCGGCGAGGTCCGCGCGCGGGCCGTCGTCATCTCCACCGGCGTCGAGTACCGGCGCCTCGCCGTCGACAGCGTCGAGGAGCGCGTGGGCAAGGGCGTCCACTACGGCGCCGCCGCGAGCTCGGCGCGGTCGATGGAGGGCCGCGACGTGTACGTCGTCGGCGGCGGCAACTCCGCCGGCCAGGCGGCCATCCACCTCGCTCGCTTCGCCCGCTCCGTCACGATCCTGGTCCGCCGCCGCGGCCTGGAGGAGACGATGTCGGACTACCTGATCCGCGAGCTGTCCTACAGCCCGCGGATCACGGTGCGCCCGTGCGCGGAGGTCGTCGGTGCACGCGGCGACCTCGCCCTGGAGGGCATCTCGATCCGGGACGTGGAGACCGGTGTCGTCACCGACGTCGAGGCCGCGGGGCTCTACCTGCTCCTGGGCGCCCAGCCGAACTGCGGCTGGCTCCCCGACCTGATCTGCCTCGACGACCACGGGTTCGTGCAGACCGGCCGGGACGTCCCCCAGGAGTTCTGGATCGACGGGCTCCCGCCCGAGAGCCTGGCCACCTGCGTGCCCGGCATCTTCTGCGTGGGCGACATCCGGGCCGGCTCGATGAAGCGGGTCGCGTCGGCGTCGGGCGAGGGCGCGTCCGTCGTACCTCTCGTGCACCAGTACCTGGCCTGAGGAAGACCCCTCGACAAGTCGTTCGGATACGAACTATCTTGGCCGGACTCCCCCACGACCCCAGGAGACGGCCATGTGTGACACGCATGCGAACGGACCGACCACCGCCACCACCGTGGCCCGACGCAGCCTCCTGCTCGGCGGCGCAGCCGGAGCGATGGGTGTCGGCGCCGCCGCGATCGCGCCCGACGCGTTCGCCCAGCAGAGGGTCACGAAGACCAAGCCGTTCGGTCCCGCCGAGCTGGTCATCCTCGGCACCGCCGCCGGCCCGCCGCCGGAGCCGGACCGGGCCGGGATCTCGAGCGCGCTCCACATCGAGGGACACAACTACCTGGTCGACTGTGGTCGCAGCTCGGTCACGAACTACTACAACGTCGGGCTCCGGTACGCCGACCTCGACTCCGTCTTCATCACGCACCTGCACGCCGACCACGTGGCGGACTACTACAACGTCTTCCTGCTGGCCGGTTGGGGCCTGACCGATGACAACGACGCGCTGACGCAGCGGGTGGACGTGTACGGCCCCGGTCCGGCCGGCGCTCTTCGCCCGCCGTTCCGGGGTGGAGACGTGCCCACGGTGTCGCCGAGCGACCCGACGCCGGGTCTCGCCGACATGACCGAGCACCTGATCGCGGCGTACGCCTACAGCTCGAACCTGTTCATCCGCGACTCCGGCAGCCCGGACCCGCGGGACCTGGTCGCGGTGCACGAGCTGCAGATCCCCGCCGGCGTGCCGGCCGATCCGTTGACGAGCACGGCGCCGCGGATGGACCCGTTCCTGGTGATGGAGGACGACCGGGTGCGGGTCACCGCGGTGCTGGTCCCGCACGGCCCGGTGTTCCCGAGCTATGCCTACCGCTTCGACACCGACCACGGTTCTGTCGTGTTCTCCGGCGACACGTCCCTCACCCCGAACCTCGTCACGCTCGCCCGCGGCGCTGACGTCCTGGTGCACGAGGCGATCGACCTCGAGGCCCTCGGCGAGCTGCCGCCGGCCGCGCTGGACCACCTCAAGCAGTCGCACACCTCCGTCGCCGACGTCGGGAAGGTGGCGGAGGCCGCCGGCGTGGAGACCCTCGTGCTCAGCCACCTGGTGCCGGCCGCCCACGCGATCGTCAGCGACGCGCGGTGGCGCAGGCGCGCGCAGCAGGGCTTCAGCGGCCGGGTCGTCGTCGGCGAGGACCTGATGCGGATCGACCTGACCCGCTAGCTCCGGCGTGTCCGTCACGGCTGTCGCTAGCCTGCTCGGGTGAGCGAAGAGCGTGTCGTCCTGCGCGTCGGCGATCCGGAGACCCGGGCCTACCCACTCCTCGGAGCGCTGGTCGTCCCGCGGCCGATCGCCTGGGTCAGCACCCTGAGCGCCGACGGGGTCGGGAACCTCGCCCCGCACTCGTTCTTCACCGTCGTCTCGACGGCTCCCCCGATGGTCGCGTTCACCTCGGTGGGCGCGAAGGACACACTGGCCAACGTCGAGGCGACACGGGAGCTCGTCGTCAACCTCGCGAGCGAGCCGCTCCTCGACGAGGTCAACCGGTCGAGCGCGCCGTACTCCCCGGACCGGGACGAGGCGGCCGAGCTGGAGATCGCGATGGAGCCGAGCGCCACCGTCGCGCCGTACCGCGTGGCCGCGTCGCCCGCGGCGATCGAGTGCCGGCTCGAGCGCGTCGTCCCGCTGGGCGACTCCTTCCTGGTCATCGGCGAGGTCCTCGCGTTCAGCCTGCGACCGGACGTGCTGGAGGACGGGTACCCGGCGATGGAGCGCCTGCGGCCGCTCTCCCGGCTGGGGCGCAACGAGTGGGGCCGGCCGCCCGAGGTGATGCGCATCGACCGGCCCACCAGGGTCGACTGACCCGCCCGGGACCGGAGCCTGGCCCGTTCGGGCCAGAGAGGCCGACCGTCCGGCTCGCCCCGATCCGCCTGTCGTGGTCCTACGATCAGGGCATGCCCGGGTCCGACGAGCAGGTGATGACGCGTCTGCTGCGCGTCATCCAGGAGCTCTCGCTGGCGGCGACGCTGGCGGAGGTGCAGGCGATCGTCCGCGTCGCCGTCCGTGATCTGGCGGCGTGCGACGGAGCGACCTTCGTGCTGCGGGACGGCGACCAGTGCTACTACGCCGACGAGGACGCCATCGACCCGCTGTGGAAGGGCATGCGCTTCCCGATGGAGGCCTGCATCAGCGGCTGGGCCATGCTGCACCGCGAGCACGTCGTGCTGCCGGACATCTACGTCGACGAGCGGATCCCGCACGCGGCGTACCGTCCGACGTTCGTGCGGAGCCTGGTGATGATGCCGATCCGGACGATGGCGCCGATCGGTGCGCTCGGTGCGTACTGGGCCGACGCGCACGAGGCGACCGAGGACGAGGTGGCCGTCCTGCGCGCGCTCGCGGACGCGACGTCCTTGGCGTTGGAGAAGGTCTCGGTGCACGAGGAGCTCCGGCGGGAGGTCCAGCTCGCCGTCGAGGCACACCGGCTCTCGCACACCGACGAGCTCACCGGGCTGCTGAACCGGCGTGGTTTCGCCGCCGAGGTGGCGCACGTCTTCGAACCCGGCTCGGTCGCGTTCGTCGACGTGAACGGGCTCAAGGTCGTCAATGACCGTGAGGGCCACGCCGCCGGCGATGCGCTCATCGTCTCCGTCGCCCGGGCCCTGACCGGTGTCGTCCGACCCGGCGACGTGGTCGGGCGGATGGGCGGCGACGAGTTCGCGGTGTTCGCGGCGGGCGCCGACCATCGGGACCTGCAGGAGCGCCTCGCCGGTGCCCTCGGCTCCTGGGGATGCGTCGGCACGGCACCGATCGAGACGGTCGACGGACTGCCCGACGCCCTGCTCGCCGCGGACGCCGAGATGTACGCCGCCAAGCGGTCCCGCGCCCTCGCGTCCTAACGTTGGCTCGTGCAGCGCATCCACGTCCTGACCACCGGCGGAACGATCGACAAGGTCTACGGCATCTCCGGCGAGCTCGAGATCGGGCCGCCCTCGGTGGAGTCACTGCTCGCACCCGTGCTGACCGACGTCGCGTTCGAGGTCACCTCGGTGCTGCGGGTCGACAGCCTCGACATGACCGACGAGCACCGTGCGACGCTGTGCGCCGCGGTGGAGGCGGTCGCCGGACGGCTGGTCCTCATCACGCACGGCACCGACACGATGCCGGTCACCGCCCGCCACCTCGACGAACACCTCTCCCCCGCGTCGCGCGACAAGGTGGTCGTGCTGACCGGTGCGATGCAGCCGGCCGCGATGCGGGTCAGCGACGCGGCGTACAACCTCGGCACGGCGACCGCGGCCGTGCAGCTGTTGCCGCCCGGCGTGCACGTCGCGATGAGCGGGCGTGTCTTCGCCGCGGGCGCGGTCGTCAAGGACACGACCCGCGGCGTCTTCGTCGACACGACCTCCGCGGACCTGGACCGGGTCCTGCGCTGGGAGACGGCGGGCGGTGAGGCGACGATCGTCAGCGAGGGTGCCGAGCTGGTGGTCGCCCTGCTGCGCTGCGACGGCGGCGAGGAGGTCGACCGGTTCACCACGACCGAGGACGACGTACGCCGGCACCTGACCGGCTCCTGACTCACCTCGTGGCGTTCGGCTGAGGCCGGCGCCGGAGCAGGTGGGCCTCGGTCTTCGCCCGCACCTCGGCCTCGGTGACGCCGGGCGCGAGCTCGGCCAGCTCGAAGCCGTCGGTCGTCACGTCGACGACGGCGAGGTCGGTGATCACGCGGTGGACCACGGCGCGACCGGTCAGCGGCAGCGAGCACTGCTCGACCAGCTTGAACGCGCCGTTCGGGGCCAGGTGCTCCATCACGACGACCACCCGGCGGGCGCCGTGGACCAGGTCCATCGCCCCGCCCATGCCCTTGACCATCGCGCCGGGAACCATCCAGTTCGCCAGGTCGCCCTGGGCCGAAACCTGGAGCCCGCCGAGGATCGCGGTGTCGACCTTGCCGGCGCGGATCATCGCGAAGGAGAGCGCGGAGTCGAAGAAGGCCGCTCCGGGGTGGACCGTCACGGTCTCTTTGCCGGCGTTCACCAGGTCGGGGTCGACCTGGTGGGCACGCGGGTAGGGCCCGACGCCGAGGATGCCGTTCTCGGACTGCAGGGTCACCTGCCTGCCGGCAGGCAGGTGCGCGGGCACCAGCGTCGGCAGGCCGATCCCCAGGTTCACGTAGGAGCCGTCGACGACCTCGGCGGCGGCGCGGGCGGCCATCTCGGTGCGGGACCAGGCCATGTCAGTCCTCCCTCAGGGTGAGCTTCTCGACGGGCTTCTCGGCGGCCTGCTCGGGCGTGAGGGCCACGACGCGGTGGACGAAGACGCCCGGCAGGTGGATGGCGTCGGGGTCGAGCTCGCCGGGATCGACGAGCTCCTCGACCTCGGCGATCGTCACCCGCCCCGCCATGGCGCACAGCGGGTTGAAGTTGCGGGCCGAGCGGTGGAAGACGAGGTTGCCGTGGCGGTCGCCGCGCGCGGCGCGGACCAGCGCGACGTCCGGCACGAGCGCGTGCTCGAGGACGACCGCGCGCCCGTCGATCACCCGCGACTCCTTGGGTGGGGACGCCACGGCGACCGCGCCCTGGGCGTCGTACCGCCAGGGCAGACCGCCGTCCGCGACCTGGGTCCCGACCCCGGTGGGGGTGAAGAAGGCCGGGATCCCGGAGCCTCCGGCGCGGAGGCGCTCGGCGAGCGTGCCCTGCGGGGTGAGCTCGACCTCGAGCTCGCCCGCCAGGTAGCGCCGGGCGAACTCCTTGTTCTCTCCCACGTACGACGACACCATCCGGCGGATGCGGCCCGCGGCCAGGAGCAGCCCGAGGGCCCAGTCGTCGAGGCCGCAGTTGTTGGAGATGACCTCGAGGTCACCGACCCCAGCCCGCAGGAGGGCCTCGATCAGCACGCTCGGCGTACCGCAGACGCCGAAGCCGCCCACCGCCAGGGATGATCCGCTGGCGATGTCGGCGACGGCCTCGTCCGCCGAGGCGACGACCTTGTCGTGGCTCATCGCGTCACGACCAGTACGTCGAGCGCCGCGAGCAGGTCGAGCGCGCCCGGCCACGGGCCGAAGCCCGAGGCCGGGTTGAGGTGGCCGACCGCCCCCAGGTCCTCGACCTCGCTCCCCCACGCCCGGGCGAGCGCCCGGACCCGGACCGGGTCGCCCAGGTCGTCGTCGGCGCTGACACCGACGACGCTCGGGAACGGAAGCGGCTCGGCCGGCACCGGCAGCCAGCCGGCGCGCGCCAGCTCCAGCTGCGTGGGGTACGCCGAGGGCAGCGGCCGCCCCAGGTCCGGCGGTGTCGCGAGGACGGCTCCCCGGACAGCCGACGCGCGGCCGGTCCGCGCGGCCCAGTGGACGGTCACCAGGACGCCCGCGCTGTGGGCGACGACCGTGGCCGGCTCGGTGAGCCCGGCGATGGCGTCCTCGAGGTCGCCGACCCGGCCGTCCAGGTCGGTCTGGGCCCGGCCGTAGGAGTCGACGACGACCACGTCGGGCAGCGTGCGCGCGAGGTGGCTCTGCCAGTGGTCCTCGACATCGCCGCGCAGGCCGGCGACGACCACGACCGGGCCGCTCATCAGCCCTCCCCCGTCACGCGGCGCAGGCTGCTTGGGTAGGTCCGGCGCCCGATGACCAGGGCGAGGATGGCGGCCACCGACACCCACGGCACGACCCGCATCGCTCCGGTGAGGCCCAGGTGGTCGGCGAGCATGCCGGTCACGATCGGGCCGGCGGCGAGGCCGAGCAGGTTGTTGGCGAGGGTGAGTGTGCCGAAGGCGGTCGCCCGGATCGACGGATCCGTCAGGTTCGCGACCATCGCGGTGGTGGCTCCGGTCGTCCCGGCGGCGAAGAAGGCGCCACAGGCCAGCAGGACCAGCTGGGCCGACCCCGGGTGCAGGGAGAACGCGGTGGCGAGCAGGGCGAGCGACGCGGCGGCGTACCCGATGCCGGTGAGCCACTTCAGCTGTGGCCGATCCTGCGACACGCGATCGGTGAGCAGGCCGGTCACGACCATGCCCACCGCCATCAGCAGGATGAAGCTGGCGGCCGCGATGCCCGCCCTGTCCGGACGCAGGCCGTAGCCGCGGTTGAGGAAGCTGGGCAGCCACGCGAACAGGGTGCCGGCCACGAAGAGCTGGAGCCCGCTGCCGACGTACGCACAGATGACGGAGGGGGTCGCGACCAGGGTCCGCAGCGGCGCCCGCCGGGGACGCACGGCCTCCCGCTCCTCGGTGTTGCCGGGGTGCTGGTGGCGGGCGAGCTTCCCGTCAGTGACCAGGGCGGCGTACAGGGCGACCAGGACGAGCCCGATCACGGCCATCACCCCGAAGGACCAGCGCCAGCCCAGGTGGACCGCGAGGATGCCGCCGAGGAAGACGCCCACGACCGACCCGAACGAGCCGGCGGCCATGAAGGCGCCGGACAGGGTCGCGCGCTTCGACGGCGCGAACACCATCAGCACCACGGCCAGGCCGACGCTGCCGTACGCCGCCTCGCCGACGCCGACGAGAAGCCGCGACACCAGCATCTGCTGGTAGTCCGCGGCGATCGCCGAGCCGATCGTGGCCACGCTCCACAGGGCTGCCATGGCCACGATCGCGCGGGACTTGCCCCACCGGTCGCCGAGCAGCGACAGCGGCACGGCCAGCAGGCCCACGGTCAGGGACACGACGCTGGTGAGGGCGCCGAGGCGGGTGTCGCTGAGCGCCCACTCGGTCTTCAGGTAGGGGAAGACGGCGGCGAGCACCTGCCGGGACATGTAGTCCGACAGCAGCAGGCCGAAGGTCAGCAGGAAGACGAGCGCGGGGAACAACCGGGCCCGGGTGGCGGTGGCGTCGGCGGTACGTCGTTGCAGCACGACGCCGTCGTTGGCGATGAGGGACATGACGCTCCAGGGAGTCAACGGGACGGGCGCCGTCAGGCGTGGAAGGTGAACCCGAGCTGGCCGGGCTTGCGGTTGGGGGCGTAGCCGAGGCGCGCGAGCGTCTCGTCGGTGTCGGCGTACGTCTGCCCGATCCGGTAGATGTCGCGGGCCTCCTTGCCGTCGGCGATCTCGCGGCCCAGCTCCCGGGCGATCCGCACGACCTGCTCCACCTGCTGGACCGAGGTGAACTTCTCGCCCGGCCGGCGCCAGATCGTGTCCTCGTTGCCGCACCGGGTGTGCAGGCCCATGGCGAGCGCCATCGTGTTGACCGGCAGCACGCTCCGCATGAGGGTCTCGAGGGTGAGGACCGCGCCGTCGGGGACCCGGTTGATGAAGTTCATCATGTTGTAGGGGTTGGGGCCGTCGAAGCCGCCGCCGATCGCGACCCAGGTCAGGTTGAGCGGGCCGTTGTAGTAGCCACGCCGGATGAGCCGCTCGACGGTCTCCAGCTGCGGGATGCTGGAGAGCTGGAAGTGCGGCTGGATGCCGTTGGCGGTGAGCCGGCGCAGGTGCTCGGCGACCCACTCCGGGCCGGCCGGCACGACCATCTCGCGGTAGGCGGCGGCGAGCTCGGGGCGCATCATCGACGTACCCGCGATGTCGTCGTCGGTCATCAGCTCCATGATGTTCATCTGGCTGGTGTTGATCGCGATGGTGACCTGGTCGGGGGCCGGGTCCAGCTCGGCGAGCATGTGCCGGGTGTCGTCCTCGAGCCACTTGGCGTCGGCGCCCTCACCCTCCGGAGCGAACGAGATGGATCCACCGACCTGCAGGATCATGTCCGGCACGGCCTCGCGCAGCCGGCCGAGCAGCTCGTTGAACTTCGAGAGCCGCTTGGAGCCCTTGCCGTCGAGCTCGCGCACGTGGATGTGCAGCACGGTGGCACCGGCGTTGTAGCAGTCGACCGCTGCCTGGACGTGCTCGTCCATCGTCAGCGGCAGGTCCTCGCGGAAGTCGTCGAGCTCCCACTCGGGGCCGTACGGCGCTGCGGTGATGACCAGCTTCTCCTGGACCTCGGGGAACAGGGCGTCGTCGTGGAAGTGCATGGTGCTTCTCCTTCTGAGGGGTGGGATGCGGTGGTGGGTGGTCGGGTCAGGTCGCGTCAGAAGGTGGGCTCGCCGACGATGCCGGCGCGCTCCATCTTCCGGACGCCGGGCCAGTAGTCCTGGACGGCGTAGTGCTGGGTGCAGCGGTTGTCCCAGATCGCGAAGCTGTTCGGCGTCCAGCGCCAGCGGACCTGGTACTCCGGGACGGCCGCCTGACGGATCAGGTAGGCCAGCAGCTCGTTCGCGCCGGGCGCGTAGTCGAAGCCGAAGCGCACCCGCTCGGGGGTGTGGAAGTTGACGAAGTGGGTGGTGAAGGCGTTGACGAACAGCACCTGCTCCCCCGTCTCCGGGTGGGTGCGGACGACCGGGTGCTCGGCGTCCGGGTAGCGCTCGCGGAGCGCCTGGCGCTGCTCGATCGGCAGCGCTGCGCCGAAGCTGGACTCGATGCTGTGGCTGGCGCGCAGCCCGGCGATCTGCCGCTTCACGTCGTCGGGCAGCCGGCGGTAGGCCTCGGCCATGTTCACCCAGATCGTGTCCCCGCCGACCTCCGGGCCCTCGACGCAACGCAGCACGGACCCGAACGGCGGGTTCACCCGCCAGGTCGCGTCGCAGTGGAAGGCGTTCTCGTAGTGCTCGGGCGCGCTGTCGAGGTCCTTGTAGATGCGCACCAGCCCGGGGTTGTCGGGGTCGGTGGGCGCGACCGGGTGGTCCTCGAGCGGGCCGAAGCGGCGGGCCAGGGCGACGTGCTCGGCCCGGGTGATGTCCTGGTCGCGGACGAACAGCACCTTGTGCTGCAGGAGCAGGGCGCGCAGCTCGGCGAACAGCGCGTCGTCCCGGCTGGCGTCGGCGAGGTTGATGTTGGTGAGCTCGGCGCCGATCGTGGCGGTGAGCGGGTGGACCTCGAGGGCGGTGAGGACGGACATGACGTTCTTCTTTCGTGCGGATCAGGAGGGGCGGAGGCTCAGGCCAGGTCGAAGACGGAGGAGCCGATGCTGCGACCGGACTCCAGGTCGTGGTGGGCGGTGACGGCGTCCTCCAGCGCGTAGCGCTGGTTGATCTCGATGGAGATCCGCCCGTCGGCCACGAGGTCGAAGAGCGACGTCGCGAGCGCGGCGCGCTCGGCAGGGTCGGCGATGTAGTCGGCGAGTGCCGGCCGCGTGACGAACAGCGACCCCTTCACCGCGAGCTGCATCGCGTCGATCGGCGGGATCGGCCCGGACGCCGTACCGAAGCAGACGAGCAGGCCACGTCGGGCCAGCGAGTCCAGCGACCGCTCGAAGGTCGCGGCGCCGATGCTGTCGAGGACGAGCGGCACGCCGGCGCCGTCGGTGAGCTCGCGGACGCGGGCCGGCACGTCCTCGCGGGTGTAGACGATCGCCTCCGCGCAGCCGTGCGCCCGGGCGATCTCGGCCTTCTCCTCGGTCGAGACGCTGCCGATCACGCGGATGCCGAGCTCGCGGGCCCACTGGCTGACGATGAGCCCCACGCCGCCGGCGGCCGCGTGCAGCAGGATCGTGTCGCCCGCCTGGAGCGGGGCGATCCGGGTGAGCAGGTACGCCGAGGTCAGGCCGCGCATGGTCATCGCGGCGGCGGTGTCGAAACCGATCGTGTCCGGCAGCCTGATCAGGTGCTCGGCACCCATGACGCGCTCGGTGCTGTAGGCACCGAGCGGGCTGCCGGTGTACGTGACCCGGTCGCCCTCGGTGAAGTCCGTGACGCCGGGGCCGACGGCCTCCACCACGCCGGCGCCCTCGACGCCCATGCCCGCCGGCAGCGGGGCCGGGTAGAGCCCGGTGCGGAAGTAGGTGTCGGCGAAGTTGAGCCCGACGGCGTGGTGCCGGACCCGGACCTCGCCGGGGCCGGGCTGCCCCACCTCGAGCGATTCCCACTGCAGCACTTCCGGCCCGCCGGTGCGGTGGAAGCGGATGCCCTTGGCCACGGTTCTCTCCTGGTGTCGATGCGTGTCGATCGGTGCTGGCATCGCCAACGCTAGAAGTGACGCGGGCCACATGCTTTACTGTTCGGGACATGCTGTTTATCCATTCGGGACACACTCGGAGCCGCAATTGACGCCCGCGCTGCGCTACGCCTCGCTCAGCGGGTACGTCGACCTGGCGCACGAGCTCGGCCTGGAACCGGGCCCGCTGATGACCCGGGTCGGGCTCGATCCGTCCGGTCTGGCGGTGCCCGATCGGTGGATCCCGGCCACGGCGGTGGCCCAGCTGCTGGAGCTGTCCGCCGAGGCGAGCGGTCACGACGACTTCGGGTTGCGGCTCGCCGGCTTCCGCCAGCTCTCCACCCTCGGGCCGCTGAGCCTGGCGCTCGCCCAGGAGCCGACGCTGCGCGACGCGCTCGGGCTGCTGCTGCGCTACGAGCACACCTACAACGAGTCGATCCGGATGCGCCTCACCGAGGACGGCGGGCTGGCGACGATACGGCTCTGGTTCGAGCTCGGCGAGCCGGTCGGCACGACCCAGGCCGAGGACCTCGCCGTCGGCGCGCTGCGCGGTATCGTCGGCGACCTGATCGGGAGGCCCTGGGAGCCGCTCTCGGTCTGCTTCACCCACGACGCACCGGAGGACCCGTCGGCGTACGTCGAGCGGCTCGGCGGTCGGGTGCACTTCGGCCACGACTTCACCGGCCTGGTCATGTACGCGCGCGACCTCGACAGCGGCGGACCCGAGGATCGCCCCGCGCGTGCCGACAGTGCGGCCATGATCCGATCGCTGACGGGTCAGCGGCAGGCATTGGTGGCGGACCGGGTGAAGGAGCTGGTCGAGGTGCTGATCGCCACCGAGCGCTGCTCCGCCGAGGAGGTCGCCCGCACGCTGCGGGTCGACCGGCGCACGCTGCACCGCCACCTCGACGCCGAGGGCACCACCTTCACCGCGATCCTCGACCAGACCCGGGCCGGTCTGGCGGAGCGCTACCTCGCCAACGCCCGCTACCCGATGACCGAGATCTCCCAGCTGCTCGGCTTCGCCGCACCGAGTGCGTTCACCCGCTGGTTCCGTCGGCACTTCGACGACAGCCCCACCGAGTGGCGGCGCCGGCGCGCGCAGGCTCAGCTGCGCGGCCGCACCCCCGGGCCGTAGCGCTCGACGCAGAAGGCGGCGAGCCGGTCGGCCAGGCCGGCCAGCAGGGCGGCGGCGTGGTGGTGCGGGTCCCAGGCGGCGTACAGGCTCAGCCGGAGGGTGCCGCGGTCGGTGCGGATGCGCAGCGGGACGAGGTCGAAGCGTGGGTCGTCGGAGACGACGGCGACGCCGCGGCCGGCCGCGGCGAGCGCCTGCGCCACCTGGGCGTTGGCCACCTCGACGACCTCGTCGTAGGCGAGGTCGGCTGCGTCCGCGGCGCGGTCGAGGAGGACCCGCGGCCGGAACTCGGGAGGCTGCAGGATGAGCGGGCGGCGTACCAGCTCGGCCACGTCGATCCGGTCCCGATCGGCCCACGGGTCATCGGCGCGCACGTAGGCCAGCACGGGCAGCACCGCGAGGGCTCGCGAGCTCACCGACGGCGGCGGCGGGCGGTGGACGACGGCGAGGTCGGCGCCCGCCGCGATCGCGGCCGCCGCTCCCCCGGGGTCCAGGCTGCGCAGGATGGGCACCGGGTCGGACGGTTCCAGGGTCGCGATGAAGGGCGCGAGGACGTCGGTCAGCGTCGTGGTCGGTACGGCGAGGTGCAGCTGCTGCACCTGCCCCTCGCCCAATGCGCGGGCAGCCTGCTCGAGGCCCTCGGCGTCCCGGAGCAGGGCGCGGGCGCGCGGCAGGAACTCCTCGGCCGCGTGGGTCAACCGGAGCCGCCGTCCGTCGCGCTCGAACAGCCGCAGCCCGAGCTGCTGCTCGAGCTGGCGCAGCTGGCGCGAGAGGACCGGCTGGGTCACGTGGAGCGTCGTCGCGGCCTGCGTGGCCGACCCCGCGTCTGCGGTCGCGACGAAGTAGCGCAGCAGGCGCAGGTCGACTCCCATGCCGCCGATTGTTGCATGCTCGCAGGACATGGAAAATGTTCAGAACAGGTCTTGGACGGCATGGCCACGCGCGCGAGAAGGTGGGACACATGACCACACAGCCGCTCGAGCAGTCCCGACACCTCGCCACCGCCCTCCCCGGCCCGCGCTCCGCCGAGCTGATGGCCCGCAAGCAGAGCGCCGTCAGCCAGGGCGTCGCCACCACGATGCCGGTCTTCGCGACCCGCGCCGCCGGCGGCATCGTCGAGGACGTCGACGGCAACCGGTTCATCGACCTCGGCTCCGGCATCGCCGTGACCACGGTCGGCAACAGCTCGCCCAAGGTCGTCGAGGCCGTGTCCGAGCAGGTCGCCGCATTCACGCACACCTGCTTCATGGTCACGCCGTACGCCGGCTACGTGGAGGTCGCCGAGCAGCTCGCCCGCCTCACCCCGGGCGACCACGAGAAGCGCTCCGCGCTGTTCAACTCCGGTTCCGAGGCCGTCGAGAACGCCGTCAAGATCGCGCGCTCCTACACCGGCAAGGACGCGGTCGTCGTCTTCGACCACGCCTACCACGGCCGCACCAACCTGACGATGGCGATGACCGCCAAGAACATGCCCTACAAGCACGGCTTCGGCCCGTTCGCCGGTGAGGTCTACCGCGCGCCGATGTCGTACCCGTTCCGCGACGCCGACACTATCGACGGCAAGCTCGCCGCCAAGCGCGCGATCGGCCAGATCGAGGCCCAGGTCGGCGCCGAGAACCTCGCCTGCATCGTGATCGAGCCGGTCCAGGGCGAGGGCGGCTTCATCGTCCCGGCTGCCGGCTTCCTGGCGGCCCTCGCCGACTGGTGCAGCACCAACAACGTCGTGTTCGTCGCCGACGAGGTGCAGTCCGGCTTCGGCCGCACCGGCACGTGGTTCGCGGTCGAGCACGACCACGTCGTCCCGGACCTGATCGTCAGCGCCAAGGGCATCGCCGGCGGCCTGCCGCTGTCGGCCGTCACCGGTCGCGCCGAGATCATGGACGCCGTCCACCCGGGTGGTCTGGGCGGCACGTACGGCGGCAACCCGCTCGCCTGCGCCGCGGCGCTCGCCGTCATCGAGACCATCGAGGCGGACGACCTGCTCACCCGCGCTCAGCAGATCGAGGCGCTGCTCGTCGGCAAGCTCACCGAGCTGCAGGCGTCCGACAAGCGCATCGGCGACGTCCGTGGCCGCGGCGCGATGATCGCTGCCGAGTTCGTCGACCCGGCGACCGGCGAGCCCGACGGCGCGCTGGCCAAGGCCGTCGCGGCGTACTGCCACAGCCAGGGCGTCATCGCGCTCACCTGCGGCACCTGGGGCAACATCATCCGTTTCCTCCCGCCGCTGAGCATCTCCGACGAGCTGCTCACCGAGGGTCTCGAGGTCGTCGCGGCGGGTCTGGCGGCTGCGAAGTGACGATCCTCGAAGCTCCCGCTGCCGCGCGGACCGTCCTGGACGACGCGCACGAGCAGCTGGCCCAGGCCGTGGAGGTCCTCGGCCTGTCCCCCTCGGTCCACGCGATGCTGGCCCAGCCCCGCCGCGAAGTCTCCGTCA
>NZ_BAAHAZ010000019.1:0-97625 GCF_054777115.1 Nocardioides maradonensis | reverse complement strand
CCTGTTCTCTAGATCTTGAGCAATCCAGAGACTGTCTTCCGTGGCCCACACCTACGCGCAGGCACACCGGGTGTCACCCCAACCCGTGATCCCTAAGCCCTAGCCACCCCAGCCGTTCAACTGCGCTACGACTGCATCGACCCACGTCTTATGCAGATGAGCGTCACGCGCTCCGCTGTTAATCGACCTCATGACGATGGTACGGCCGTTGCTGACGTGCGCCACCAGCACGACATGTGGCGTGCGCATGTACGGAAGCGGCACCAGGCGTGCTTCGAAGCGAGTCCCTTCCAGCTTGAACTTCCAAGTCCGCATCGCTCCGAAGACCACCACGTCGTTGCCCGTGACCCAGACCGTGCCCGCACGAGTGCCGCGCCATGCTGCCCACATCGCCCCAACTGCGAAAGCGCCGGACATCGCCTGCAGGAATATGCCGCCACGCCCAGGAACAAAGATCGGGACTGCCAGCACAACAGCGGACACCAACAAGAGCACCACGTAGACCCACCAGGAGTGCCGAGATCCGTAGAAGACATGCCGGTCTGCGGGCTCAGGCGTCACCGCCCCATCATGCTCCGGCGCGGCGACGACCCGCAGTCGAATACATCCCGCCCTGTCGTGCCGTGACGGCTGCGTCCTTCCGCCGCGAGCCGGACAGGACGAATCTGCCAGCTGGCAGCCGCGCGCCTTGCCCGTGGCACGATGCGAAGGTGAACGCACCAAGTCACGTGTGGCTGCTTTGGCATGGCGACGACATCTATGACGAGACGCCTGAGGCGAAGCTGCTTGGGGTCTACGCATCGGAGGAGCTGGCTCGCGAGCGGATCGAACGCTGCGCTCGACTCCCGGGATTTCGAGATCATCCAGAGGCGTTCGAGATTGCTCGCTACGAAGTCAATCGAGACGAGTGGTCTGAGGGCTACGTCGTGCTGACGGGTTGACCACGGTGCTGCGCCGCGAAGGCCGCGTCATTCCGCCGCGAGTGATGCTGCAGGCGGGGGTCAGGCCGTGAGGATTCGGAGCGCGACCTGTCCGTCGGCCCGCCCATCTGGGGGCAGCGCGCGCCAGACCCAGGCCTCATCGTGCAATGCCCGGCGATCGCCGTGAGCCGGGACTTGTCCGATCCGGCGAACTGCTCACGAAGCGCGTAAGGATCGTCGATGCATGCCAGCAAGAGCGCGGCGTCCTGTACGTGACGCTCCTTGTCGCGGGCGTCGGTCTGATACGCGGCAGCCTTGAGGATCAGGGCGCCGAACGGCGACGGCACGCTGACCGTCGTGGTGCGGTCGGGGGTGATGCCCATCCGCGCGTTGATCGGTCGCCGCAGCGCCCGGGTACCACCTTCGATCACCATCATGTCCTTGCCGCGCAGCTTCTCGACCACTCGCGGAGCGGCGTGGTCGGCCACCAGCACGTCGACGACATCGGATCCACTGGTGACGAGGTCGACCCGCGACTCCGCCCGCGTGAACCGATGGGCGACCCTGTTTCGCTCGTCGATCGACGGGCTGAACACGTAGCCGATCGACTCCAGTGCGCGGGCTGCCTCGGAGGCCACGCCTCGGGTCGTCTCCACATGGAGCACGATGTCGACGTCATTGGTTGGCCGCAGGGCGTCGATGCCGCGGTAGATCCCGTGAAGCTGGGTCATGAGACCGCCGACGAGAGTCCACTTCTCATGCGGGAGCACGGCTTCGATCTCGGCGACGTTCAGCCACGGGCCGACCCAACCGCCGGGCGGGCTCGGCACGTCGATGGTCGGGCGCTCAGCCACGGAAGTCCTCCAGCGCCTGGTCGAGCGCTTCGAGGCCTGCCCGCCTCTCACGTACATCCAAGGACTCCGCCAGGTCCAACGCCGCGAGTACGACGCCGCGACCAGCTAGGTCGCGAACGAGATCGAGCGAGGTAGTCGTGGCTCGGAGCGTCACGCGACCTTCGTCATCGCGAATCAGGCCGTGACGAGACACGACTCGGGCAACGTCACCGGCCGCGAGATAGCCGTCGATGTCGTTGGTTTCAGCCAGTCCGAGCTGCCCAGCCACATTCGCCGGATACACCAGTTCCCCAAGCAGATACCGGCCGGCGCTCGAATGTGCGCGGTACCGGGTCACGGCAGCCCTCCCTCGGGTGCGCTCGACCAGGCCGGTACTCGACAGCTCGCGGAGCCGTGCCTTCAGCCTGGTCCGTTGCCTCGATCCCAGCCACTCCGCATCGGCTCCGGCGAGCAGCGCGAGCGCTCCCCAAGCAGTGGACTCTGACCACGCCCGACGGCGGGACTCGCCGCGGACAGCCAGGAATCGGTCGACCGAGCTCTCGTCGATCACCCCGCGGGCGACCTGACGCAGGTCTCCCTTGGCGACGAGGTGCTGCACCTGTCGCGTCGAGACGCCCAGCCGTTCGGCGACGGTCGAGACAGCCACAAGAACCACGACAGACAGTTTCGCATATGCGAAGTTGTCTGACCACTAGCGCTGGAACGAAATGGTGAACTCGTAGGCTGGAATAGGGCGCCCGCCTGATGCGGAGCCTGGTCGTCAACCCGAACACCACCGGGTCGATGACCGCGCTCATCGGGGCGTGCGCGGGCGCTGCCGTGAGCGGGCCGGGCGTGACCGTCGACGCGGTCAGCCCGGCCCGCGGACCCGTGTCGATCGAGAGCCATCGCGACGAGGTGCTCGCTGCCGTCGGCGTCGTCACGACGATCGAGGCGGCTGAGGCCGCCGGCTACGACGGCTTCGTCATCGCGTGCTTCGGCGATCCGGGCCTGCTCGCTTCCCGCGAGGTGGCGAACGGCCCGGTGGTCGGCATCGCCGAGGCGGCCATGCGCACCGCCGGCTACCTCGGACGCAGCTTCAGCGTGGTGACGACGCTCGCGCGCACCGTCGGCCACGCCTGGGACATCGCACGCCAGTACGGCGTCGCCGACCTCTGCGCCGGCATCCACGCCTGCGAGATCGCCGTGCTGGACGTCGCGACGGACCCCACCGCGCGTGCCCGGATCCTCCAGGTGTGCAAGCAGGCATTCCTCGACGACGGCTCCGACGTGATCGTGCTCGGCTGCGCGGGGATGGCCGACCTCTGCTCCGAGATGTCGGTCGAGCTCGGCGTACCGGTCATCGACGGGGTGGCCGCCGCGACGGCCGAGGTCGAGAAGCTCGTCCGCCTCGGGCTGCGCACCAGCAAGCACGGCGAGCTCGCGCCTCCGCCCCGCAAGGAGATCCTGTGAACGGGTCGTCTCGGTGTCTGTCGCTCAGCGCTCGCCAGCGTCGTCGGTCGTCGGATCCTGGTCGTCGGCCGGCCGTGCGACACCGCCGCCGCTGACGACGTACCCCTCCTCGGGGTCCTCGTCCGGCCGCAGCTCCTCCGGCGGATCCCCCATCGCCGGAGCTCCCAGCGTGCCTCCCCTGCCCGAGCCGGCGCGCGGATCGTCCTGGCCGCTCACCGGTGGGACGCCTTCCCACCCTTGCGCCCGGCCTTGACCTTCTGCGCGTGCGTGCCGCCCTGGGAGCTGTCACCACTCCCGGAGTGGCTCTTCTCGCCCCCGTGCTTCGACGCGTCGGACGAGTTCGCGATCCGCGCCGCCCGCTCCTTCGACATGCCCTTGTCCTTCAGGGCCTCGTACTGCTTCTCGTTCTTCACGTTCGCGCTCTTGCTCGGCATCGGTCCTCCTCGGGTCCGGTGGTGGCTGCCGCGTCCCGGTACCCGCGGTTCGCCTCGGCTCACCTCCACCGGCATCAATCCGCCGCTTGTGAACGCCCAGATCTGCCGCGAAACGCGCCCAGCTTCTGTGCAAGCGGAAGGCGCTGAGTAATGCGCGGCCCGTGGGCACATCAGGTAGCACGACAGATCGCCGGAAGGCTTCCAACCACGCCGTAGCCGAAGAAGCGGACCGATGGACTGTCTCGCGGCGTCAGCAGAAGGTCGTGGACGACCAGACCAGTGATGTCCCTACGAGTTGCGCCGAGGACGATCCGCGCGCCCGGGGCCCACGAGCGTGGCTCGGCGCCGCGCTTCTTGCTCCACGAGTCCGGGGTGAACACGAACTCGAACGTCTGGGTGACGGCAAGTGACCCAGCGAACCGAGCGGCTCGACCGTCGGTGGTCCGGCACCGAACCCGGGCACCCCAGGCGATCCGACCAGCCTCAACGTCGGCCACGAGACGCGAGGCAGCAGACAACGCCTGACCCCGGAGATAGGCAATGGTGCCCAGCGCGCCCGTGATGGCGGCGCCGAGGTACGCCGCCCCTGACAGCGGGCCTGCAGCGTTCGCAGCGCCCACTACCTCGATGACGATGAGCGCGATCCACACCGCTGCCACGAGAGGCCTCACGACGCCCATCATCGCGCCCACTCGTGCGCTCTGCTGCCCGATCGGCGGATCTGCGGGTGAGCCGCGGCTCGGAGGCGATCGCAACGGGCATGGTGGCATCGCGCTTGTGTCACCGCTCGCCAGCTCCTCTGCGCCTACGCCGGTCGCGACCGACTGCGTTCGGTCAGGAGCGCAGGCGGGCGGCGAGCTGGGCCGCGAGCTCGACGGAGGCTTCGATCTCCTCGCGGCGGATGGAGACGCTCTCGACGTTGAGGCCGAACGGTACGCCGAGGCGGTCGCAGAAGTCGGCGAGCTCCTCGGCCGTCGCGGCGGCCTGCTCCAGCGAGGCGCGGAGCGGGTTGGTGGCGTGGCGGAGGTCGTTCTCGATCCATCGGGGGACGTCGACGCCGAGCCAGCGGAGGAACTCGAGGGTCTTCATCGAGCCGCACACCGAGAAGGTGAAGACGATCGGGACCGGGGCGAGCCCGCGCTCCGAGCACTCGTAGCGGTAGTCGGAGACCAGGTTCTTGGCGGCGTTCAGGTCGTAGACGACCTGGGTCACGAAGAAGCGGCAGCCCGCCTCCTGCTTGGCGATCAGGCGCAGGTGCTCGTTGTCGCGGCGGCTGTGGCGCTCGGGGATCGCCACTCCCCCGAGCAGCAGGTCCGGGTTGGCATCGGCACGCAGCGCCTGCGCCTCGCTCAGGGACACCGGCGCGGAGACGCCGCTCGATGCGGCGCCGACCATCACCGTCAGCGTGCGCTGCGGGTCCTGGTCGGCGAGCCAGCTGCGCAGCCCCTCGCGCTGGTACTTCCCCACCGCCCGGTAGACGACGACCGGGGTCGGCCAGTCCTGCAGGTGATCGGCACGGTACGCCGACGGGTCGATCGTCGGGCTGAACGGGAACGGCCGCTCGGCCTGGTTCCGCGAGCTCTCGTCGTCGATGTCGTAGAGCACCAGTCCGTCCAGGTCGAGGCCCTCGAGGCGCTCGATCGTGGCCCGGGCGATCTCCGGCAGGCGCTCGGCCGGCGTCGACTCCCGAGGGGGCGTGATGGCGAAGAGGACGAAGCCCCCGCGACCCGAGGCGATGCGTTCGACGACCTGCACGCCGCGAGGTTAGCGGGTTCCGGAGCCGCGCTCGTCCTCCACCATCGAGGTCAGGATCCGTCGCGCCCGTACGGCGGCGCGGTCGGCCTTGACGTTGAAGTACCGCCGTGGCGTGGTGTCCTCGTCGCGGCAGCGCTGGACCGTCTCGAGCACGGCCGTGTCGCGGTCGGCCATCTCGTGGAAGACCGCGGCCAGCTGGGCGCCCGCGTCCGGCGACACCGACGAGCCGCGCCACGAGATCTGCAGGAAGACGTGGGTCCGGCCTGTGGTCTCCGGCGTGAAGCCGTGGGTGCGGACCAGCTCCAGCTCGGGGCCGTCGGGTCCGCTGATCGTGTACGTCTGCTGGTGCAGGCCGGGCGTCACGAACGTCCCGGTCTCCCGGCGACCGAACGAGCCGACGCTGTCGATGCCGGAGACCAGTGCCTCCCACGGCGCCAACGGTGCCTTCGGCAGCTCGCGCAGGTAGGAGACCGACACCTCCGAGACCTCGACCTCCTCGAGCGGCGGCAGCGCCTCGATGCCCGGCGGCACCAGCTCGGGGTGCATCTCGAAGACGTTGGTCAGGTCGAGGTAGTGCTCGTGCAGCAGGCCGAGTTCGGCCGCGACGGTACGTCGCTCCCCCACGCTGCTCCAGCCGTCGCCCGCGAGCCACGGCGTCGCCGGGGGCGGCCGGAGCCGCTCGCCGCCGCGGGTGCCGGTCCAGACCCAGACGAAGGGCCCGCGCTCGACGACGGGGAACGCGCGCACGCGGGCGCCCGCGGGCGGGTTGTCCTGCGAGGGGACACGGACGCAGCGGCCGGTCGCGTCGTACGTGCAGCCGTGGTAGCCGCACACGACGAGGTCGCCCTCGCGGTGGCCGGCCGAGAGCGGGTACGGCCGGTGCGCGCAGCGGTCCTCGAGGGCGGCGATCGAGCCGTCGGCGAGCCGGAACAGCACGACGTGGGTGTCGACGACGCGTCGCGTGGTGAAGCCGTCGCCGACCTCGTCAGAGGTCGCGGCGACGTACCAGCACTCCCGGGGATAGCTCATACGTCCAGCACCAGCTTCTTCGACAGCGAGCGGGAGACGCAGAGCATGATCGTGTCGCCACGCTCGCGCTCCGCCTTGGACAGGATCGAGTCGCGGTGGTCGGGCGTGCCCTCGAGCACGTCGGCCTCGCAGGTGCCGCAGATGCCCTCCATGCACGACCCGAGTACATCGACGCCGGCCTTCTCGACCGCGTCGAAGATGGACGTGCCCTCGGGCACGGTCACGGTCACGCCCGAGCGCGAGCACTCCACCTCGAAGGAGTCGAGCGCGTCCTCCGACGCGTCGACCTTCTTGGCCGCGAACCGCTCGATGTGCAGGCTGCCGTCCGGCCATCCCGCGCACCCCTCCTCGACGGCGTCGAGGAGCGGACCGGGGCCGCAGCAGTAGACCAGCGTGTCCGGCCGCGGCGTGCCGAGCACGGAGGCGAGGTCGAGCAGGCCCTTCTCGTCCTGCGGCCAGACCGTCACCCGGGGGTCGCCCTCGAGCCGGTCGAGGAACGCCATCGACGCGCGCGAGCGACCGCCGTACAGCAGGCTCCACTCCGTGCCCCGCGCCTCGGCCGCCTCGATCATCGCGAGGATCGGGGTGATGCCGATGCCGCCGGCGATGAACTGGTAGCGCGGCGACGCCACGAGCGGGAAGTGGTTGCGCGGACCGCGTACCCGGACCGTCGCGCCTTCCGCCAGCTTGTCGTGGACGTACGCCGATCCGCCCCGGCTCGTCGGGTCGCGGAGGACGCCGACCTTCCAGGAGGTCGCGTCGGCGGCGCTGCCGCACAGCGAGTACTGCCGCGTCAGCGACGGGCTGAGGACCAGGTCGACGTGGGCGCCGGCCGTCCACGACGGCAGCTGGGCGCCGGACGGGTCCGCGAGGGTGAGCTCGACGATCCCGTCGGCCACCTCGCGACGACCCGCGACCTGCAGGTCGAGCTCGGTCTCCTGGGTCGTGGTGACCCAGCCCTCGCGGGAGCGGTTCGGCGCGGGGCGGGCCGCGGCGACGGCCTCCTTGCGGGCACGCGGCCGGGGCTCCTGCCCGAGCGGCGTGAGCCGGACCATCATCTTCGTGTAGCCGCGGACGAAGTTGGACTGGAGGTACTCCGGCTCCTCGACGACCTCGATGTCCGCGAAGCGCGCGAGCAGCTCCTCCCACAGGATCCGCAGCTGCATCTCGGCGACCCGGCTCCCCATGCAGCGGTGGACGCCGATGCCGAAGGAGAGGTGGTGGCGGGCGTTGGGGCGGTCGATGACGAAGTCGTCGGGGTTCTCGAAGGTGCGCTCGTCGCGGTTGGCCGAGGCGTACCACATGACGACCTTGTCGCCCTTGCGGATGAACTGGCCGTTGAGGACGGTGTCCTTGGTCGCGATCCGGCGCATGTAGGCCAGCGGCGTCTGCCACCGGATGATCTCGTGCACCAGCTTCGGGACCAGGCTGTGGTCGGCCTTCAGCCGCTCGAACTGATCGGGGAACTGGTTGAGCGCGTAGACACCGCCCGACATCGAGTTGCGGGTCGTGTCGTTGCCGCCGACCACGAGCAGGATCAGGTTGCCGAGGAACTCCATCGGCCGGTTGATCAGGTCCTTGGTGTCCTCGGACATCTGCATCAGCGTGATCAGGTCGTAGCCCGGCTTCTCGCCGGCGGCGCGGCGCGCGGCCTTGTCGTGCCACAGCGCGCTGAAGCTCTTCGCCATGTCGGCGACGCCCGTGTACAGCTCGTCCATGTCGACGGGGCCGCCGGTCGCGCCGGCGCTGGCGCCGGCCAGCTCGGTCCAGTAGACGAGCTTGCGGCGCTGGTCGTAGGGGAAGTCGAGCAGCGTGGCGAGCATCCGCGAGGTGAGCTCGATGCTGACCTTGTCGACCCAGTCGAAGGGCTCGTCGACCGGCAGGCTGTCCAGGACCTCCTGCACGCGCGAGCGGATCAGCCCCTCCATCTCCTCGAGGTTCTGGGGGGCCACGACGCCCTGGACGGCGCCCCGCTGCTGGTCGTGGCGCGGCGGGTCCATCGCGATGAACATCTCGATGTCGAGTCCCTCGGGCGGCGTACCGATGACGATCTGCGGCTCGGCGGAGTAGGTCTCGAAGTCCTTGTCCACGGTGATGATGTCGTCGTACCGCGTGATCGACCAGTACGGCCCGAAGGCGCTGTTCGCCTGGAAGTGGACCGGCACCTCGTCCCGCAGCCGCTTGAAGTACGGCAGCCACTGGCCCTGGCGGTAGAGGAACGGGTTGCTGACGTCGATCTCGGTCAGCTCGAGCGTGTCGACGTCGGGGAGCACCTCGTCGGCGAAGACCGGCTGGTCGTCCCCGACCACCCGCCGCTTCACCTTCGTGAAGAGGTGGAGGCCCTGGACCTGCCGCTCCATGGGGATCGTCGCCTGGGCCTTGGTGATGACCTTGTCGAGCACTCGCATCTCACCAAAGTAGGCCTTCTCAGGCCTGTCCGTACGTGGCGTGGTGAACGAGCTTCCCGACCCCGGCTGTCACGGTGCACAAGAGCTCGGGGTGAGCGGCCGGGTCAGCCGTCGACGGCGTACAGGCGCCAGGTGTCGGGGATGCCCTTGAGCTCGTGCTCGCCGCGCTCGGCGAAGGCGATACCGGAGCCGGCGACGAGGTCCTTCACGGTGCTGGAGACGAGGACCTCGGAGGCGCCGGCCTTGGCGCCGACCCGGGCCGCGATGTGGACGGCGATCCCGGCGACGTCGTCGCCGACGAGCTCGACCTCGCCGGTGTGCAGGCCGACCCGGATCTCGATGCCGAGCGGCTTCACGGCCTCGACCAGCGCGAGGCCGCAGCGGATCGCGCGCGCCGGGCCGTCGAAGGTCGCGAGCATGCCGTCGCCGAGGGTCTTGACCTCGACACCGCGGAAGCGGGCGAGCTCGCGGCGCAGCACCGCGTTCTGCTGGTCGAGCAGGTCGCGCCACGCCCGGTCGCCCAGCTCACCGGCCAGCACCGTCGAGCCGACGATGTCGGTGAACATGACGGTGGCGAGGACACGGTCGACCTCGACGGCACGTCGTACGCCGGTGAGGAACTCCTCGATCTCGTCGATCACCGCGTCGGCGTCGCCGGCGTACATGGTGTGGTCGATGCCGGGGAGCTCGACGTACCGGGCACCGGGGATCTGGGTGGCCATCCACGCGGCGCCGAGGTGGTTGACCGCGCGATCGCCCTTGCGGTGCAGGACCAGGGTGGGCACGTTGATCGTCGGCAGGACCGCGCGGACGTCGATGTCCATGAACATGAGGTAGCTCTGGGCGAGCATCGCGGGGGTGGCGCCGTACCGCTGGAACTTGGCGAACGTCTCGACCGCCTGCGGGTCGTCCTGGAGGCTGGGCGCCATCACCTCGATCATCGCGCCCTCGTAGAGGTAGGGCGTCATCTCCAGGGACGCCTCGAGGAGGTCCTCGGCGGGCGTGGCCCAGGGGTAGTCGGGCGCCCAGGTCGAGCGCGCCATCGCGCCGTACAGGACGAGCTCGGAGACGCGGTCGGGGTAGGTGGCGGCGTACAGGATCGAGAGCGGAGCTCCCTCGGAGACGCCCAGGATCGCCGCATGGGTCGAGCCCACGGCGTCCATGACCGCGCGCAGGTCGTCCATCCGCTCCTCGAGGGTGATGCTGCCCTCGACCGGGTCGGACAGGCCGTTGCCGCGCTTGTCGAACATGATCACCCGGGCGAACGAGGCCAGCCGCTCGATGATGTGGACCGCCGGCGGGACCTCCCAGACGAGCTCGACGTGCGAGATGTAGCCCGGCACGTAGAGCACGTCGATCGGCCCGTCGCCGACGACCTGGTAGGCGATGGACACGTCGCCGGACCGCGCGTACTGCGTCTTGGGCCACGCGATCATCGCGGCGACGCCCCTCGGAGGGTCATGGGGGCATTGTGGCGCACCGGCCGCGGGTCAGGGCTGGACGGCGACGAGCCCGAGCACCGGGGCGAGCGTGAGGCCGAGGTGCAGCCGCAGCTGGTCCTCGCCGTCGGTGAGGTCCAGGCCGGTGACCTTGCCGATGCGCTGGAGCCGGTAGTACACCGTCTGCCGGTGCACGCTCAGCTGCTCGGCGGCCCGTTGCACGTTGCCGCCCGCGCGCAGGTAGGTGAGCGCGGTGGTGCGGAGGTCGGGGTCGTCGAGCTCGAGCAGGCGTCGTACGGCGTCGTCGACGACCGCCTCGGTGAGGACCGCCTCGGGCCCGCAGGCCAGGAGGCGGTAGATGCCGAGGTCGGCCCACGCCGCGACCGGACGACGTTCGGGGACCGCGGTCAGCACGCGCGCGGCGAGGCGGGCCTGGCGCCAGCTGGTGCGCAGGTCGGCGAGGTCGGGGGTGGGTACGCCGATGCCGGCCACGAGGTCGACCGAGTGGTCCTCGGGCAGGCCGTCGAGGTAGAGCTCACGCGTGGTGCGCGCCAGCTCCTCGGCGGTTCGGACGTCCCCCTCCGGCACGGGGACGAGCAACGTCGTGTGGTCCGGCCCGGTCCAGGCGATGACCGAGCTGGGCAGCGTCCACACGTTGATGGGTACGGCGTCCGCGGTCGGTCGCCGCACGACCTGCAGCTCGACCACGGCGACCGGCACCCCGCGCCGCACGATCCGGCGTGCGTCGATCTCCTCGGCCGCCCGCTCGACGGTGTCCGGGTCGGTGGACAGCAGGTCCTGCAGGAGGATGCCGAGGTCGCTGCGGTGCCGCGCCTGCTGCGCCATCAGCGCACCGGCCTGCTCGGCGAGCTCCATCGCGGCCGGCAGCAGCGCGTCGTCGATGTCGCCGTCGTCGATCGCCCACAGGTAGCCGTAGGTCACGCCGCGCCAGCGCGCGGGCAGGCAGAGCCGGGGCAGCACTCCCATCGCGGGCTCGGCGGGCGTGAGCACCGGACCGGTGGCCGTGGTGATGCCGAAGCCCTCGAACCAACGACGGACGTCCGCGCCGGAGCCGCGCTCGAGGATGGACCGCTGGCGCACGTCGTCGACCTCGGCACGGTGGGAATGGAACGCCACCATCGCGAAGGTGCGGTCCTCCAGGGTCACGGGGTGCGCGAGCAGCCGGGAGACCTCGTCGACGATGTTCTGGAGCTCCGGGCGCACCCACCCATCATCGACCACGCCATTCGGGTCATCGGCCGGGCGGTGCGGAGCGATCGTCAGGAGAGCTCCGCGACCGGGGTCGACGGGACGGCGCCGGCGGCGCGGGCGCTGATCCGGCCGCGCAGCGCGGCGTACGCGACGAGCACGAGGCCCCACGACGCGAGGCTGCAGAGGATCTGCACGCGGGTCGAGGAGTCGACGTACATCGAGATGAGGATGCCGATGATCGCGGCGGCCGCGAGGATCGGCAGGGCCGGGTAGAACCACATCTTCACGATGAGCCGCTCGGGCGCCTCGCGCTCCAGCCGACGCCGCATCACCAGCTCGGAGCAGCAGATCAGCAGGTAGACGAAGAGGATGACGGCACCCGAGGAGTTGAGCAGGAACAGGAAGACCTTGTCCGGGGAGGTGTAGGCGGCGATCACCGAGACGAAGCCGATGATCGTCGACAGCAGGATCGCCCGAGCCGGGACGCCCCGCTGGGTCACGGCGCTGACCGAGGCCGGCGCCTGGCCCTTGGTGGAGAGCATGAAGAGCATCCGCGACGCCGTGTAGAGCCCGGAGTTGAGGCACGAGAGGACCGCGGTGAGGACCACGAAGTTCATCACCTGCGCGGCGGCCGGGACACCCATGGCGTCGAAGGCCGTCACGAACGGCGAGGACAGGACGGACTGCGAGTTCCAGGGCAGGATCACCACGAGGAGGAACACCGAGCCGACGTAGAAGGTCGCGACCCGGAAGATGACGGAGTTGGTGGCGCGGACGACGGCTCGCTCGGGCTCCGCGGACTCGGCCGCGGCGATGGTCGCGATCTCGGCACCGACCATGGAGAACACGACGATCGCGATGCCGGAGGCGATCGACCCGAAGCCGTGCGGCATGAAGCCGCCGTGCGCGGTCAGGTTGGAGAAGTCGGCGTGCCGCCCGGGCCAGAGCCCGAGCACGAAGGCGAGCCCGGCGAGGATGAAGACCAGGATGCAGGCGACCTTGATCGTGGAGAACCAGTACTCGAACTCGCCGTACGAACGGACCGAGAAGAGGTTCGTCGCGGTCATCAGCACCAGCAGGCCCAGCGCCATGATCCAGAGGGGTACGCCGGGCAGCCACCGCTGCAGGATCGCCGCGCCCGCGACCGCCTCGAAGCCGACGACGATCACCCAGAAGTACCAGTAGAGCCAGCCCACCGAGAAGCTCGCCCAGCGGCCGAGGGAGCGCTCCGCGTAGTCGGAGAACGACCCGGCCGACGGCTCCGCGACGGCCATCTCCCCCAGCATCCGCATGACCAGGACGATGAGGATCCCGGTCGCCGCGTAGCTGAGGAACGCCGCCGGCCCCACGCCGTTGATGACCGTGCCGGACCCGACGAACAGGCCTGCCCCGACCACGCCGCCGATGGCGATCATCGAGAGATGGCGTTGCTTGAGGCCCGGACGAAGCGTGGTGGCCGATGACATGGGGCGACTCCTACCCGTTGGAGGTACCGAACTCTGGCTCCCGACCCTAGGTGACGCCGGTCACGCGAGCGATCGCCATCTGTCTGAAGGTGGTGTGCCGGGGTCAGACAGATGCCCAACGGGATCCGATTCTCTGCGGGCATGTCGAGAACCGACTGACGGCTCCGTCCCTGGGGTGACAGCAGCACGAGACCCCAGGAGGAACCACCATGAACACCACCGCGACCATCGAGCTCCGCCGCAGCCTGCCCGTCTCCCCGGAGCGGATCTGGGAGCTCTGGACCACCCCCGAGGGCATCTCCGCCTGGTGGGCTCCCGACGGCTTCCGCACCACCGTCGACAGGCTCGACCTCCGCGTCGGCGGCGCGCTCGACCACACGATGACCGCCACCGGGCCGGAGCAGATCGCCTTCATGGAGCAGGCCGGGATGCCGCTCTCGACCAGCTCGCACAAGGAGCTCACCGAGGTCGTCGAGCCGCACCGGCTGGCCTACCTGTCGCTCATCGACTTCGTGCCTGGGCAGGCGCCGTACCAGCACCTGACCGTCGTCACGCTCGAGCGGACCGCGACCGGCACCGACGTCGTCATGGAGTGCGAGCCGCTGCACGACGAGGAGTGGACCCAGCGCATCGTCGCGGGTCGGACCAACGAGCTCGACAACCTCGAGCGCCTGGTGGCTGCCGAGCGCTGATCGCCGGTGGTCTAGTCCGGGTTCCCTATTTCCCGCGTTTCCGATGACAGGACGCCGACGAGCGAGGGACGGTAGGAGGAGCTCCCCGCGGTCGCCGAGCCGCGACGAGTCGCCCACGTCTGCGGTGCCCCCATAGCCGCGGGCGTGCGGTGTTTTTGGGGGCGGGCCAGCTGCACGGCTACCGGGTCAGGCCGGCGACGTACCTCGTCGTGTCGGCGAACAGCCGACCGACGAGGACGGCGTTGAGGGGGCCGCCGGGGCGGCCGAGGGGTGACGGGGCGACCGCCACCTTCCAGGTGAAGCGGCAGGTGTCCGAGCCGGTCGGCTCGACCTCGTAGTACTCCGCGAAGCTGGTGAAGATCGGCAGGTTCACCCGCGTGAAGTGGAAGGCGAACCGGCGGCCGTCCTCCCAGAGGAAGAAGAGCTCGTCGGCGTGCATCAGGCCGAGCAGGCTGACGTGGCGCTGCGCGCCGACGCCGTACGGCGCCGGGGAGAGCCAGTCGAGCCTCAGCCCGCGGCACCAGTGCAACGGGTCCTCGACCAGGTCGTCGCTGAAGAAGGTCTCGGCGGACCGCGGGACGTCCCAGGTCTGCTCGAACCGCTGCGGCGCGGTGTCGAAGAAGGTGAGGTCGACCGGTGCGCAGGTGGGCATGGTCGGAACCTAGCCGCCCCAGGCGTCGGCGAGGAGGATGTCGACGTGGCTGAAGGCGCAACGGGTTACTCCGACGTGGCGATGCGGGTCGGCATCTTCTGCCGTCCGGACGGCTTCAACGCGGTGTCGACGGGGTGGCCCTTCGGCAGCCTGACCTACGGACAGGTCGGCGTGGCGGTGTCCGCACCAGGCATCGTGTCGGCGGCGGTCCGGCGTCGGTTCGCCTGGGCGGACGTGGTCCACGCCGAACGGACGTCTCACGGAGTGCGGTTCCGATTCGGCGACCGCGCCAGCACCATCGTGGTGACGACGTTGTCCGGTCGGAATCGGCGGCTGCTGGCCGAGGCTGCCCGCCAGCACTGCGTCGAGGGTGTGTACAGCGACGAGGTGCACCGGCTGCACTGGTGGCGCTGGGATCCGGACGAGTAGCTCGAACCGTCGAGAGCTGTGCGGCTTCGACGGATGTGGGGAAGATCCGCGCCACCGGGTGGACTCAGATCTCCCCGCGACCGGATCGGAGACCGCTACGACAGGTCGACGACGGCGCGGATGGTGTCGCGCCGCATCGCCTCGAGGATCGAGGCGATGGTCTACCCGGGTGCAGGGGGCGGGCGGTCGCGACCTGGAGGCGTTCTGGACCGAGAACCGCTTCCAGGCCTACCGCGGTGTGAGCGTCCTCGGCTTCCCGAACTTCTTCGCGATCCTCGGGCCCTACGGCTACAACGGCTACAACGGCTACAACGGCTCGTCGTACTTCGATCTCATCGAGACCCAGTCGGCGCACATCGTCCGCCTGCTCAAGGCAGCCCGGAAGCGCGGCGCGAGCCGGATCGGCTACTTCGCCAGCGTGCTCGGGCGCCGGGACAAGCAGGTGTTCTTCCAGGGCCAGTGCTCCACGGCGAACAGCTACTATTTCGACGAGCACGGCGACGTACCGCTGCGACCGGCGTCCACCCTGGAGACGATGTGGGACGCGGCCCATTTCCCGCTCGACGACTACGCCTTCACGACACCGGTCGGCTCGGCATAATGAAGCAGTGCTGTTCCACCGGTACGTCGCCCTCGGGGACTCCCAGACCGAGGGGCTGAACGATCTCGACGCGCATGGGGGCATCCGCGGCTGGGCCGACAGGTTCGCCGTCTACCTGGCCGAGAGCAACCCGGACCTGCTCTACGCCAACCTCGCGATCCGCGGCCGGCGCACGAAGCGGATCCGCGCCGACCAGCTCGAGCCCGCGCTCGCGCTGAACCCGGACCTGGTGAGCGTGATGGCGGGCGCGAACGACGTGCTCGGCTCGTTCGACCTCGCCGAGACGATGACCGACCTCGAGGACATGTACGCCGCCCTGCGCGGCATCGGCGCCACCGTCATCGGCTGCACGTTCCCCGACCCGGGCGCCACCTTCAGCATCGCCGGGCACCTCACCCCGCGGGTGCGTGACCTCAACGCGGCGATCCGCGAGGCCGCGGCGCGGCACGGCGTGGTGCTCGTCGACTTCGAGGAGTACCCCGCGGTCAACGACCCGCGCTGGTGGAGCTTCGACCGGCTGCACCTCAACACCGCGGGGCACACCCGGCTCGCGACGGCGTTCGCCGACGTGCTCGGCGTACGACCCGACCCGTCGTGGCAGGAACCGCTGCCGCCGCTGTCGGCGCGCGCCTGGTGGCGCAGCCGGGTCGAGGACGCCCAGTGGCTGGGCCGGTTCTGGGTGCCGTGGTTCGTCCGGCACGTCCGCGGCCGCTCGACCGGGGACAACCGTCTGCCCAAGCGACCGGTGCTCGAACCGGTCCTGCCGATCGCGGAGGCCTGAGCGGCGCAGGGGCCCGTCATGTGACGGTCAGGTAAACAATATGAGGCAATCCTCACGTAATATTTGAGCCTTTCCTCATCTTTTGCGAGGATGTGTCCGGCAGCCACCGCTGCCGACCGACGCGTCCTCCCCGGGCGCTTCTCCCGACCCCGGAGGTAGCTGGTGTTCTCACGAATCGCGATCGTGAACCGAGGAGAGGCCGCGATGCGGCTCATCCACGCCGTCCGGGACCTCGCCGCGGCGGGGCAGGACCTCACCTCGATCGCGTTGTACACCGACGCGGAGCGGCACGCGACCTTCGTGCGCGAGGCCGACGAGGCCCACGGCCTCGGCCCCGCCTCCGCGCGGCCCTACCTGGACCTCGAGGTCCTCGAGCGCGCCCTCGTCGCCACCCGCGCCGACGCGGTCTGGGTCGGCTGGGGCTTCGTCGCCGAGGACCCGGCCTTCGTCGACCTGTGCGACCGCCTCGGCATCACGTTCATCGGCCCCGGCTCCGACGCGATGCGCCAGCTCGGCGACAAGATCGGGTCCAAGCGGATCGCGGAGAAGGTCGGCGTACCGGTCGCGCCGTGGAGCAACGGCCCGGTCGACACCCTCGAGGAGGCACTGGCGGCCGCCGAGCGGATCGGCTACCCGATGATGCTCAAGGCGTCCGCCGGTGGTGGCGGCCGCGGCATCCGCAAGGTCACCACCCCCGCCGAGCTCACCGACGCCTACCAGCGCACCCGCGACGAGGCCGAGCGTGCCTTCGGCAGCGGCGTCGTCTTCCTCGAGCGCGTCGTCACCGGCGCGCGCCACGTCGAGGTGCAGCTCATCGCCGACAGCCACGGCACCGCCTGGGCCCTGGGCGTCCGCGACTGCTCGGTGCAGCGGCGCAACCAGAAGGTCATCGAGGAGTCCTCCTCGCCCCTGCTGTCCCGCGACCAGGTCGAGGAGCTCAAGGCCTCGGCCGAGCGCCTCGCGGTCGCGGTCGGCTACACCGGCGCCGGCACCGTGGAGTTCCTCTACCAGCCCGAGGAGCGCTCGTTCGCCTTCCTCGAGGTCAACACCCGGCTGCAGGTGGAGCACCCGATCACCGAGGTGACGACCTCGGTCGACCTCGTCAAGGCCCAGATCCACGTCGCCGCCGGCGGCGCGCTCGAGGGAGAGCGGCCGGTCGAGGCCGGCCACGCGATCGAGGCGCGGCTCAACGCCGAGGACCCCGACCGCGACTTCGCCCCGGCCCCCGGTCGGGTCGCGCTGCTCGAGCTGCCCAGCGGCCCGGGCGTACGCGTCGACACCGGGCTGGGCGAGGGCGACGTCATCCCCGCCGACTTCGACTCGATGATCGCCAAGGTCATCGCCTACGGCCGCGACCGCGACGAGGCGCTCGCCCGCCTGCGCCGGGCGATGGCGGAGACGACCGTCGTCATCGAGGGCGGCACCACCAACAAGGCCTTCATCCTCGACCTGCTCCAGCAGCCGGAGGTCGTCTCGGGCGAGCCGCAGTGGGCGGACACCGCCTGGATCGACCGGGCCCGGGACGAGGGCCGGCTCGTGTCCGACGACCACCGGGAGATCGCCCTGCTCACCGCCGCCGTCGCGGCGTACGACGAGCAGCTCGCGGTCGAGCGCACCCGCTTCCTCGAGACCGCGCACGGCGGCCGGCCGCAGGCCCAGCACGAGGTCGGCGAGCCGGTCGAGGTCAAGCTGCGCGGTACGACGTACCAGCTGACCACGCTGCAGCTCTCCCCCGGCCGCTACCGGATCACCGTGGCCGCGGGCGCCAGCTCCGCCACCGCCGACGTCGAGATCGAGTGGCTCGACGAGTTCCACGCCCACCTCGTCGTGGGTGGTCGCAAGCACCGCATCGTCTCGGCCGTGCACGGGACCGTGCACCTGGTCGAGGTCGACGGGGTCGCCCACCGGATCAGCCGCGACGAGGGCGGTGTCGTGCGGTCGCCCGCGCCGGCCCTCGTGGTCGCGACGCCGGCCGCCGTCGGTGACGTGGTGCAGGCCGGCGCCCCGCTGCTGGTCCTGGAGTCCATGAAGATGGAGACCGTCATCCCGGCGCCGGTCACCGCGCGGGTGCGCGACCTGCTGGTGATCACCGGCAGCCAGGTCGAGACCGGCGCGCCCCTGCTGCGGATCGAGCCGATCGCCGACGAGGCCGGCAGCGAGGGCGCGACCGACGCCGCGTGCGCCGACGTGGTCCTGCCCACCGACGGCGGCGCCACCTCGCTGCGCGACCGCGCCGAGCGGGCGCACGCGACCATCGCGGCCCAGCTCCTCGGGTACGACGTGCCGGCCGCCGACCGCCGCGACACGCTCAAGGAGTACCTGACCGCGCGCGACGAGCTGCGGGCGTCCGGGGAGTACGTCGTCTCCGACGACGTCGCCCTGGTCACGCTCTTCACCGACATCGCTGACCTGCACCGCGACCGTCCGGCCGACGACGAGCGGCGCAACGAGCTGCGGGTGCACAGCTCCCGCGAGCACTTCCACACCTTCCTGCGCAGCCTGGACGCCGACCGCGGCGGCCTGCCGGAGCACTTCCGCGAGCGGCTGTGCCGGGTCCTCGCGCACTACGGCGTGACCGGTCTCGACCGCTCGCCCGCGCTCGAGGAGGCCGTGTTCCGGATCTTCCTCGCCCAGCAGGGGCCGGCGACCGACGCCGACGTCGTGGTCGCCCTGCTCCAGCGCTGGATCGACGAGCCCGCGCCCGCCGACGCCGACCCCGCCGACGTACGTGCCCAGCTCGAGCGGCTCAAGGCGGCCACCCAGCGCCGCTTCCCGGCGGTCGGGGACCTGGCGCGCAGCATCCGGTTCCGCTGGTTCGACCAGCCGTTGGTCGACGCCGAGCGGGAGACGGTCGTCGCCGGCGTGCGCGACGAGGTCGCCGCGCTCGCCCACCCCGACGCCTCCGACCGCGCCGCGCGGATCGACGCGCTCGCCGCGATCCCGGAGAAGATCGTGGGCTTCCTCGGCGAGCGCATCGCGTCGGGTGCCGGTGCCCCCGAGCCGATGCTCGAGGTGATGACCCGCCGCCACTACCGCGAGACGGTCGGCGCCGTGACCGTGTCCGAGCGGGAGGGTCGCCCGTTCGTGGGCGCGACGTACGAGATCGACGGCGCGGCGCGGCACCTGGTGACGACCACCGGGACGTGGGACGAGCTGAGCGACCCGGCCTCCGCGCTGGTGCGCGAGCTGGCCGCGGCGCTCGCCGAGAGCGGCGCCCCTGCCGACGTCGTCGCCGACCTCTTCCTGCACTGGCCGTCCACCCCGGACTCCGCACCGGCCGTCACCGCCGCGCTCCGCGACGCGCTGGCCGCGTCCGGGCTCCTCGCCCTGGCCCGTCGGGTCACGGTCGCGGTCTGCCCGGGCGACGACACCCAGGTCGAGTACTACACCTTCCGCACCGACGACTCCGGCGAGGTCGTCGAGGACGAGCTGGTCCACGGCGTGCACCCGATGGTGGCCCGTCGCCTGGACCTCTGGCGGCTCCGCGACTTCCACATCACCCGGCTCGACGCGCCCCACGACGTGCTGCTCTACGAGTGCGTCGGCCGCGACAACCCCGAGGACCGGCGCCTGGTCGCGCTGGCCCAGGTGCGGCAGCTGGTCGTCGTCCGCGACGAGGACGGCCAGGTCACCGGCGTACCCCACGCGGAGCGGGCGATCGAGAACTGCCTCGAGGCGGTACGCCGGGCGCGCACCTCCCGCGGGGCGGCCGGCGTCAAGCTCGACCTCAACCACGTCTGGGTCCACGTGTGGCCCGTCGTGGACGCCGACCTCGACCAGATCACCGGCCTGCAGCGCAAGATCACGCCGCTGACCGACGCCGCCGGCATCGCCGAGGTCGTCGCGGTCGGCCGCGTCGCCGGCCCGGACGGTACGCCGGTCCCGATGTCGATCCGCTTCGCGTCCGGCCCGGGCGGCCGGGTGGTCAGCGCGATCGAGGCGCCGCCCACCGAGCCGCTGCGCACCCTGGACACCTACGACAGCCTCGTGCTGCGCGCCCGTCGCCGGGGCTTGGTCTACCCCTACGAGCTGCTCCCCTTGCTCACCGGCGCCCAGGGCTCGTTCGTCGAGCACGACCTCGACGACGCCCACCGGCTGGTGCCGGTGGACCGTCCGCGCGGCCTCAACAAGGCCGGCATCATCGCCGGTGTCGTGTCGACGCCGACGGCGCTGCACCCGGAGGGCGTCACCCGTGTCGTCCTGTGCGGCGACCCGACCAAGGCGCTCGGCGCGGTCGCCGAGGCGGAGTGCCGCCGGGTCATCGCCGCGATCGACCTCGCGGAGGAGATGGGCGTGCCCGTGGAGTGGTACGCCCTCTCCGCCGGCGCCCGGATCTCCATGGACTCCGGCACCGAGAACATGGACTGGGTGGCGGCCGGCCTGCGCCGGATCATCGAGTTCACCCAGGCGGGCGGCGAGATCAACGTGGTCGTCGCCGGCATCAACGTCGGCGCCCAGCCGTACTGGAACGCCGAGGCCACGATGCTGATGCACACGCGCGGCATCCTGGTGATGACCCCCGACAGCGCCATGGTGCTGACCGGCAAGCAGTCGCTCGACTTCTCCGGCGGCGTCTCGGCCGAGGACAACTTCGGCATCGGCGGCTACGACCGGGTGATGGGTGCGAACGGCCAGGCGCAGTACTGGGCCCCCGACCTGCCGGGTGCCTTCGACGTGCTGATGGCGCACTACGAGCACACCTACGTCGTCCCGGGCGAGCCCGGCCCCCGGCGTACGACGACGAACGACCCGACCGAGCGCGACATCCGCGACTTCCCGCACGTCGATCCCTCCAGCGACTTCACCACGGTGGGACAGATCTTCGACGCGGCGAGCAACCCGGACCGCAAGAAGGCGTTCGACATCCGCACCGTCATGCGGGCGGTGGCCGACCAGGACCACGAGACCCTGGAGCGCTGGGCGGGGATGGCCGACGCCGACACCGCGGTCGTGTTCGACGCCCACCTCGGCGGCCACCCGGTCTGCCTGATCGGCATCGAGTCCAAGCCCGTGCCGCGGCGCGGGTTCCCTCCCACGGACGGCCCGGACACCTACACCGGTGGCACGCTCTTCCCGCGCTCCTCGAAGAAGGCGGCGCGTGCGATCAACGCGGCCAGCGGCAACCGCCCGCTCGTGGTGCTGGCGAACCTGTCCGGCTTCGACGGCTCGCCCGACTCGATGCGCAACCTGCAGCTCGAGTACGGCGCCGAGATCGGCCGTGCCATCACGAACTTCGACGGCCCGATCGTCTTCGTCGTGATCTCGCGCTACCACGGCGGTGCCTTCGTGGTGTTCTCCAAGGCGCTCAACCCGCGGATGACCGTGCTCGCCCTGGAGGGCTCGTTCGCCTCGGTCATCGGCGGCGCGCCGGCTGCAGCGGTCGTGTTCTCGGCCGAGGTGGACAAGCGCACCGCCGCGGACCCGCACGTCAAGGAGCTGGAGCAGGAGCTGGCCGAGGCCACCGCGGCCGAGCGCGGTCGCCTCGCGATCGAGCTCAGCAGGCTGCGGGCCTCGGTCCGGGCGGAGAAGCTCAACGAGGTCGCCAGTGAGTTCGACGGCGTTCACGACATCCACCGGGCCGTGCGGGTGGGATCGGTCGACGCCGTGATCTCCGCCGAGCGGCTCCGGCCCGAGATCATCGGGGCGATCGAGCGGGGCCTCTCGGCGCAGTCCTAGGTGGCCGCGGCCTGCTCCGCGTCGCTCGCGCGGCGCAGGAGCAGCTCGCGCTCGCCCTGGTTCTGGGTGAGGGCGGCGGCGGCCCGGAAGGCGGCCGCCGCCTCGTCGTGCCGGCCGGCGCGGTCGAGCAGGTCGCCGCGGACGCTCGGCAGCAGGTACGACCCGGCGAGCGCGCCGTCGGGCAGCCGGTCGAGCACGGCGAGTCCGGCCTCGGGCGTGTGGGCGCGGCCGTGCGCGACGGCCCGGTTGACCTCGACGACCGGGCCGGGCGCGGCTTCGGCGAGGACGTCGTACAGGGCGGCGATGCGGGGCCAGTCGGTCTCCTCCGCGACCCGTGCGCGGGCATGGCACGAGGCGATCGCCGCCTGCAGGAAGTACCGACCGACCGGCCGTCCCTCGGCGGCCAGCCGCTCCGCGCGGGCCAGCGCGTCGAGCCCGCGCCGGATGAGCAGGTCGTCCCAGAGCCGCCGGTCCTGGTCCTCGAGGAGCACCGGCCGACCGTCGGCGTCGACCCGGGCCACGCCGCGCGAGGCCTGCAGCTCCAGCAGCGCCTGCAGGCCGTGCACCTCGGGCTCGTCGGGGACGAGCGACGCGAGCATCCGGGCCAGCCGGATCGCCTCGCGGGTGAGCTCGGGACGCATCCAGTCCTCGCCCGCCGTCGCGGCGTACCCCTCGTTGAAGACCAGGTAGATCACGGCCATCACGTCGTCGAGCCGGTCCAGCCGCTCCTGGCCCAGGGGGAGCTCGAGCTGCACCCCCGCGTCGGCCAGCGTCCGCTTCGCGCGGGAGATGCGCTGGCCCATCGTCTTCTCCGGGACGAGGAAGCCGCGCGCGATCTCCGCCGTCGTCAGGCCGCCCACCAGCCGCAGGGTCAGGGCCGCGCGCGACTCGGCGGTCAGCGACGGGTGGCAGGACAGGAAGATCAGCCGGAGGACGTCGTCCTCGATGAAGTCGACCTGGTCGGTGAGGTCGGGCATGCCGTCCTCCTCGCTCAGCTCGTGGCCGATCTCGGCCGTCTTGCGGCGCAGCGTGTCGGCGCGCCGGAACGAGTCGATCGCCCGGCGCTTCGCGGTGGTCATCAGCCACGCCGCGGGATTGGCGGGTACGCCGTCGGCGGGCCAGCGCTCGAGCGCGCTCAGCAGCGCGTCCTGGGCGAGGTCCTCGGCCAGGTCGAGGTCCCGGGTCATCCGGGTGAGGGCGCCGATCAGCCGGGCCGACTCGGCACGCCACGTCGCGGTGATGGTCTCCGCGGTGGTCTCGGCCATGCGGCCAGCCTAGGGACTCGCACCCCAGGCCGGCCGCACGACGGTCTCGATACGCCGCTCGCTGGCGCTCGCGGCTACTCGACCACCGACATCAGGCGTCGGCAGCGGCCTCCGGCGGCGCGTCCGAGACCTGGCGCAGGGTCGCGACCATCGAGCACTCGGGCCAGTACTTCGCGTGCAGCTCGGCGAACTCGGCCTGGCCGGCGATGGCCTCCTCGACCGTGTCGTACTGGAGCAGCGCCCAGCCGCCGACGACCTCCTTCGACTCGGCGTAGGGGCCGTCGACCCGGGTGGTCTCGCCCTTGCGGACCACGAAGTTGACCGTGTCCTCGGTGCCGAACAGGCCGCCCCCGTCGAGGAAGTGGCCGAGCTGGGCCTGCTCACCGATGTAGACGTCCATCGCGTCGAACAGCGCCTGCGGCGGCATGCCCTGTCCCTCTTCCATCCTGACGAATCCCATGAACCGCGGCATTGCTCGCTCCTGTCGTGTCGTGGTCACGCGCTGTCTCGGTGACCCTCTCGCACCTACGTCGATCGGCGTCGTGCAACTTCTACATCGTCGCCGAAAAAAGTTGTCGAGCACCGAGGTGCCGGCGGCCGCTAGCGTGCGGTCATGACCTTCACCTCGCTCGAGCTGCGCTCCGAGATCACCGCCGACGGCCACCTGCAGCTGTCCCTCGAGGACGCGGAGGTCGGCGACCCGGGGCCGGACGAGATCGTGCTCAAGGTGGAGGCGAGCCCGATCAACCCCTCCGACCTGGCCCAGCTGCTCGGCCCCGCCGACCTCGACACCCTCGAGGCCAGCGGTACGCCGGAGCGGCCGGTCGCGACCGCGGCGATCCCCGCGCCGGCGCGGCCCGTGGTGGCCGGCCGCGTCGGGAAGCCGCTGGTCCTCGGCAACGAGGCGGCCGGCACTGTGGTGGCCGCGGGGGCCGACGCGGAGCACCTGGTGGGCAAGGTCGTCAGCGCGTTCGGCGGCAGGATGTACGGCCAGTACCGCAAGGTGCCGGCCTTCCAGGCCTACCCCTTCCCCGACGGCATCACCCCCGAGCAGGGCGCCTCCGCGTTCGTGAACCCGCTGACCGCGCTCGGCATGGTCTCGACCATGCGGCTCGAGGGCCACACCGCGCTCGTCCACACCGCCGCCGCCTCGAACCTCGGCCAGATGCTCACCAAGATCTGCGTCGGCGAGGGCGTCGGCCTGGTCAACGTGGTCCGCAGCGCGCAGCAGGAGCAGATCCTGCGCGACCTGGGAGCGACGTACGTCGTCAACTCGACCGCGGACGACTTCCGCGCCCAGCTGCAGTCCGCGATCGCGGAGACCGGCGCGACCCTGGCCTTCGACGCGGTCGGCGGCGGCCCGCTCGGCGGGCAGATCCTCGCGGCGATGGAGGCGGCGCTGCTCGCCAAGGACCCGGAGCCCGGCCCCTACGGCTCGTCGGTGAAGAAGCAGCTCTACGTCTACGGCCGGCTGGACCGGACCCCGACCACCATCCCGATCTCGGTGGGCATGGCCTGGAGCGCCGGCGGCTGGCTGCTCATGCACCACCTGATGCGGATCGGTGTCGAGGAGACGATGAGTATGCGCGCCCGGGTCGCCGAGGAGATCACCACGACGTTCGCGAGCCACTACACCGACGAGATCTCGCTGGCCGAGGCCGTCGACCCGGCCACGATCCGCCGCTACGGCCGGATGGCGACCGGCGAGAAGTTCCTCCTGCGCCCCTGGAGCACCGCGACCGCCACCCCGTAGGCGAGGTGGTCGGCCACCTGCGGACCGACCGGCAGCCGGCGAACAGCCGGGACGTGGGGCCCACGACGCCCAGGTCGAGGGCCGCGATCGCCGCGCCGGCCAGTGCACCCGCGACGACCGGGCGGCGCCGCGGGAGCACTGCAGCGAGCACGACGCCCCACCCGAGCGAGATCGCGACGTGGGCCACCAGACCGGCCACGAGGAGCCGCCCGCGGCGCTCCTCGGCGGGCAGCAGCAGGGTGCCGGCCGCCAGCGACGCCTCCAGCGGGTCGCGCCCGCTCAGCAGCGCGTACGCCGTGGACGGAGCCCCGCTGAGCAGCCCCGCCACCGCTCCGGCGCGGAGACCGTCGTACCGGGCGGGCGAGGGGCTCACCGCTCCATGATCGCGCGGCCGAGAGGGTCTGGCGCGTCGACCGCGCGAGGAGTATGCAGGGAGGTACCGGCGACGCCGGTCGGGCGTCGCCCCAACTCCTGAGAGGAGTGGGTCGTGTACGCACGTTCCACCACGTTCCACGGCAGGCCCGAGAACATCGACGCGGGCATCAGGATGGTCGAGTCCGAGGTCGACCCGCTGCTCTCGCGCACCACGGGGTGCCTCGGCGTCTCGCTGCTCGTCGACCGCGACACCGGCTACTGCATCACCACGAGCTCCTGGGAGAGCGAGGAGGCGATGGCGGACAGCGACGAGGTGCTGCGCCCGATCCGCGAGCGCGGACGCGACGTCATGGGCGCCTCGATGCAGGTCGACTCGTGGGAGATCGTCGCCATGCACCGCACCCAGCACGCCGCGTGCTGCCGGGTGAGCTGGATCGAGGGCGACGTCGACACCATCACCGAGACCTTCCGGGTGGCGCTGCTCCCCCGGCTCGAGCAGATGGACGGCTTCTGCAGCGCCAGCCTGATGGTCGACCGGATGGCCGGCCTGGCGTGTGCGACGACCGCCTGGGCGTCGCGCGACGCGATGGAGGCCAGCCGGACGATGGCCGACGAGATGCGCGAGCGCGCGGCCGACGAGGCCAACGGCATGGTCGTCGAGGTGCACGAGTTCGACCTCGCCTACGCGCACCTGCACGTCCCCGAGATGGCCTGATCCTCGCGATACCGGGTACGGCACCCGGGTGCCGAACCTGCGCCGTGCCCGGACCGTCGTACGCCGCCACCCGCGCGTGCTCATGGCGGCGAAGACCGCCTTCGCGGCCGGGGCGGCGTGGCTGGTGGTGCAGCCGATCGGCGGCTTCGTCCACCACTACCCCTACTACGCGCCGCTCGGCGCGGCCGTCGCGATGTCCACCACGGTGGCGGCGTCGATGCGGTTCACGCTGCAGAGCGTCGCCGCGATCCTGGGCGGCGCGGTCCTCGCCCTGGCCGTCCGCGCGCTGCCGATCGGCGAGCCGGCCGGCATCGCACTCGTCACCGGCGCCGGCACGCTCGTGGCCGGCTGGCGGTTCCTGGGAGCGATGAGCGGCTGGGTGCCGATCGCCGGTCTCTTCGTGCTGATCCTGGGCGGCGACCAGCCCGAGCGGTACGTCGTGGCGTACGGCGGCCTCACCGGGGTCGGTGCCCTGATCGGGGTGGGCGTCAACGCCCTGCTCCCGCAGCTGCCGTTCGCGCCCGCGAGCCGCGCCCAGGCCGACCTGCGCCACCGCCTCGCGCGCGAGCTCGACGAGCTCACGGACGGGCTCGACGCCGAGCAGCGGCTCGACGAGGGCTGGGAGGACGTCGTCCGGTCGCTCGACCCACAGATGCGTGAGGTCGAGGACCTGCTGCGCGTCGGCGAGGACGCCCGTCGCGCCAACTGGCGTGCCCGCCGCTGGACCGAGCTCGCCGACCGTCGGCACCGGCAAGGCCGCTCCCTGCGCCGGCTCGCGGGGTGTGTCGAGGAGGTCGTCGCCCTGACGTCGGCACCTGACGCCTCGGTCCACGACGACGGCCCGGCCGGGACCCGCCTGCGCACCTCCCTCGCCGCGGCCCTGCGCGCCACCGCCGACCTGGTCCGCGCGGTCGACGAGGACGACCCGGACGCCGGGAGCGAGGAGCAGGAGCGGGCGGCCGACGCCGTGGCCGAGCTCCGCCGGACCGTCACCCGGCTGCTGCCGGAGTCCGACCAGAGCCGCTTCGACGCGGCCGGGATCGTCGCCAGCCTCGAGCGCGCCGTCAGCGTGTGGCGGTAGCGAGCCGGGCGCGATCCGCCACCGGTCGGGCCGCAGCCCGGCCGACCAGGTAGCCGACGCCGAGGCCGACGAGCAGCACCAGCGGCGCCACGAGCGCGTCCGGCTTCGTGGTCATGTCGACGACCACCGCGAGCAGGAGCGCGGTCGTCATGTGGCCCACGACCGTCCCCGGGCGCGCGAGCACGACGGCGCGAAGCTCGGGACCGATCGGCCCGTCGGGCGCCGCCGCCACCGCCGCCGCGATCGCCTTGGAGTACGGCGCCATCACCGCGCCCGAGGCGGTCAGCAGCGCGTACGCGATCAGGCCGCTCCACACGAACGGGTCGCCGAAGCCGACCTTCTCGTCGTCCGGCGAGATGAGAACAAGCACCACACCCAGGGCGACGAGGGTGGTCCCGAGCACCGGCATCAGGAAGCCGTAGCCCATCGCCGTGCCGAGCGGCCGCAGCTCGGCGACCGTCCGCGCCCGCCGCGCCATCCACTCGCACCCGTGCAGCAGCGTGCTCATCCCGAACACGGCCAGCGCCGCGATGATGTGCAGCGCCAGCACGACGTCGTACGCCGCCACGGCTCAGTCCGTCACGTACGCCGGCGTGGCGATGACGACGTCGCACATCCGCGCGGTGATCCGCTCGCTGCGGCGGTGGATGCCGAGCGCGAGCAGCGGTGTCATCAGCCGGGTCGCGCCCTTGGGACGCATCCGCACGTCGACCCGCAGCACGCAGCTGGTCGGGCCGGTCGGCGTGAGGTCGAAGACGATCCGGAAGTCCATCCCCGGCTCGACGTGCTCGTACGCCGCCCGGCGGTCCTCGACGTACTCCACGCAGGTGTTGGTCACCTCGCGGGTGCGGCCGTGCTCGTGACGCACCATCACCGAGCGGGCACCGAGCCCGGGCTCGTCGAGCTGGCGCACCTCGAGCACCTCGCGCTCCCAGCGCGCGTGGTTCTCCGCGTGGTGCCGCACCATCACGTCGAAGGCGTGCTCGGCGCTGCAGCTCATCTCCTTCGTCACCGTTGTCGCGACCATCGTCATCCCCTGCTTCCCCATCGATTTCACTAGTTATGATCACTAGTGATTGTCACCAGCTAGAGTGATCCTCGTCATGAGTGCTGTCAAGCGTCCGAAGCAGACCCGCCGCGAGAAGGCCGCCGCCAACCGCGAGCGGATGATCCTGGCCGCCAAAGAGGCGTTCGCCGAGCAGGGGTACGCCGGCACCCGGATGGCCGACATCGCCGAGCGCGCCGGCGTGGCCGTGCAGACGCTCTACTTCGTGTTCCACACCAAGCCCGAGCTGCTCGAGGCCTGCTACGAGTACTCGGTGCTCGGCCCGGAGAAGCTCCCGCCGCCGCTCCAGGCGTTCTGGCAGGAGATGCGGCGCGCGCGCTCCGGACGGGGCGTGCTCGCCGCGTTCGCCCGCGGCAACGTGAGCATCACGGCCCGGACCGCCGTCGTCGACGAGGCCGCGAAGGCCGCCCGGCACGAGCCCGACGTCCTGCGCGTCCGCACCAACAGCGAGGCGCTGCGACGGGTGGGCTACCGCGAGGTCATCACCCTGCTCGCGGACAAGGGCTGGCTGCGGCACGGGCTCGACGTGGACGCCGCGACCGACGAGATGCTGGTGCTCGGCAGCCCGTCGACGTACCTGGAGCTGCAGGGGTACGGCTGGAGCGACGACCGCATCGCGGGATGGCTCGGTGACCTCCTCGCCGCTCGGCTGTTGTAGCGGCATGAGCTACGCATCCCAGTCCGCCTGGCGCACCATCCAGGAGCAGCTGCCGCCGGCGTACCGGCTCACCCCGGCGACCGAGCCGGTCGAGGAGTGGTGGGAGCACGACGGCCACCGGATCCACCTCGACACCTACCGGAACCCCGCGGCGCCGGTGAAGGTGCTGCTGTTCCACGGCGTCGGCACCAACGGCCGGCAGATGACCACGATCCTGGGCCGGCCACTGGCCGAACGCGGCTTCGAGACGGTGGCGATCGACATGCCGACGTACGGGATCACCGAGGTGGCACCTGGCGCGCTGGTCAGGTACGACGACTGGGTGCGCCTCGGCTCGGCGCTGGTTGAGAAGGAGCGGGACGGGCGGCCGATCGTCCTCTACGGCCTCTCGGCCGGCGGGATGGAGACCTTCCACGTCGCCGCGCTCAACGGCGACGTCGCGGGCATCGTCGGGATGACCTTCCTCGACCAGTCCTCGGCGCGGGTGCGCCGCGAGACCGCCTTCGACCCCGTGACCGGCACGGTCGGCGCGACGCTGATGGGCCTGCTCGCGCGCACCCCGCTGCGGCGGGTCCGGGTCCCGATGCGCTGGGTCAGCAAGATGCGGGCGCTGGTGAACAACCGGGCAGCGAAGCGCGCCTGCTACGCCGACAGGACGTCGGCCGGCAACAGCGTCTCGGTCGCCTTCCTCGACTCCTACCTGAACTACGACCCGCCGGTCTCCCCCGAGGCCTTCGACGTGTGTCCGGTCCTGCTCACCCAGCCCGCCGCCGACCGGTGGACCCCGCTGCACCTCTCCGAGCCGTTCCTGTCGCGGATCACGAAGGTGCCGGTCACGACGGTGCTGCTGGAGAACGCCGGGCACTACCCGCTGGAGCAGCCGGGCCTGGACCAGATGGTCGAGGCGGTCGCGGCGTTCTGCCGCGACCGCGCCTGACCTCCCGCCCCACCCGGGGGGTCAGGCCTCCTCGGCGATCAGCGCCGCCCCGAGGGTGACCTGCAGCGCCGCCATGATCCCGACGGCGAGCTGCACCTGCTCGGCCACGATCAGTCCGATCATCACCAGCGGCCAGATCCCGTTGACGAGCGGGGTGAAGCGGCCGACGCCCTGCCACGCGCCGGTCCGCAGGGTCGCGACCCCGGCCGTCGTGAACCCGACGCCGAGCAGGACGGTGCACACGCCGAACACCAGGCCGATCGCTCCCCCGATGCCGTTGTTCTCCATCGCGTCGGCGTTCGCGGCGGACAGGAAGTTGGCCACGACGATGCCGGCCGCGGCGACGACGGCGGCCCATGCCCCGGCGCGTCCGTACCTGCTGCCCGCGACCGCCCGGCTCCGGGCGAAGGCGGCGAAACCGACGACCAGGAACAGCCCGCTGAACGACCACCAGGTCGAGATCTGGCCGGCCAGGTCGCCGTACCAGGGGAAGTTGAGGGTGTCCTTGGCGGCGGGGCTCGCCGACCGGTAGGCGTTGGTGATGACGGCCGCGTCGATCTGCGAGCCCGCGGCGGCGACGAGCGCGACGGCGGGCAGCAGGACGGCGGCACGGACGCGGCGTCGGGTCGCGGCGGGCTGCTGGATGGTGACGGACATGGTGACCTCCTCGGGTCGAGAGTGATGACACCAGGGAACCCGCGACGCACCCCCGAGCGCGTCCGGGCGGACGCTGCACCTCGACCTCCGTGCTGATACTGAATACGCGGGCAGCCGGCGTGCGTCACGATGCGGAGGTGGGAACGCGAGTCCGGCCGGCACACGGGGCACTGCTGCTCGTCGCCATCGCGGCCGAGGCCGGTTCCGTCACCCTGTCCTGGGGCCGGGAGCCGGTGTGGGACACGCTCGTGTACGCCGTCTACGCGCTGGCGAACATGGCGGCGGGCGTGCTGATCCTGGCCCGCCACCCGCGTCACCGGATCGGGATGCTCCTCGTCGTGAACGGCCTGCTGCAGTCGATCGTCACCGACCTCGCCCAGGGCTACGCGCTCACCGGTACGCCGCACCACTGGCCGGCCGCCGCGGCCGTCGACCTGGTCGCGAGCAGCTCGTGGGCGGTCAGCGGAGCGATCCTGCCCGCGATCCTCGTCCTCTTTCCGGACGGCACCCTGCCGACCAGCGGCCGGATCTGGCCGTGGGTCCTCCCGCTCGGGTGTCTGGGTGCGGTGCTCACCCTGGCGGGGTGGGCGACGGGCCCCCGGGTCGCCGCGCAGATGGTCGGCGGGACCAACCCGGTGCACGCGCCCGGCGTACCGTCGGACCTGCTCTACTGGCTGGGCTTCCCCGGCCTGACCGGCGCGCTCGTCCTCGGCGTCGTCGCGATGGTGCAGCGGATGCGAGCCGCGACCGGTGTCGAGCGCCAGCAGCTGAAGTGGATGGTCTTCGCCGCCGGTGTCATGGTCGCGACCCTCGTGCCGAGCAGCCCGCTGTTCAACAGCTTCGTCGTGGTGCGGATCGCCGACGCCCTCGTGCTCACCGTGCTCCGGCTCGCGGCGCTGGCCGCGATCTGGCGCTACCGGCTCTACGACATCGAGCTGATCGTCAGCCGCACCGTGCTCTACGCGTGCGTCACCGCGGTCCTCGGCGGCGTCTTCGCCGTCCTCGTCGTGGCGCTCGGCGTCGTCTTCGGCAACGGCTCGCCGGTGGCGACGGCGGGTGCGACCCTGGCCGTCGCGCTGGGGTTCCGGCCGGTGCGCGACCGCCTGCAGAAGCACGTCGACCGTGCCTTCGACCGGGGCCGGTACGACGCCCTCGGCCTGGTGGCCGGCTTCATGGCCGACCTGCGGGCGGGCCGCCGCGAGCCGGAGGACGTGGCGGGGGTGCTCGCCGAGGCGACGGCCCGGCTCGGGTCGGCGGAGAGGCAGGCCGCCGTGCGGCCTGCCCTCGAGCAGGAGGCGGCGCTCGCGGTCGAGATGGTCCGGCTGCGGGCCGAGCTGCGCGAGCAGCTGCTGGAGGTTCGTGACTCCCGGCGGCGGATCGTCGAGGCGGCCGAGACCGAGCGGCACCGCATCGAGCGCGACCTCCACGACGGCGCCCAGCAGCGCCTGATCGCCGTCGGCCTCGCCCTGCGCCACGTCCAGCACGACCTCGCCGACGCCGCACCGGCCGTCCGGTCGACGCTCGACGCGGCGGTGCAGGAGGTGACCGACACGATCGGCGAGCTGCGCGAGATCGCCCGCGGCATCCGGCCCGGCGTGCTCGAGGACGGGCTGGAGTCGGCGCTGCGCGAGCTGGTCCAGCGCACGCCGCTCCCGGTCGACGTCGTCGTCCCGTCGCACCGGCTCCCGGCGGCGGTCGAGACGGCGGCGTACTTCATCGCCTGCGAGGGCGTGACCAACGCGGCCAAGCACGGCGGCGCCACCCACGTCGACCTCCGCATCGAGGAGGCCTCCGGGACGCTCGTGGTCCGGGTCGAGGACGACGGCGTGGGCGGCGCGACCCTCACCCGCGGTGGCGGGCTGGTCGGCGTCAGCGACCGCGTCGCCGCGCTCGGCGGCCGGCTGTCGATCCGCTCCGAGCCCGGTCAGGGCACCACGCTGCTCGCGGAGCTGTCGTGCGCGTCGTGATCGCCGAGGACCAGGTGCTGCTGCGGGCGGGGCTGGCGCGGCTGTTCCAGGACGGCGGCCACGAGGTCGTCGGCACGCAGGGCGACGCGGACGGTCTGGTCGACCTGGTGCGGGAGCAGTCGCCCGACCTGGTCGTGGTCGACGTACGCATGCCGCCCACGCACACCGACGAGGGCATCCGGGCGGCCGCGGACCTGAAGGCCGCCTGGCCCGACCTCGGGGTGCTCGTGCTCTCCCAGCACGTCGAGACGGTCCACTCGGTCGGGCTGGTGCGGCACCCCGGCTTCGGCTACCTGCTCAAGGACCGGGTGCTCGACGTCGACGACTTCCTCGCGACCGCCCAGCGGATCGCGCACGGCGGGTCCGCCCTGGACCCGACGGTAGTGGCGAACCTGGTCGCGGGCCGGCAGCGCTCCGGGCTGGAGTCGCTCAGCGAGCGCGAGCTCGAGGTCCTCGCGCTGATGGCCGAGGGTCTCACCAACACGGGCATCGCGGCGCGCCTGGTGATCAGCGAGCGCACCGTCGAGTCGCACGTACGACGGCTCCTCATGAAGCTCGACATCGCCGAGTCCACCAACGAGCACCGCCGGGTGCTCGCGGTCCTCGCCTACCTCAGGGCGGTCTGACCGGGGTCGTAGCGGCAACGCGCACCGGTCGTCACGCTGCGCTCGAGGTGCTCGCCGATGGCGGGCGAGCGCGCGCCGACACGGCGGATCGCCGACCGGATCGCGCGGGTGACGTTCACCCGCGCCCGCTCGGCCTCGTCCGCGAACCGGCGCGGCCGCCCGCCGAGACCCAGGTCGCCACGGAGCTCGGCGAGCAGGGCGTCGCGCTCGTCCTCGAGCAGGCCGACGCGTCCGTCGTCGTTCCAGCCCCGCGCCTCCTCGAGCTCGTCGTCGATCTCCGCGAGCCGGGTCCGGTACGCCGCCAGCGCGCGCCGGTCCAGCACCTCGTCGCCTCCACCCTCGTGCGGCACCTCGGCGCCCGCGGGGGCGGCGAGCCGGGTGGCGGCGACGTCGCTGCCCGGGTTCGCCAGCAGCACCGCGAGCTGGGTGAGCCCGAGGCTGCTCGGCAGCCGGACCACGTCGGCACCGAGCCGGAGCGTGACGATGCCGTCCGCCGACTCCATCGTGGCGCCGCTCCCGCCGACCCCGGCCAGCCGACGGAGGTGCTCGGACACGGGCCCGAGGCAGGCGACTCCCCCGGCCGCGACGACGAAGCGGCCGGCGTACGGGAGGAGCTCGGCGCGGATCCGGGCAGCCTCCCTCGCGTCGCCGAGCGCTACGGCGTCCTCGGCGAGCAGCGCGAGCGACCAGGTCCGGAGCAGGTCGTGCTCCAACCCGTCCAGCTGCGCCATCAGCCGCGCGAAGAGCTCCCGCGCCTCGGCCTCCCGACCCTCGGCGAGCAGCATCTGCACCACGGCGCCGTCGTGCGCGATCGGGTACGGCGATGCCGCGGCGAGCTCGCGCGCGGTCCGCTCCATCGCGGCGCGCTCCTCCGCGGTGAGGTCCGCGATCCGCCCCAGCGTGAACAGCTGCCCCCAGGCCACCGCCTCACCGTCGGCGAGGCCGAACCGCGCCGCCAGGTCCCGCGCCTCGCGCACGGCCGCGAGACCTCCGGCCGCGTCGCCGCGCACCGTCGCGATCGTCGCGCGGCGCGAGGCGGCGAGGTGGGCGAGCGCGGGCTGCCGGGAGCGCTCGGCGAGGTGCTGCAGGGTCGCGACCGCGCCGGCCGCCGTGGTCAGGTCCCCCACCTCGAGCGCGAACACCATCGCCCAGGTGGCGGCGCGCGCCGCCAGGGCAGGGTCGGTGACCAGGCTCGCCAGCCGCTGCGCCCGCTCCAGCGCGTCGATCGGGTCGTGCCGGCCCCACTCCACCTCGAGCCGCGCGGCGAGGGCGGCCGGCAGGTCCGGCGCCAGCTCGCCGGCGCGGACCGCGAGCAGCAGCGCCTCGGCCCGGTCCTCGACGGCGACGAGCTCGGCGAGCCGGGCCACGACCGCCGCGCGCACGGGGCCGTCCTCGGCGCCGAACCGGCGGTCGGCCTCGCGGAGCAGGTCGATGGCGTCGAGCTGGACGGCGTTGAACGCCAGGCCGGTCGCGCCCAGCAGCGCGGCGCGCGCGAACAGTGCCGTGTCGTCGAGGGAGCGGGCGAGCGCGAGCGCCTGCGCCACCACCCGGTGCCCCTCGGCGGCCCGGCCCGCCCGGAGCCGCGCCTCGGCGAGCGCGAGCAACAGCTCCGCCCGGGCGACGGGGTCCGGTGACGGCAGCCGGTCGTGCGCCGTCAGGGCGAGCAGGTACGCCGCGGCCGCCTCGCCGTGCGCCGACGCGCGGCTCGCGTCGTCGCCGGCCAGCCGGGCGTGGTGGACCGCCTCGGCCGCTCCGCCCGCGGGCCAGGCCGCGGCGAAGTGCCACGCGAGCCGGTCCGGGCCGGCGCCGGCCGCGCGCAGGACGTGAGCGACCCGCAGGTGGGTCTCGGCGGCGCGGGCGGGCGGCAGGCCGTCGTACACGGCCTCTCGGACGAGGGCGTGCGTGAAGGCGTGCCGTCCCACTGCGTCCCGGCGCAGCAGCCGCAGCGCCACAGCGCGGTCGAGGATCGCCTGGACCTCGGCCGGCGCGCGGCCGGTGGTGGCGGCCAGGGTCGCGGCCGTCAGCTCCTCGCCGAGGACCGCGGCGGCCTCGAGCACGTCGTCGGCCCCCTGGCCGGCCACAACGGCCTGCCGGCGGAGCGCGTTGCGCAGCCCCAGCGGGAGCCCGGTGTCACCGGCCGATCCGCCGGCGCCCAGCTCGCGCGCGGTGTGCACGACGAAGAGCGGGTTGCCCTGCGTGCGCTCCAGCACGGCGGCGACGAGGGGCGGATGCGCGGTCAGCCCCTGGGCGGTGAGCACGGCCACGACCTCGGCCTCCCCGAGCGGCCGCGGGTCGAGGACGGTCCCGGCTCCCTCGAGGCGCGAGACCACCTCGGCGGTGCCGGGTGCCGCGGCCACCTCGGCCGGCCGGTACGTCGCGACCAGCACCACGGGCGCGCCGGCCGTGGCGCGGTACACGTCCTCGAGCAGCTCCGCGGTCGAGGGCCCGGCCGCGTGCAGGTCCTCCAGCGCGACCACCACCGGCCCCGAGCCCGCCAGCGCGCACACCAGCTCCGCGACCGCGTCGTGCAGGACGAACCGGTCCACCGCGGCATCCGCCCCGTCCGGACCGAGCGGTCCCAGCGCGGCCGCCCGCCGGCGTACCTCCTCGGGCGCGAAGCGCTCCGCCGCCCGCAGCACCTGCACCCACGGCCAGTACGACGGGGCGCCGTCCTCCCACGCCGCACCGGACAGCCAGGTGGCACCTGCCGCCACGGCCGCCGAGCGGAACGCCTCGACCAGCGACGTCTTGCCGATGCCGGGCTCCCCCACGATCAGCACGAGCTGACGTGCCCCGGAGGCCGCCCGCGCGAGAGCGGCGTCGAGCGCGGCGAGCTCGCGCGCACGGCCGACCAGGTCCACGCGTGCCTCCTCGGAAGCCGGCCCGAGATCGTTCACGACCAGTGAACACCCGGTGCACGCCTGAGAGGTACCACTCCCCAACGATCGGAGATCCGCCATGACCACCCAGCTCGACACCCACGCCGACCTCGCCGACCTCCCCGACCTGGAGGAGGCCGCCGGCGCCTTCACCGGCCGCGTCCTCGCCGACACGGCCGCGGCCGCCACGGTCGTGATGGCCGCGCTCGGCGACCGCACCGGCCTGTTCCGCTCCCTCGCCGCCGACGGACCCGCCACGAGTGCCGGCCTCGCCGGACGCCTCGGCCTCGACGAGCGCTACGTGCGCGAGTGGCTGCACGGCATGTACGCCGCCGGCTACGTCACCTTCGACCCGCCCGCGCAGACCTTCGCGCTGCCCGCGGCCCACGTGCCGACCCTGGCGGCCGAGGAGGGGCCCGGTTTCTTCGGCGGCGTGCACCAGGAGCTGCTCGGCGCGGTCCAGCGGTACGACGAGGTCGCGGCCTCCTTCCGCGACGGAGGCGGGGTCGCGTTCGCCCACCTGCACCCCGACGTCGCCCTCGGCACCGCCCGGTTCACCGCCGCGTGGCACGAGCACCTGCTGGTGCCCGAGTGGCTGCAGCTGGTGCCCGACACGCTCGCTCTGCTGGAGCGCGGGTGCGACGCGGCCGACGTGGGCTGCGGCGCGGGGCGGGCGTCGATCACGCTGGCGATGCGATTCCCCGCGTCCCGCTTCGTGGGCTATGACGTCTCCGCCGACGCCGTCACCGCGGCCCGCGCGAACGCTCGGAGCGCCGGCGTGGAGGACCGGGTCCGCTTCGAGGTCCTCGACGCGAGCCAGGGGCTGCCGCAGATGTTCGACGTGGTGACGACCTTCGACGTGGTCCACGACGCCGTCGCTCCGCGCGCCCTGCTCCGGGCGATCCGCGACGGCCTGCGCGAGGGCGGCCGCTACCTCTGCCTCGACATCAGCTGCTCGGCCGAGACCACCGAGAACGTCGGCCCGATCGCCACCCTCCTCTACGGGTTCAGCCTGCTCTACTGCATGACGACCTCGCTCGCCGAGGGCGGCGAGGGGCTCGGCACGCTCGGCCTGCCGGAGCCGGTGCTGCGCGACCTCGCGACCGAGGCCGGCTTCGCGTCGGTACGCCGGGTCGAGATGGACAACCCGTTCAACGCGCTCTACGAGCTCGTGCGATGAGCGGCCGGCTGGAGGGCCGCGTCGTCGTGGTCACCGGCGCGTCGGAGGGCCTGGGTGTGGCGATCGCCCGGGCCGCCGGCGCCGCCGGGGCACGGGTCGCGGTCGCCGCCCGGCGCGCCGACCGGCTGGCCGTCGTGGCCGAGGAGCTCGGCCAGGACGCGCTGGCCGTGCCGTGCGACATCACCTCGGAGGCGGACTGCCGGACGCTGGTCGGCGCCGTCACCGACCGGTTCGGCCGGATCGACGCCCTCGTCAACAACGCCGGGATCGCCGCGTCCGGCCCGGCCGAGGCCGAGTCGCCGGAGCTCGTCGAGCAGGTGGTGCGGACCAACCTGCTGGCGCCGTACCGGCTGTGCCAGCTGGTCGCCCCGGCGATGCTCGAGCGCGGCGACGGCGCGATCGTCAACGTCTCCTCGATCGGGTCGCTGGCGAGCTTCGACCGGTTCGGCCTGGCGGCGTACGACGCCAGCAAGGCCGGCATCAACGGGCTCACCCGTGAGCTCGCGGCCCAGTGGGGCGGCCGCGGCGTGCGGGTGAACGCGGTGGCGCCGGGGTGGTTCCCCGGCGCCACGAACGGCTACTTGGCCTCCGACGACCTGCGCGCCTGGGTCTCGGGCCACACCGCCCTCGGCCGGCCGGGACGGCCCGAGGAGCTCGCCGCCGTCGTGGTGTTCCTGCTCTCCGCGGCGAGCAGCTACGTCACCGGTCAGGTGCTGGCGGTGGACGGGGGCTGGACCGCGTTCTGAGCGCGGAGGGCCTCGGCCGCCTCGTCGATGATCGCGCGCATGGCGGCCTCGGCATCGTCCCCGTCGCCGGTGCGTACGGCGACGGCGACCTGCTCGTGCAGCCGGATCGCCTCCGCGTTCGGGGTGGCCGGCATCAGGTGGTGGTGGGTACGACCGGCGAGCACCTCGGCCACCACGTCGCCCATCGCCGCCAGCATCTCGTTGCCGCAGGCGTCGAGCAGGGTGCGGTGGAAGTCGGTGTCGGCGACCAAGTAGGCCTCCAGGTCGCCCGCGGCCGCGTGCACCACCATGTCCGCGACCGCGCGCGCCATCGCGCCGTGCTGGGCGGGGGTCGCCCGCTCCGCGGCCAGCCGGGCCGCGATCGGCTCGATGCCCCGGCGTACCTCCGAGAGGGACTGGAGCTGCTCGGGCCGGCCCTCCCCGTCCAGCCGCCAGCGGATGACCAGCGGGTCGAAGACGTTCCACTCCCGGCGGTCCAGGACGGTGATGCCGACCCGGCGCCGGGTCGCGACCAGGCCCATCGACTGCAGCACGCGCACGGCCTCGCGCGCGATCGGCCGGGACACGGCGTACTGCTGCTGCACGACGTCGAGGTTGAGCACGGCTCCGGGAGCCAGCTCGCCGCCGACGATCCGGCGACCCAGCTCGTCGCGCACGCTCTGGTGCAGGCGGAGCGGGTCGGCGGTCATGGCGGCATCCTCCCAAACCGCGCGCCCAGGCACAATCGGCAACCTTTTTGACACACAGGTGTTGCAATCGGATGCCTTTTGAACCATCCTGTGAGCCATGCCACAGCATCCCCTCCTCGTCGTCATGGGCGTCTCGGGCTCGGGCAAGTCGACCGTCGGAGCCGCGATCGCCCAGCGCCTGCGCCTGCCGTTCGGCGACGCCGACGACTTCCACCCGGCCGCGAACATCGCCAAGATGAGCGCCGGCATCCCGCTCGACGACCACGATCGCGCCCCCTGGCTCGAGTCGCTCGGCACCTGGCTCGCCGCGCACGACGCCACCGGCGCCGTGCTCAGCTGCTCGGCCCTGAAGCGGACCTACCGCGATCGGCTGCGCCACCACGCCCACCGCGCCGAGTTCCTGCACCTGCGCGGCACGCCGTCCGTCATCGCCGGACGTCAGGCCTCCCGCCCGGGGCACTTCATGCCCGCAAGCCTGCTGCACTCCCAGTTCGCGACGCTCGAGGAGCTCGCACCCGACGAGCGCGGCGTCGTGATCGACGTCGACCAGGACATCGACGCGATCGTCGAGCGCTACCTGTCCCTGCTGTCCCTGGACCCCGCCCCCACCGAGACCCTCACGGAGGACAACCGATGAGCCCCCTGACCATCGCCGCAGCGGCGCCCACCCCGCCGGTCGCGCCGGTCGCCTCCGGCGGCCTGCTCGTCGCGGCCGCGCTGATCGCGATCGCGTTGATCGTCGGCCTGATCACCCAGCTGAAGCTGCACCCGTTCCTGGCGCTGCTGATCGGCGGCCTCGCCGTCGGCGTGATCGCCGGGCGCAACGTGAACGACGTGATCACCTCGTTCACCACCGGCTTCGGCGCGACCGCGTCCGGCGTCGGCATCCTCATCGCCCTGGGTGCCATGTTCGCCAAGCTGCTCGCGGACTCCGGCGGCGCCGACCAGATCGTCGACACGATCGTCGGCCGCTCGTCGGCCCGCACCCTGCCGTGGGCGATGGCGGCAGTCGGCGCGCTGATCGGCCTGCCGATGTTCTTCGAGATCGGTCTCGTCCTGCTGATGCCGGTCATCTACCTCGTCGCCCGTCGCGCCCAGGTCTCGCTGATCACCGTCGGCATCCCCGCCCTCGCCGGCCTGTCGGCCATGCACGGCCTGGTCCCGCCGCACCCCGGCCCGCTCGTCGCGATCAGCGCCGTCGGCGCCGACCTCGGTACGACGCTGGCCCTCGGCGTGCTCGTCGCCATCCCGACCGTGATCGTGGCCGGCCCGCTGTTCGGCACCTTCGCGGGCACGTGGGTCCCCGTGCCCGCGCCCGACCTGTACGACGTCACCACCCCCGCCGCCGAGGTCTCCGACGACGCCGGGCTCGGCGCCACCGCCCGCCGCCCCTCCTTCGGCACCACCCTGGCCACCGTGCTGCTGCCGGTCGTGCTGATGCTGGGCAAGGCCGTCGCGGACATCGCCATCGACAACCCCGACAACCAGGCGCAGAAGGTGCTCGACGTGATCGGTACGCCGCTGATCGCGCTGCTCGTCGCCGTCCTCGTGGCGATGCTGACCTTCGGCCGCGGCACCGGGATGAGCGTCCGGACCATCTCCACGACGGTCGAGAAGTCCCTGCCCGCGATCGCCGGCATCCTGCTCATCGTGTCCGCCGGCGGCGGCTTCAAGCAGTCGCTGGTCGACACGGGCATCGGCACCCAGCTCGCCGACTGGGCCCAGGGCGCCGGGGTCTCCACCCTGCTCCTGGCGTGGCTGCTGGCCGTGCTGATCCGGCTCGCCACCGGCTCGGCCACGGTCGCGACGATCACCGCCTCGGCCCTCGTCACCGGCCTGCTGCCGGGCATGAGCTCGGTCGAGCTGTCGCTGCTGGTGCTCGCGATCGGCTCCGGCTCGCTCTTCCTGTCCCACGTCAACGACGCCGGCTTCTGGCTGGTGAAGGAGTACTTCCGCCTCGACGTCGTGCAGACGCTGAAGACCTGGTCGCTGATGGAGACGATCCTGTCGGTCACCGGCCTGGTGCTGGTGCTGCTGCTGAACCTCGTCCTGTAGCGCGAGCCCCCGGCGGATGACCGGGATCGTCAGCGGAATGCGGCGATCCCGGTCATCGCCTGTCCGACGACCAGCGTGTGCATCTCGACGGTGCCTTCGTAGGTGAGCACCGACTCCAGGTTGTTCGCGTGCCGGATGACCGGGAACTCCAGGGAGATGCCGTTGGCGCCGAGGACCGTACGGGCGGTCCGGCAGATCTCGAGCGAGGCCCGCACGTTGTTGAGCTTGCCCACGCTGACCTGCTCGGGGCGCAGCGTCCCGGCGTCCTTGCGGCGGCCGAGGTGCAGGGCGAGCAGCAGGCCCTTGGTGTACTCCAGGTTCATCTCGACCAGCTTCTGCTGGGTGAGCTGGTACGACGCGATCGGCTTGTCGAACTGGGTCCGCTGGCCGGCGTACGTCAGGGCGGCCTCGAGCGACGAGCGCGCGGCGCCGAGCGATCCCCAGACGATGCCGAAGCGGGCCTCGTTGAGGCAGCTCAACGGGCCCTTGAGGCCGCGGACCTCGGGGAACGCCGCGTCGGCGGGGAGGCGGACGCCGTCGAGCACGAGCTCGCTCGTCACCGACGCGCGCAGCGACATCTTGTGCTTGATCGCGGGCGCGGAGAACCCCGGCGTGTCGGTGGGTACGACGAAGCCGCGGACCCCCTCGTCGGTCTGTGCCCAGACCACGGCGACGTCGGCGACGGAGCCGTTCGTGATCCACATCTTGCGACCCTCGAGGACCCAGTCGTCGCCGTCGCGGCGGGCGCGGGTGCGCATGCTGCCCGGGTCGGAGCCGGCGTCCGGCTCGGTCAGGCCGAAGCAGCCGATCGCCTCGCCCGCGGCCATCCGCGGCAGCCAGGTGTTCTTGTGCTCCTCGCTCCCCCACTTCCAGATCGCGTACATCGCGAGCGATCCCTGGACCGACACCAGCGAGCGGATGCCGGAGTCGCTGGCCTCGAGCTCGAGGCAGGCCAGGCCGTACTCGGTCGCGCTCATGCCCGCGCAGCCGTAGCCCTCCAGGTGCATGCCGAGCAGGCCGAGGTTGCCCAGGTCCTTCACCAGGCCGCGGATGTCGTCGATCTCGCCGCGCTCGAACCAGTCGGCGACGTACGGGTCGACGCGCTCGGCGCAGAGCTGGCGGACCGAGGCGCGGACGGCCTTCTCCTCGGGGCTGAGCAGGTCGTCGATGCCGAGCAGGTCGAGCGGGACGGTGTTCATCGGGTGTCTCCTTGCGCCAGCCAGCGGCGGACGTCGTCGTTGTGCTCGCCGAGTCGCGGGGGTGCGACGTACCGGCTGATCGGGGTGCGGTCGAGGTGGATCGGGCTGCGGACCTGCGGCGGCGCGTGGGCGCCGACATCGACGGTCGGGTCGAGGCCGAGCCGCTCGGCCAGGGCGAAGGCGTCGGCGACGGTGCCGACCGCCCCGGCCGGGACGCCCGCCTGCTCAAGGCGCTCGACCCAGGTGGCGACGGGCGCCTCGGCGAGCCGCTTCTCCAGCTCGGCCACGAGGGCGTCGCGATGCTCCACGCGGGCGGGGTTGGTGGCGAAGCGTTCGTCGTCGGCCAGCCCGCGTGCCTCGAGGACCTCGGCGAGCCGGCGGAACTGGCCGTCGTTGCCGCAGCAGACGGCGACGAGCCCGTCGGCGGCCGCGAGCGTCTCGTACGGGGCGATCGACGGGTGCCGGTTCGCCATGGCGGTGGGCGCGCGGCCGGTCGCGAGGTAGCCGGACGCCTGGTTGACCAGCGAGCCGAGCAGGCTGGAGAGCAGGTTCACCTCGACCCGCTGGCCGCGGCCGCTGCTCTCCCGCTCGCGGAGCGCGGCGAGGATCCCGATGGTCGCGTCCTTCGCGGTCAGCACGTCGACCAGGGCGACCCCGACCTTGGTCGGGGCCCCGGGCTCGCCGGTGATGCTCATCAGCCCGCCGACGGCCTGGACCAGGAAGTCGTAGCCGGCGAGGTCGCGGCCCTCGGTGCTGCCGAAGCCGGAGATGGAGGCGTAGACGACGCCCGGGTTCGTCGCGGCGACGTCGTCGTAGCCGAGGCCGCGCCGGTCGAGCGCGCCGACGCGGTAGTTCTCGATCACCACGTCGGCGCGGCGGACGAGCTCGCGGGCGAGCGCGTTGTCGGCCGGGTCGTCCAGGTCGAGCTCGACCGACTGCTTGGAGCGGTTCGCGGACTCGAAGTAGGAGCTGGCGTTGTCGGTCCACGGCGGGCCCCAGTGCCGGGTGTCGTCGCCGGTCCCGGGCCGTTCGACCTTGACCACGGTCGCGCCCAGGTCGGCGAGCATGGCCGCCGCGAGCGGGCCCGCGAGGACCCGGCTGAGGTCGGCGACGAGGACCCCTTCCAGCGGTTGCACCGGCCAAGGCAACCACGCCGCGGGGGCCGCCGGGAAGACGACGGTCGTGCGGTGTGCGGGCCCGGCGTCATACGAACGTACGACGGGGGGTGCGTCAGCCCGCCGGCGGCAGGTCGCCGAGCTCGACGGCCGCCCGGATCGCCTGCCAGAGCTCCGAGGTCCCCTCGGTCGTGCTCAGGTCGTGGCCGGTGACCTCCTCGATGCGTGCGACCCGTGAGACCAGCGTCTGCCGGTGCACGAAGAGCCGCGTGGCCGCGCGCACCCAGCTGCGGTTCTCCTCGAGGAAGACGCGCAGGGTCGCCACCAGCTCGGTGCCGCGCGCCGCGTCGTACGCGAACAGGCCGCCGAGGGTCCGGGCGACGGCGTCGCGGAGCCGTTCGGGGTCGTCCGGCAGGAACAGCGTGCCCGGCCTCGGGTCCTCGAAGCGCACGGCGCCAGCGTGCGCTCCCGGGGTGCGGCTGAGCATGAGCCGAACCTGGCGAAACGCCTCCGGCACGTCCTCGAGGCGCGTGAAGGGACGGCTCAGGGCGAGCGGTCCGGTGCGGGTGATCGTCGGGTCGACGGTCGCGAGCGCCTCCGCGCCGGCCAGGACCACCACCACGCCGTCGGTGGCGGTGAGCAGGTGCGGGATCCTCCGCAGGGCGGTGTGAGTGTCGTCCGAGGTGGCCGCGTCCGCGTCGCCCCGCCAGCCCGCCAGCAGGTACGGCGCCCCCACCCCGTGCGGCTCCAGGAAGCGCTCCGCGGAGTCGGCCCCCACGGAGGCGTCGAGCAGGTCGCCGAGCAGCAGCGAGCCGTGCAGCCGGCGCTCGGCGAGCCGGACCTGCTCCAGGTGCTCGCGATTGGTGGCCTCGGCGACCGCCATCGCGACCGTGATGAAGGGGACGGCGAGGGCGGTCTCCAGGACCGGGAACCCGAGCTCGGTCGCCCGGGCGAGCATCCGGTCGGTCAGCGGCGGCGCCGAGAGGTCCGCGCCGACCGACACCGCGGCGATACCGGCGGCGTACATGCCCTCGACGTACGCGCACTGCTCGGCCTCGCCGGTGGGGACGCCGAGGCCCGTGGTGAGCACGAGCGCCCCGGGACCGACCCACCTCCAGGGCTCCTCGAGCTCGCAGGTGTGCGCCCACTCGACGGGCCGCTGCTCCCCCACGCCCGGCGTCAGCGAACGGGTGCCGAGGGCATCCGTCGCGAGCAGGTCGCCGACCGTGAACGTCACGGTCGGAGGCTATCGAGCGCGTCGGTGTGGGCGTGCTGCGGTCAGCGGACCGCGTGGAAGATCCGGTAGCCCGTCTCCGACACGAAGGACGTCACCTCGGCGAAGCCGGCGTCGGCGAGCGCGCGCTCCAGCCATCCCAGGCCGACCGACGGCGTCTCGCCGGTGCCACCGTTGGCGAGGTTCTCGGGCAGGCAGTACATCAGCGCGGCGGCGTGCGCGACGAGGGAGAACGGGTCGGCCCCGTCCTCGTCCACGTCACCGGTCAGCGCGGTCTCGGCGAGGAGGAACACGCCGCCCTCGCGGAGCGCCGCGTGGACCTGGCCCGCGACCCCGGCGGCCGGGAGGTGGTGGAAGGCGTCGAGGCAGGTGACGAGGTCGAAGCTGCCGTCGGCGGGCAGCCGCGCCGCCTCGTCACGGACCAGGCGCAGGTTCGGGACGTCCTCGTGGACACCCTCGGGAGTCGCGGGGTCGAAGCCGACCACCTCGGCCCGGGGGAACGCGGCAGCCATCAGCGCGGCCGCGTCGCCGCCGCCACAGGCGATGTCCGCGATCCGGCCACCGTCGGCAAGGCGCGCGACGAGCTCGGGCGCAGCGCCGATCCACTCCTGGACCAGAGCCATCCGGTACGTCGGCGTGTTGGCCGGCGAGGCGGCGGCCGCGAGCTCGGCGTACGCCGCGCTGGGGACGCCGGCTCCGGTGGCCATCGCCGTGGTGGCCTCCTGCAACGGGGGCGAGAAGCCCGCGTGGACGACGTCGAGGACGGCGCCGAAGTCCACCGGGAAGTCCGGGCCGAGGATCGACGCGGTCTGCCCGTCGACGGTGAAGGTGCCGGCGTCGTGGTGGGCGTGACCGGCGGCGGCCATGGCGCGCAACCACAGGTCCGCACTCCGCGCGTCGAGACCCGCACGGGCCGCGAGGTCGGCGCTGGTGCGGGGTCCCTCGAGCAGCACGGCGAGGGCACCGCTGCGACGACCCATCGCGAGCGTGGTCAGGGCGTAGTAGCCACGGAGGTGGTCGACGAGGAGGGGCAGCCCATCGGTCATCCGCCGAGCATGGCACCGGCTGCCGCGGTCGCGCAGGCGAATCCTCAGCCGGCGAACGACCAGCCGTGCTCGGCGAGGGTCGAGCGGAGGAGTCGTACGGCGACCGGCCCCACGCCGTGCAGCGCCGCCAGGTCGGCCTCGCGCCACTCCCGGACCTGCTCCAGCGTCCACACGCCCTGCCCGCGCAGCGCCCGCGTGGCGGGTGCGCCGATCCGCGGGAGCGCGGTGCCGTCGGGGCGCTCGCGGTCGCGGGTCGTGCCGCTCTCGGCGTCGATGACGGCCGCGCCGCGCGGGCTGATCCGGTAGCCGATGTCGAGGCTCTCGGTCAGGCCGAGCTCCTTCAGCTTGCGGACGTCGCGCTTGAAGGTCGGGGTGTCGCGGCCTACCCGGGCGGCGAGCTCCGGAGCGCGCACCGTCGGGTTGGCGTCGATCAGGGCGAGGGTGGTGCGGGTCCACGGACCGAAGGCCGAGGCGGCGTCGAGGCGGTCCAGCCGGGTGCGGATCCTCTGGATCTCCTCGGCGTCCGGGACCGAGGTCCGCAGCTCGGTGCGCGGGTCCTCGCCGGCGTACCTCACCCCGACCTGCCAGACCGGCTTGTCGGCCTTCATCGCGAGCAGCCGCTTGAGCTCCGGCAGGGTCGAGCCCGAGCGCTTCGCCTGGGCGGCGGTGATCCGCGAGGCCGGCACCTGCTCGACGCTCGTCACCTCGACCACCCCGACCCGGGTGCGGAGCATCGTGCCGACCCGGACCCGGGGGCGGTCCCAGCGGCGGAACGCCAGGTCGACCTCGCCGGACCTGATCGCGAGCAGGGTGTCGGGGCGGATCATCACGGTGCCGAACCTACCCACCCTTCTTCGGGGCTGGTCTGGGGCGGCCGCACCGTAGCCGTACGCCTCCCGCCGTCAAGGCTGCCTCCGGCATCGCTGCGCGACGCCTACGGCGGCCTTGACAGCGGGTCCCTGACGCACGGCTTGTACGGCGCGGAGTCGGCACGGGCTTCGCCCGCGCCGCCGCTCCGCGGCCGCCCCCTGCGAGCCTGTGGACGGGCCTTCCGAAATGTGATGGGTTATCCACCTAACTCACAGGCTTATCCACTTGTCTCGCACACCTGTACGACTAAAATAGACCCATGATCTCGGGCGACCACCACCACATCCTCACCGCCATCAGCGGTGCCGTGGACGCCCGCCACCACGCCGACGTCGCCGAGCTCCTCGCCGTCCTCGCCTGGGCCGACCTGCACACCGACCAGTCTTCCCCGATGCCTGGTGGGGACCGGCTCGTCCAGGTCGGCGGCGCCGGCGCTCCCCGGGTCAGCGAGCTGTGGCTGGGCCGAGCTCGCCATCGCCCGCCGTGCCGGCGTGATCGCCACCCGCAACCTCGCCGCCGACGCCCTCGACCTGCGCCACCGACTCCCGCTCCTCTTCGAGCAGGTCCAGGCGTTGAAGACCCCGGTCTGGGTCGCCCGCAAGATCGCCGCCATGACCCGACCCCTGGCACTCGAGGGCGCGGCGCTGGTCGACACCGCGGTCGCTGCGGCCTGGCAACTGCCGGCCGGGAAGCTGCTCCAGGTCGCTGAAGCGAAGGTGATCGAGGCCGACCTCGAGGCCCACCGCGCCCGGATCGTCGCCGACGAACAGCGGGTGGGGGTCTGGCGGTCCCGACCCCGCACGGGCGACCGCCTCGGAGGGGAAGCCGGCGCCGGCGAGCCCGCCACCGGCAGGCTCGCCGCCCAGCTCCCCCTCACCGACCTCATCGAGGTCGACACCTTCCTCGACGACCTCGCCGACAAGCTCGCCACCCACCAGCCGGCTGGCGAGGATCAGCCCACCCGCGACCAGCTCCGCGCCCAAGCGTTGGCGTTGATGGCCGACCCCGCCGCCGTCCTCCGCCTCCTCCACGGCCCCGACGCACCCACGCTCCCGGAGAAGCCGCGGCGTGACGCCACGATCTACGTCCACCTGACCCGCGCCACGCTCGCCGACGCAGGTGTCGCACGGTGCGAAGACCTCGGGCCGCTGCTCCTGCAGCAGGTCACCGACCTGCTGGGTCACCGCAACGTGCGCCTGCAGCCGGTGCTGGACCTCAACTCGATCCAGACGAGCCACGCCTACGAACACCCCACCCGGATGCGCACCCGCGGCATCCTGCGCACCGGTGGCGACAGCTTCCCCCACTCCGCCTCATCGACGACGCGTCTGGACCACGACCACGTCATACCGTTCGACCCCGGCGGCCCACCCGGTCAGACAAGCGACCGCAACCACGCTCCGTTGACCCGCCTGCACCATCGGATCAAGACCCACCAACCCGGTTGGCAGGTCGAGCAGATCGGCCTCGGCGCCTACCGCTGGACCACACCCCACGGCCTCTGCCGAGTCGTCACCCCACGCGGCACCCGAGACGTCGAACCCATCACCGCCGACGACGGCACCACCATCGGCGAGCTCTACTGGGACTGATCCCGACCAGATTCACCATTCCCCCACGCGCACCCACGGGTCATCCTTACGCTGCAGCGATGGACCCCCCACCACCTCCCCCAGGGTGGTATCCGGACCCACGCGACCACCGCGGCCAGCGCTACTGGAACGGTGACGAGTGGACCGAGTACGACCGCGCAACGCCCCAGTGGCAGCCTTTCCGACCAGGGTCGGGCCCCGGACGCCACCGTCCGTCCCGGTGGCGGTGGTGGCTGGCCGGCACCGGGACGGCAGCGTTGGTCCTGCTTCTCGTCGTGGCCGGCAACAGCTCCGGGCCGGACTCGGCGACGGTCGCACACGAGGTCCCGTCGTCCGCCCCGACGACATCCGACACCCCGCCCCCGACGGCCAGCCCGACCGTCGAGCGGGTCGCCACGCCTCGCGTCCGAGGCGTGTCGCAGGCCGACGCCCGCCAGGCGCTGCGGCAGGCCGGCCTCGTCGTCGGCGACGTCGTGCGCCAGCCGTCAGCACGCCCGGCCGGAACGGTGCTGTCCCAGCGGCCCGCGGCAGGTGCCTCACTCGATCCGGGCACCACCGTGGACCTGGTCGTCGCCTCGCCCCTCCCTCGCGTACCGACCCTTGTGGGCACAGGGAGTGCCGTGGCTCGACGCCAGCTCGAGCGGGCCGGGTTCACCGTGGTCGTGCTCACCCGCACCGTCTCGTCCGGTACCGAGCGCTCGGTCCTCGAGCAGAGGCCCGCGGGAGGCACATCGGTCCGGCCCGGCGCGCGGGTCACCATCGTCGTGGCGCACGTCCACGCGCCCGCCGTCGTCCAGACCAGCTGCACACCGGGCTACTCGCCGTGCCTGCCGCCGGCGAGCGACTACGACTGCGCCGGAGGTTCCGGCAACGGGCCGGAGTACGTCTACCAGACCGAGACCGTGACGGGATCCGACCCGTACGACCTCGACGCCGATGGGGACGGCTACGGCTGCGAGTGACCGCTCCCGAAGGGACCCGATCGGCGCTCCTCGTCGTAAAGGGGGACTGGAGCGACGAGGAGCACCGGAACCCGCGTTCCGGTACGGAGCGCGGCTAGGTCCATCGAACTCCCCTCAGCCGACAAACACCAGGGGTCGGGGCGATCGGACTCAGGCCGTGATGACCTGCTGCAGCACCTGGAACGACACGGCGAGCACCAGGGCGTTGTAGAAGAAGCAGAGGATGCTGTGCAGCATCACGAGGCGGCGGATGCGGATGCTGCGGATGTCGGAGTCGCTGGTGGCGAACGAGGCGCTGACGGTGAACGAGAAGTACAGGTAGGCCAGCATCGACCGGTGGGACTCCCCCGGGAAGTCGATCCGGCTCGACTCGGGCTCGGACGCGTCCACGGCCAGGTAGATCTGGGCGAAGCCGACGCTCAGCAGCGACCACGACAGCACGACGCCGAGGCAGGCGGCGACCGCGAGGACACCGCTCTCCAGGCCCTGCTGCATGCGCGAGCGCGCGACCAGCGCCAGGACCGCGGAGTACGCGCCGGCGACGCTCGACACGACGGGCAGGACCCACGCCCAGCGGCGCAGCTCCCGCATGGCGCGGGTGTCCTCGCTGTCGTCGTGGGTCGCCGGCCAGGCGACGATGAGCCCGACGGCGAGGTAGGCGACCGCCAGCGCTTCCCAGGCGATCAGCGACCACGTCTGCCCGCCGATGACGTACACGATGCTGGCCACCACGATCACCGCCTCGGCGACCGACTCCGCCCAGCCCGGGACCTGACTCCTGCTCACGGCGCCCATTCAACCGCGCGCCGGAACCCGCGCGGCGATCCCGTCGAGGAACACGTCCAACGCGGTCTCGAAGGCGGACCCCGACATGGTGTGGATGTGCCGGCGGGTGGCCGCGACGTTCGGATACTCCGCACGCGGCAGCGAGGTGTACGCCGCGGTCCACGCCTCCCGCCGCTCCGCGGGGTTGGCCGTGAGGCCGGCGGCGTCGAGGGCGCCGTACCCCAGCACCAGGTCGATGAACGCGTGGTAGAGGCGGACCGCGTCGCGCGGCCCGAAGCCCGCGGCGCGCAGCAGCCCGACGCCGGTGTCCACCGCGTGGAACTCGTTGGGCCGCAACGACAGCCGCGACGCCCCCATCACGGCGAGCTTCGGGTGCCGCTGGGCGTAGCTGTGGAACCGCACCCCGAACTCCCGAAGAGCGACCCGCCAGTCGTCGTCGGGCACGAAGTCCACGAGTGCGTCGCCGATCAGCCGGTCGGTGATCGCGGCCATCAGGTCCTCGGTGCCGCGGAAGTAGCGGTAGATCGCCGTCGGGTCGGCGCCGAGCGCGATGCCCAGCGATCGCACGCTGAACCCCGCCCCCTCGGGCTGGTCGATGAGCCGCATGGCGGTGCGCACGATCAGCTCCTCGGACAGCACCTCGCCCGACTGGGTGGGGCGGCGGCGACGCCGTACCGCGGGGATCCGGCCGCCGGACGTCGCTGCGCTCATGGGAGCAGTCCACCGGCTGACCAGCCTTTACGTCAACACCATTGACGCAAAGTTCCGCGCCCCCTGGAATCGGCTCCATGACCACCACGTACGCCGACCTCGTCCTCACCGGTGGCCCCGTCCACCTCGGCACCGTCGCCCGCGGCCGCGCCACCGCGGTGGCCGTCACCGGCGACCGCATCGTCGCGGTCGGCGACGACGACGTGCGCGACCTCGTCGGCCCGGCGACCGAGGTCGTCGACCTCGGCGGCAAGCTGCTCGTCCCGGGCTTCCAGGACGCGCACGTCCACCCCGTCGGCGGTGGCCTCGAGCTCGGCCAGTGCGACCTCACCGGCCTGGTCGACATCGACGAGGTCCGCGCCCGGATCCGGCAGTACGCCGACGCGCACCCCGACGTCCCCTGGATCACCGGAGGCGGCTGGTCCATGGAGACCTTCGACGGCTGGCCGGACCGCGCGTTCCTCGACGCGCTCGTCCCGGACCGCCCGGTCTACCTGGTGAACCGCGACCACCACGGCGCCATGGCCAACAGCCGTGCCCTCGAGATCGCCGGCCTCGACGCCCGTACGCCGCAACCCGCGGACGGCCGCTTCGAGGTCGACGCCGACGGCGTGCCCACCGGGATGCTGCAGGAGGGCGCGATGGCCCTGGTCGGCAACCACGCCCCGCGCCCCACCCTCGACGAGCTCGTCGCCGGCCTGCTCCGCGCGCAGGACCTGCTGCACTCGCTCGGGATCACCGCCTGGCAGGACGCGATCGTCGGCGACAACCCGCTGATGCCGAACGCCGGTCCCGCCTACGCCCGGGCGATCGCCGACGGCCGGCTGACCGCACGCGTCGTCGCGGCGCTGTGGTGGCAGCGCGACCAGGGCGCCGAGCAGATCGAGTCCCTGCTGCACCAGCGGGCGGCCCTCGAGGCGGCCGGCCTGCGCGCCTCGACCGTCAAGATCATGCAGGACGGGGTGGCCGAGAACCACACGGCCGCGATGCTGACGCCGTACCTGCGGGGCTGCGACTGCCGCTCCGGCGGCGACCACGCCGGCATCTCGTTCGTCGACCCGGAGGCGCTGCGCAAGCACGTCACCGAGCTGGACCGGCTGGGCTTCCAGGTGCACTTCCACGCCCTCGGCGACCGCGCGGTCCGCGAGGCGCTGGACGCCGTCGAGGCCGCGCGCGCGGCCAACGGCTGGCGCGACACCCGTCCGCACCTGGCCCACCTGCAGGTCGTCCACCCCGACGACGTCGGTCGCTTCCGCGCCCTCGGCGCGACCGCCAACATGCAGCCGCTGTGGGCGGCGCACGAGCCGCAGATGGACGAGCTGACGATCCCGTTCCTCGGCCCGGAGCGGTCGGCGTGGCAGTACCCGTTCGCCAGCCTGCGCGACGCGGGCGCGACGCTCGCGGCCGGCTCGGACTGGCCGGTCAGCAGCCCCAACCCGCTCGAGGGCATCCACGTCGCCGTCAACCGGATCGAGCCCGGCGAGCACGCGCCCGCGTTCTACCCCGAGGAGCGGATCGACCTCGGCACCGCGCTGGCGGCGTACACCTCCGGGACGGCGTACGTGAACCACCTCGACGCCACCGGCACCATCGCCGTCGGCAACCTCGCCGACCTCGTCGTGCTGGACCGGGACCCGTTCGCCCACCCGACCGACGAGATCTGCGCGACGACCGTGGAGCAGACCTTCGTGGGTGGACGCCGTGTCTTCGCGCGCTGAGCGTCAGAGGCGCCACTCCACCGGGTGTTCCGCGTCCGGCTCGTAGCAGCAGCGCAGCCCGGTCCGGACGTACGTCGACAGGTGCCGCGCCACCACCGGGTCCGCGGCATGGATCGCGTCGAGCGCCGTCGCAATCGCCTTGCGGGCGGTCACCCGCGCCCGCTCGGCACTGCTGCCGGTGACCCGGGGGCGGCCGCCGAGACCGGTCGCGGCGGAGACCTCGGCGAGCAGCGCGACGCGCTCCTTGGCCAGCTGCTCGCCCCGCTCGGCGTCGCCCAGGAGGTCCGCGTCGTCGAGCTCGGCGTCGATCTCTCCCAGCCGCCGGCGGTACGCCGCCAGGGCCTCGGCGTCGGCCACCTCGCCGAGCCCGGACTCCTGCACGGTGCCGGCCCCACCGACGAGCTCGAGCGCCTCGATCTCGAGCCCGGGACGGGACAGCAGCGCGTGCAGGTGCTCGAGACCGCGCCGGCTCGGGATCGCGGTCTCGGTGCCGTCGCGGCCGACCAGCCACACGCCGGCCGGACCCGGCCGCAGCGTCATGCCCGCGACGCGACCCGCGGCGGGCGCGGGCCCGTCGAACGGGACCGACTCGAGGCGCTCGCGCCACCACGCCGCCCCGATCCGCCGGTACGTCGCCAGCGCCTTCTCCCGCAACGCCGCCGCCCGCTCGTGGTCGCCGAGCCGCTCGCACGCCCGGGCCAGGGTGTCGTCGGTGACGCCGTGGAACATCATCGCGCCGGAGTTGACGACGGCCCGGCCGGCGTACGGCATCAGCAGCGGGGTGATCACCTCGACGAGCTCGTCGAGGCCGGTGTGCAGCGCTACGTCGAGGAGCAGCTGGAGCACCAGCAGGTAGTTGTGGTCACGCGGCAGGTTCGCGATGACCCGCTCGTCGAAGGTCGCCGCGAGCCGTCGGGCGTCGTCCAGCAGCCCCATCCCCAGGTAGATCCAGGCGACCTCCGCACTGATCTCGCGGATCCCCTCCCGCTCGGCCAGCTCCTCACCGGCCCGGGCGCCGGCGAGGGCCTGCTCGCCGGCGTCGCCGGCGTGGGCCGCGGCGTACCCGGTGAGGGCCAGCACCACCATCGGCCCGTCGGCGAGCTCGTCCTTGACGCCGTCGGCCAGGGCGACCAGGCCGCCGATCGTGTCCATCCGTCCGCGCATCAGGTCGAGCATCGCTCGCCGGGACGCGGCGAAGAAGAGCGCCTTCCGGGACTCCTCGCCGAGCAGCTCGAGCGCCCGCATCTGCCGGTTCAGCTGGCCCAGGTCGAGCGTCTCCACGGCCACGGTGAGCAGCCACAGGTGCGCCTGGAGCCGGGCGTCGGTGTCATCGAGGTGTGCGGTCACGTCGGCCAGCTTGCGGGCGAGCTCGACCCGCAGCTCGAGCTCGTCGGGTCCCCAGTGCGTGGCGAGGGCCGCGTCCAGGGCGCCGGCGACGAGAGCGGGATCGCCGGTGGCCTCGGCGTGCTTCACCGCCGCCACGGCGAACGGGACGGCGCGCTGCCGCTCCCCGGCGTACGCCCACAGCCGGGCGAGGGCCGCGCCCAGCAGGGCGCGGTCCCGGTCGGCCGCAGCGGCGTCGTACGCCGCGAACAGGACCGCCGGCGTCCGGCCCGGCTCGGTGCCGAAGACATAGGTCGCGGCGAGGTCGAGCGCCGCACGGGTGCGTACGTCGACCTCGCCGGTGTCCATGTCCGTCATCGTGGCATCACGGGCGGAGCAGCGTCACCGCTTCGGCGTGCTGGGCCACCAGGGCCTCGTCCCAGTCCCCCGTGCAGTAGTAGTGGAACTCCGCGATCCGGCCCTGCTCGTCGAGGTCGACGATGGCCGCCTCCCGGCAGTACCAGGCCTGACCCCCGTCGGACCAGCGCTCCTCGAACTTCAGCGCGTAGCCGTTGTCAGCCGCGAGCACCTTCTCGATGCGGGTGCGCCCGGCGGGCGGGTGCATCTGGTTCTTCGAGCTGATCAGGGCCTCCGCACCCCGGACCTGGAGCCGCCAGTGCGGCAGCGAGACGTCGGCGAAGACGTCCGGGGCGAACAGCCCGTCGGTCGCTCCGGTCTCGAGGAAGGCGACGAAGCGCTCGACGCTGCGCTGCACCTGGACCGGCAGCTCGGTCAGCACGGCGGTCATGACGCTGCCGCCAGGTTCGCGTCGATGACGGCCATGGTCGCGCCGAGCGCCTCGGTCGGGCTGAACTCGACGACGCTGGTGCCCGCCGCGATCAGCGGCAGGTGGCCGGGTGCGGCGTAGTAGGCGTCACCGGCGCCGTAGGTCTCCTCGCGGTCGGCCCACCGGAAGGTGATCTGGCCGCTCTGCACGATCCCCCAGTGGGGGCACTGGCAGCGGTCGTCGGGCAGGCCGGCGAAGAAGGGAGCGGGGTCGACGTCCTCGGGGTAGGACTCGAACCCGACGGTGTAGCCGTCCAGGTCGGCGTACCGACCCTGGATGACGGGCAGGTCGACGGCCACCGGGGTGGTCATCTTGTTGGCACTGGGCATGGCGTCCTCCTCGGGTGGAATTGATTCTCGACCAGGAGGCGTGACGCCGGGAGTCACACCGTGACTCAGGCGTTCTCCGGCGAACGCGTCTCGATCCGGCGCACGATCTCGGGCGCGCCGTCCCGCACCGCGCACACGGTGTCCACGAAGCCGGCGATCACCTGCGAGCGCTCCCCCACGTGCCACGCGAGGGCGCACCGCGAGCCCGGCCAGTCCAGGACCGGCAGGAAGCGCACGCCCGGCACCCGCGAGTAGGTCAGCACGGCCGCGCTCGTCATCGCGACGGCGGCACCCGCGGAGACCAGCGAGGTCTCCTCGGTCACCGAGTTGACGGGCACGAAGCGACCGGGCACCTCGCGCACGTCGTACAGGCCCCAGAAGGCGCGATAGACCTCGTCGGTCGTGTCGGACAACGTCATCGGCTCGCGCACGAGGTCGCGCACGGACACCGACGTACGGGCGGCGAGGGGGTGGGTCTCCGCGACCATCGCGACCACCGGGTCGACGAAGAGCAGCTCGGTCTCGATGTCCTTGGTGGCCTGCGGGAGCCGGATGAACGCGACGTCCGTGACGCCCGACGCGAGGCCCGCGGACGGGTCGTTGGACGGGAACTCGCGCATCTCGACCTCGACCTCCGGGAAGGCCTCGCGGAACGCCGCCATGATCGGCCCGGTCAGCTCGAGCGCCGCCCCGGCGATGAACCCGAGCCGGATCCGGCCGCTCACCGCCCGGTTGGTGCGCCGGGCCGCGGCGATCGCGTCGTCGAGCCGCTCCAGGATGGCGCGGGCCTCGGCCGCGAGCGCCTCGCCCGCCGGTGTCAGCGTCACGCTGCGCGTGGTGCGCACGAAGAGCTGCACGCCGAGCTCGTCCTCGAGCTCCTTGATCTGCCGGCTCAGCGCCTGCTGGGTGAGGAACACCCGCGCCGCCGCCCGGCTGAAGTGCAGCTCGTCGGCGACGGCGAGGAAGTAGCGGAGCTTACGCGTGTGCAGGTCGATGCACGGAGGCTAGTGCAGCCCGCCCGCGCGGGACAGCGGGAACGGCCACCAGGGTCACCACGGCGAGCAGCGCGAACGCCCCGGCCGGTACGCCGACCAGCGCTCCCGCCACGCCGGTGACCACCAGGGCGCCGACCTGGCCCGCCATCCAGACCAGGCCCGCGGCCGCACCGGCGGCCGGCCCGGAGGCGCGCTCGCTGACCTCGAGGACGATCGGCAGCGCGGGCAGCAACAGGACGCCGACGACCACCAGGACGACGCCGGCCACGACCAGCCCGGGCACGATCGCGAGGGCGGCGCAGCCGGCGACCGTGGCCGCGATGCCGAGCAGCAGCACCGGCCGCTGGGCACCCCGCTTCGCCGCCCACACCGGCAGCACGGCGCAGCCGACGACGCCGGCCGCGATGTTCCCCACGAGGAGCAGGCCGGCCTGGTCGCTGGAGACACCGGCCGGCTCGAGCAGCGGCTGCGCCCAGGTGGTGAGCGCGGTGAAGGTGCCGAACGGGATCGGAACGAGCAGGCACATCCGGCGCACCACGGGGTTGCGCCAGGCACCGCGGAAGTCGGCGAGGCCGGTGGCCGGCGTCTCCGGGGCGAAGTCGGGACGGGCGCGCAGGGCAACCACCAGCACGAGCGCCGCGACGACGGCGACGACCGCGTCGACCCGCAGCGCGGCGTGCAGGCTGACCGAGGTGCCGAGCAGGAAGGCCACGATCATCCCGGCGAACGTGCTCGCCGAGGCGGCGGCGATACCGGTCGGCCGGTGCTCGCTGCGCAGGTAGCGGGCCGGCAGCGCCGAGGTCGCGGTCACCACGAGCGGCTGGGCGACGGCCACCAGGGTCTGGCCGGCGAACGCCGCCGCGTAGTCGTCGGCGAGCAGCCGGACGCAGGCGCCGACGGCGGCGAGCACCGCGCCGACCAGCAACGTCGGTCGCATCCAGCGGTCCAGGGCGATCCCCACGGGGATGGCCAGGACGACGTACCAGAGCGGGAAGACGTTCGCGAGCCACCCGATCGCGCCCTCCGAGACCCCGTAGTGGTCGGCGGCCGAGGTGGTCACCGGGGCGTAGCTCAGCCACAGCAGCTGCGTGACCGCACCGACCAGCGCGAAGGCGACGAGCACGGTCCAGCGGGACCGGGGTGCGGAGGCGTCCATGTCGAGAAGCGTGACCCTCACCGCGGCGGTTGTGAAACACCAAGGGTGCGTCGATTGACAACCGGGATGGTGTGGATCCGCGACCGTTCCGGTGCTTCACCCGGACCGGTCCGCGGCCGCAGGGTTGTCGGCATGCGAGCGAATTGGAGCAACTGGGCCGGCGACCAGGCCTGTACGCCGGCGCACCGGGCCGAGCCGAGCACGGTCGACGAGGTCGCCACGACGGTGAAGGCCGCCGCCGAGCGTGGCGAGGTCGTCCGGGTGGTCGGCGCCGGGCACGCCTTCGGCGACAACGTCGCCACGGACGGCACGCTGATCTCGCTGGACCGGCTCACCGGCCTGCACCACGTCGACTCCGCCACCGGCCTGGTCCGCGTCGCCGCTGGGACCCGCCTGTACGACGTCAACCGGCTGCTCGACCAGCACGGCCTTGCGCTCGCCAACCTCGGCGACATCAACGTGCAGAGCACGGCCGGCGCCATCTCGACCGCCACCCACGGCACCGGCGCGCGCTTCGGCAACCTCGCCACCTTCGTCGCGTCGCTGGAGCTCGTCACCGCCGACGGCTCCGTCGTCGAGGTGACCGGCGACGACCTGCGCGCGGCCCGGGTCAGCGTCGGCGCGCTGGGCGTCGTGACGGCGTACACGCTGCGGACCGTGCCCGCGTTCCGCCTGCGCGAGCGCCGCGGCCGCCTGCCCCTGGCCGAGATCCTGCGCGACGTCGACGGGTACGCCGACAGCAGCGACCACGTCGAGTTCTTCGTCTTCCCGCACTCCAGGACCGCCCTCACCAAGGCGCTGGACCGCACCGACGAGCCGGCGCACGGCCGCAGCCGTGCCACGGCGTACGTCGACGAGGTGCTCGTCGAGAACCACGTCCTCGGCCTGGTCTGCAAGGCGGGCCGCCGCTTCCCGACCCGGATCCCGCAGCTCAACCGGATGGTCACCGGACTCGCGTCGAGCTCGACCCGCGTCGGGCACAGCCACCAGGTCTTCTCCAGCCCGCGCCTGGTGCGCTTCACCGAGACCGAGTGGGCGTTCCCGCGCGCGGCCTGCGCGGACGCGGTGACCGCCATCCTCGACGTGGTCGACCGGCGCTGCCTCGCCGTGAACTTCCCGCTCGAGGTGCGGTTCACGGCCGCGGACACGGAGTCGATGCTGAGCCCGTCGTACGACCGGGACACGGCGTACGTCGCGGCCCACATGTTCCAGGGCATGCCGTGGCAGGAGTTCTTCGCGGCGGTCGAGGAGGTCGCCGCCGACTTCGGCGCGCGGCCGCACTGGGGCAAGCGGCACACGCTGGACGCCGCCCAGCTGGCCGAGCGCTACCCGGAGTTCGGAGCCTTCCAGGCCGTGCGCGACCGGCTCGACCCGGACGGTGTCTTCGCCAACGCGCACGTACGACGGATCTTCGGATGATCGACCTCGCCGACCCGACCGCCGGCGACTCCTTCGCCCAGCTCGAGGCGGCCACGGCCCACCTCGAGCCGCCGTACGCCGTCGTCGACCTCGGCGCGCTCGCCACCAACACCCGCTCGCTCGTCGCCCGCGCCGGCGGCAAGCCGGTCCGGCTCGCGACCAAGTCGGTGCGCTGCCGGGCGATCACCGACGCGGTGCTCGCGCTCGACGGCTTCGCGGGCGTCCTCGCGCTGACCCTCCCCGAGGCGCTGGTGCTCGCCGAGACGTGCGACGACGTGGTCGTCGGCTACCCCACCGCCGACCGTACGGCGTTGCGCCGGCTGGCCTCCGACGAACGGCTCGCCGCCCGCGTGACGCTGATGGTCGACTCCACCGACCAGCTCGACCTGGTCGAGGCGACCGTCCCCGACGGGCCGCCGATCCGGGTCTGCCTCGACCTCGACGCGTCGCTGCGGCTCGCGTCCGGGCGGGTGCACCTCGGCACGCGCCGCTCCCCCGTGCACAGCCCGGCCGCCGCCGAGGCGCTGGCCCGGGCGATCGCCGCCCGGCCACGCTTCCGCCTCGTCGGCCTGATGGCCTACGAGGGCCAGGTCGCCGGGATGGGCGACGACGCCGGCTCGCTGCTGCACAGGGTCCAGGTCCGCGCCGTGCAGCGGGCGTCGGTCGACGAGCTCGCGGTACGCCGTGGCGAGGCCGTGGCCGCGGTCCGCCGCGTCACGGCGCTGGAGTTCGTCAACGGCGGCGGCACCGGCAGCATCGAGACGACGGTGGCCGAGGACGCGGTGACCGAGGTCGCGGCCGGTTCGGGGCTGTACTGCCCGACGCTGTTCGACGGCTACCGCCGCTTCTCGCCGCTCCCGGCGGCGTGGTTCGTCACGAGCGTCGTACGCCGCCCGTCCCCCCGCATGGCCACCGTGCTCGGCGGCGGCTGGGTCGCCAGCGGCGTCCCCGGAGCCGACCGCCTGCCCACGCCGGTCCACCCGCCCCAGCTCAGGCTGACCGGCCTCGAGGGCGCCGGCGAGGCACAGACGCCGCTGACCGGCCGGGGCGCGAAGGACCTCCGGGTCGGTGACCGGGTCTGGTTCCGGCACGCCAAGGCCGGCGAGCTGTGCGAGCGGGTGGAGGAGCTGCACCTGGTCCACCGCGGCCGGCTGGTCGCGACCGTCCCGACGTACCGCGGCGAGGGCCACGCCTTCCTCTGAGCGAGGACCTCAGCCGTGCGGGTCGATCACGCGTGCCTGCGGCGGGCGTCCCGGCTCGAGGTCCGCGACCCGGGACGCGCGCAGCGGCTCGAAGTCGCCGTCGCCCTCGGCCTGGACCGGCCGGCCGGTCAGGCAGACGTGGTCGCCGCCGTCGTCGAGCAGGGCGATCCGCTCGAGCACGATCCGCCGCGGCAGCGCCGTGACGAGAGGTACGCCGTGCGGGCCGGTCTCGAACGCCACGTCGGCGAGCTTGTCCTGGTCCTCGCCCGAGCGGGTGCCGAAGAGCTCGGCCAGCGCCAGGTCGTCGACGCCGAGGAAGTGCACCGCGTGGTGCGTGGAGCGGAGCGCGACGCGATAGGTGTGGTTGGCCTTGGAGAGCCAGACGGCGTACCGCTGCGGGTCCATGCTCGCCTGCCCGTGGAACCCCACCAGGCAGCCGGCCGGCTCGCCGTCGGCCGCGGTCGTGACCACGACCATCGCCGGGTCGGCCGCGGCCACCAGATCGTCGAAGGACTCCCGGGCATCCGTCATGTCGGCCAGCGTACGAGGGACCGCCAGCGCTCAGCGGCGGCCGACGACCCCGAACATCGTCACGGCCGTGAACACCTCGCCGGTCGCCACCGCCGCCGTCAGGTCGGAGATCAGCTGGTCGCCCTCGGCAGCGGTGATCGCACCCGCCGCCACCGCCGGCTCGGCGGTCTTCCGGACCAGGACGAGCATCGCGCCGCCGGGCGCCACCACGGCCGTGGCCGCCACGTCGGGGTCCACCTGGAACCCCGCCCGCGTGAGCTGGCCGACCAGCCGGCGACCGGCGTACGGGTTGGGGACGGTCGACAGCCGGTGCTCGTGCATCCGACGCACCACGTCGGGATCGCCGGGCGTCAGCACCTGCGTCCCCCAGTCGCTGTCGATCACCGCCAGCCGGCCGCCGGGCCGCAGGACCCGCGCGAACTCGCGCACCGCCGCGTCGGGGTCGGGCAGGTGCTGGAAGACCCGCTCGCAGGTGAGGACGTCCACGCTGGCGTCGGTGAACGGGAGGTCGGTGGCGTCACCGTCGACGAAGGTCGCCCGGGTGCCCGTCGAGCGCTCGGTCGCGGTCGCGCGGAGCCCAGCGTGCGGATCGACCCCGATCGCCCGGCCGTCCGCGCCCACCAGCTCGGCCATCCGGCGTACCTCCGCGCCCGTGCCGCTGCCCACGTCGACCACGGTCTCGCCCGGCTGCGGCGCGAGGAGGCCGCGCGCCCACTCCCGGATCCGGACGACGCCCGGCATCGCCTCCTGCATGTCGAGGATGAACACCTGGGCCGCCGTGTCGGCGTCCACGTCCTCGACCTGGTTGCCCTTCACGAAGGAGCTCCCCTGGAACCCCTCGAGCACCTCGAACGACTCGGTCATGCTGCTGACGGTAGGACTCCCCGGCCTCCGGGAACAGGGGGCCGGCACCCGTGGTTGCACACCACCGTGCACACCCTCTTCGAGCCCGTGACGCTCGGTACGACGACCCTGCCCAACCGGATCCTGATGGCGCCGCTGACCCGGATGCGCGCGAGCCAGCCCGGCGACGTACCCAACGCGCTGATGGCCGACTACTACCGGCAGCGCGCGAGCGCCGGTCTGATCGTGTCGGAAGGGACCCAGATCTCGCCGCAGGGCAAGGGCTACATGGACACTCCCGACATCTACTCGGCCGAGCAGGTGGCGGGCTGGCGCACGATCACCGACGCCGTCCACGAGGCGGGCGGGCTGATGGCCGCGCAGCTCTGGCACGTCGGCCGGGTCTCGCACGAGTCCTTCCACGACGGCGACCTGCCGGTCAGCGCGTCGGCCCTGCCCTATCGCAACCGCACCACGGTCCGCGGCGAGGACGGTACGCCGACGCGCGTCAGCTGCCCCACGCCGCGGGCGCTCGAGCTCGACGAGATCGCCGCGGTGGTGGAGGACTACCGGCGCGCGGCCCGCAACGCCCGGGAGGCCGGCTTCGACTTCGCCGAGATCCACGCGGCCCACGGCTACCTGCTGCACCAGTTCCAGGGCGCGGGCAGCAACACCCGCACCGACGAGTACGGCGGCTCGCTGGCCAACCGCGCTCGGCTGACGCTCGAGGTCCTGGACGCGGTCATCGAGGCCTGGGACGCCGACCACGTCGGCATCCGGATCTCCCCGATCGGGTCGTTCAACGGCCTGGAGGACCCCGAGGGCGCCGAGATGGGCCGCTACCTGGCGGCCGAGATCGGCCAGCGCGGCGTGGCCTTCCTGCACCTGTCCGAGCCGGACTGGGCCGGCGGCCCCGAGCTCACCGACGACTACCGCAAGGAGCTGCGGGCGGCGCACCCCGGCCCGATCGTCGCGGCGGGCTCCTACACCGTGGAGAAGGCCGAGCGCCTGCTCGCGGCCGACCTCATCGACGCGGCCGCCTTCGGCCGCCTGTTCATCGCGAACCCCGACCTGCCGCGTCGGCTCGCCGAGGGCCTGCCGCTCAACGAGCCCGACCTGGCGACCTTCTACGGCGGCGGCGAGGCCGGGTACACCGACTACCCGGACTGGACCGACTGACCGGCCCGACCTCAGCTCCGGACCGGGTGCCCGTTGGTGACCGGGTCCGGAGCCGTGCCTGAACCGGCCGCGGCGGTCTCCCGGGCGAGGAAGGCGCCGAGCTCACCGATCGTGCTCATCAACGGCGCGGGGAACACCACCGTCGTGTTCTTGTCCACGCCGATCTCGACGAGGCTCTGCAAGTTGCGCAGCTGCAGGGCAAGCGGGTGGGCCATCATCGTGTCGGACGCGTCTCCCAGCGCAGCAGCGGCGAGGGACTCGCCCTCGGCGTTGATGATCTTCGCACGCTTCTCCCGCTCGGCCTCGGCCTGACGGGCCATCGCCCGCTTCATGCTGTCGGGAAGCTGGATGTCCTTGAGCTCGACCAGCGTGACCTCGACACCCCACTCGACGGTGGTGACGTCGAGGATCTCCCGGATCGCCAGGTTGATCCGGTCGGTCTCGGACAGGGTCTCGTCGAGGGTGTGCTGGCCGACCACCTTCCGCAGGGTGGTCTGCGCGATCTGGTCGATCGCCGCTCGCACGCTCTCCACCGCCACCACCGACCGCACGGGGTCGACGACGCGGAAGTAGGCGACCGCCGACACGTCCACGCTCACGTTGTCGCGGGTGATGATGCCCTGGGACTCGATGGGCATCGTGACGATGCGGAGCGAGACCCGGTGCAGGACGTCGACGAACGGGATGATCGCGCGTAGCCCGGGTTCGCGCGTGCGGTGCAGCCGGCCGAAGCGGAACACGACACCGCGCTCGTACTGCTTGACCACCTTCAGCGCCGAGGCGAGGAGCACGATCGCGACGAGGAGGACCGCGATCGCCACGGCCACCACCCCGGTCACGACACGCCTCCGTCGTCGTTCCACCGCGCGCCGGAGGCTTCCGGCTCCCGGCCGGCCACCGCGACGAGCAGCTCGGGCCCGCTGCTCCGGTTGCCCTCCGCCACGGCCGAGGCCATCAACCGGTCCGCGTCTTGGGCGGTGCTGTCCGGCGGAACGACGAGCACCTTGAGCTGGGTGCCGCTGGACAGCTTGAGCAGCACCACGTGGGTGTCGTCGCTGGGGAACGATCCGGTCTTCACGAATCCTCGGGCCGCACGGATGTGGTGCGGGTGCGTCGACCAGTCGGGCCGGGAGAACAGGACACGGCCGATCCGGCCGACCGACGGCGGGAACAGATCGACGAGGTGGGCCACCTCGGTGTCGATCTCACGGGTCCTCGGCCACCAGGCGCCGTCGAGCATCCCCGAACCCGGAGGGAAGGCCGAGAGCGTCAGGCGGAGCGCGGGACGGGCAGCGGTTTCGTACGACGTCGTCATGACGCCCACCTTCCGACCGGCCCTTGCCGAGGGTCCTCGTGGAGGCTCGGCGAACCGGTACTTCTCCACCGTACGTCGGGTCCCCAAACCCCGGCCGATCCGCGCATCGCCCGGGTCAGGTGCCGGCCGGCGCCACCTCGGCCAGGAACTCCAGCAGCAGCGCGTTGACCTCGTCGGCGCGCTCCTGCTGCACCCAGTGCCCGCAGCCGGGCAGGATCTCGGAGCGGTGCAGCCGCGGCAGCGTCTTGGGGAAGCGCCCGATCGCCGCACCGCCCCACATCGTCGGCCCGTCCAGCTCGCCGCCCACGAAGAGGGCCGGCACCTCGATCGGCCGGTGCCGGAGCACCGCGAGGTCCTCCCAGTCGCGGTCCACGTTGCGGTAGCGGTTCAGGGGGCCGGCGAAGCCGTGGCGGGCGAACTCGGCGACGTACACGTCCAGATCCGCCTCGCTCATCCAGGCCGGCGCCTGCTCGGGCCACACGAAGCGGTCGCGCATCCGCCCACCCGCGGGCACCGCGACCATCGGCGGAGCGCCGGCCTCCAGCGTGGCGCGAACGCCCTCCCCCGAGGCGGAGAAGTACATGCCGCGCAGCCACTCGCGGACATCGTCCTCGATCTCGGCCTCCGCGCGGCCGGGCTGCTGGAAGTAGGAGATGTAGAACTCGTCGCCGCCGCCCATCTCCGCGAACGCGTCGGTGGGCCGGGTCGGACCTGACGGCGCGAACGGCACCGACAGCCCCGCGACCGCGGTGAACACGTCGGGCCGCAGGTGGGCGGACGTCCACGCGATGGGCGCGCCCCAGTCGTGGCCGACGATGACCGCCGTGCTCTCGCCGAGCGCCTCGACGAGCGCGAGGTTGTCGGCGACGTGCCGCAGCATCCGGTAGTCCTCGACCGCGGTCGGGGCCGAGGAGGCGCCGTACCCCCGGACGTCGAGGGCGGCGGCGCGGTAGCCGGCGGCCGCGAGTGCCGGGAGCTGGTAGCGCCAGGAGTACCAGGACTCGGGGAAGCCGTGCACGAGCAGCACCAGCGGTCCCTCACCCACCTCCGCGACGTGCAGGTCGATGCCGTTGACGTGCTCGGTGCGGTGGCGCACAGCGCTCAGGTCCGGGGTCACCGGGCCAGTCTGTCAGCCCGGATGTCAGCGGAACCGGCGCAGCCGAAGGCTGTTCGCCACGACCGAGACCGACGAGAACGCCATCGCCGCCCCCGCGACCATCGGGTCGAGCAGGCCGAGGGCCGCCAGCGGGATCGCGGCGACGTTGTAGCCGAACGCCCAGAACAGGTTGGACCGGATCACCGCCAAGGTACGTCGGGACAGCCGGATCGCGTCGCCCGCGACCCGCAGGTCGCCGCGGACCAGGGTCAGGTCGCCGGCCTCCATCGCGACGTCGGTGCCGGTGCCCATCGCCAGGCCAAGGTCGGCCTGTGCGAGGGCGGCGGCGTCGTTGACGCCGTCGCCCACCATCGCGACGACCCGGCCCTCCGCCTGCAGCCGCTTGACGACGTCGACCTTGTCGGCGGGCAGGACCTCGGCGTGCACGTCGGTCTCGGCGATGCCCACCTGGGCGGCCACCGTCCGCGCCACGCGGGCGTTGTCGCCGGTGAGCAGGATCGGGCGCAGGCCCAGGTCGCGCAGCTCGGCCACGGCCTCGGCCGACCCGGGCTTGACGGCGTCGGCCACGACCAGCACCGCGCGGGCCCGACCGTCCCAGCCGACGGCGACCGCGGTGAGGCCACGGTCGGCCGCCTCGTCGTACCGCTGCTGGAGGGTGGTGGGCAGCTGCTGGGACCACTCCGCGAGCAGCCGCGGGCGACCGACGAGCACCGCGTGCCCGTCCACGACGCCCTGCACGCCGAGCCCCTCGACGTTGGCGAAGTCCTCAACGGTGCCGAGCGCGCCGGCGGTGCGGGCGCCGTCCGCGATCGCGCGGGCGATCGGGTGCTCGGAGGCGTTCTCGAGCGCACCCGCGAGACGCAGCACCTGCGCCTCGTCCTCGCCCTCGGCCACGTGCGTCTCGACCAGCGTCATGGCGCCGGTGGTGACCGTCCCGGTCTTGTCCAGCACGACGGTGTCGACCCGCCGCGTCTGCTCGAGGACCTCGGGTCCCTTGATCAGGATGCCCAGCTGGGCGCCCCGCCCGGTGCCGACCATCAGGGCGGTCGGCGTGGCCAGGCCGAGCGCGCACGGGCACGCGACGATGAGCACCGCCACCGCCGCCGACACCGCCGCGGCCGCGCCGCCACCGGTCGCCAGCCAGACGCCGAGGGTCACGAGCGCGACCAGGATGACGAGCGGGACGAACACGCCGGAGACCCGGTCGGCCAACCGCTGCACGGCCGCCTTCCCGGTCTGGGCGTCCTCGACGAGGCGAGCGATCTGCGCGAGCTGGGTGTCGGCGCCGACCCTGGTGGCACGGACGACGATCCGGCCACTCGCGTTGACGGTCGCGCCGACGACCTCGCTGCCGACACCGACCTCCACCGGGACCGACTCACCGGTGAGAAGGGACGCGTCGACAGCCGAGCTGCCCTCCTCGACGACGCCGTCGGTCGCGACCTTCTCCCCCGGGCGGACGACGAACCGGTCGCCCACGGCCAGGTCGGCCACCGGGACCCGCACCTCGACCCCGTCGCGCAGCACCGCGACGTCGCGGGCGCCCAGGTCCAGCAGCGCGCGGAGCGCCGCACCGGCACTGCGCCGGGCCCGCTGCTCGAGGTAGCGGCCGAGCAGGATGAACGTGATGATCCCCGAGGCCGCCTCGAGGTAGATGTCCTCGGCCCCGCCGTCGAGGAGCAGCGCTCCGACCGACCAGAGGTACGCCGCTCCGGTGCCGAGCGTGACGAGCGTGTCCATCGTCGCCGTGCCGTGCCGCAGGTTGCTCCAGGTCGCGCGGTGGAACGGCCATGCACCCCACAGCACGACCGGGGTGGCCAGGGCCAGCGAGACCCACTGCCAGCCGGAGAGGTGCAGCGCGGGGACCATCGCGATCAGCACGACCGGCACGGCCACCGCCGCGGAGACGACGAGCCGTCGTCGCAGCGCGGAGACCTCGGCGTCGTCCTCGGGCGCATCCTCGTCGCGGGCGGGTGCGGCGCCGTACCCCGCGGCCTCCACGGCGGCGACCAGGTCGGCGGTCGAGATGTCACCAACCACCTGCACCCGCGCTTTCTCCGTGGCGTAGTTGACCGTCGCGGTGACCCCGTCGAGCTTGTTCAGCCTGCGCTCGATCCGGTTCGCGCACGACGCGCAGGTCATGCCCGTCAGGAGCAGCTCGACCTCGTCGGTCGACGTACCGCTCATGCCAGCTGGTAGCCCGCCTCGCGCACGGCCGCCTCGACGGTCTCGCGCGGGACGGGCCGGTCGGCGGCGAAGGTCAGCGTGCCGCTGGCGAGGTCGACGGTGACGTCGCGGACGCCGTCGATCTCGGCGACCTCTTCGGTCACCGAGGCCACGCAGTGGCCGCAGGTCATGCCGGTGACGGTGTACGACGTGGTCTCTCCCGGGATGCTCATGACCTCGACGATATACCCCCTAGGGGTATTGTCTCAACCGCCCTACCGCACGGACTGGACGACACGGTGTGATGTTGATCAAAATCACAGGGCAAAAGGGCACCCCCGATGCTTGTGAATGATTTCTCATACGGCATAAAAGGTCAGGTGGAAACCATGACGGCTGTCGCGGCTGACAACAGCCCGAGCACTGACGGCATCCAGGACGTCCTGCTGATCGGCGGCGGAGTCATGAGCGCGACGCTCGCGACCCTGCTGTCCGAGCTGGAGCCCACGTGGAGCATCCGCCTCCTCGAGCGGCTCGACCGTCCCGCCCGGGAGAGCTCCGGCCCGTGGAACAACGCCGGCACGGGCCACTCCGCGCTGTGCGAGCTCAACTACACCCCGCAGGCCGCCGACGGCAGCGTCGACATCTCCAAGGCCGTCGTGGTCAACGAGCAGTTCCAGATCTCGCGCCAGCTGTGGGCCTTCCTCATCGAGTCGGGCCGGATCCCCCAGCCCGACGCGTTCATCCACGCCACGCCGCACATGAGCTTCGTGTGGGGTGCGGAGAACGTCGAGTACCTCCGCGAGCGACACCGCCTGCTGTCCGCGCACCCGCTCTTCGCCGGCATGGAGTTCTCCACCGACCGCGCGCAGATCGGCCGCTGGGCTCCCCTGCTGGTCGAGGACCGCGACATCGACGAGCCGATCGCGGCGACGTACTCCACCTTCGGCACGGACGTCGACTTCGGCGCCCTGACGTCGTTGATGATCGACTCGGTCGCCGCCCGCGGTGCGCAGGTCGAGTACGGCGCCGACGTCACGCTGGTCCACCGGACCATGGACGGCGTCTGGCACGTCATGGGCAAGCAGGACGGCAAGAAGTTCCACCACCGGGCGCGCTTCGTGTTCGTGGGCGCGGGCGGCAGGGCGCTGACCCTGCTGCAGAAGTCGCGGATCCCCGAGATCAAGGGCTTCGGCGGCTTCCCCGTCAGCGGCGAGTTCCTCCGCACCGACAACCCCGCGATCGTCGCGCGCCACCACGCCAAGGTCTACGGCAAGGCCGCCGTCGGCGCCCCGCCGATGTCCGTGCCGCACCTGGACACCCGGATCGTGGACGGCAAGGCCAGCCTGATGTTCGGTCCGTACGCCGGCTTCAGCCCGCGCTTCCTCAAGCACGGCTCGCTGCTCGACCTGTTCCGGTCGCTGCGGCTGCACAACCTGGTCCCGATGATCCGGGCCGGCCTGGCGAACATCCCGCTGACGATCTACCTGATCAGCCAGCTGGTCGCGCGGGCATCGACGAAGTTCGCCGACCTCACCGACTTCTACGGCAACGCCGACCCGAAGGACTGGACCAAGATCATCGCCGGCCAGCGGGTCCAGGTGATCCGTCCGGACGGGGTGCTCCAGTTCGGCACCGAGGTCATCACGCACGCCGACGGCTCGATCGCCGGGCTGCTCGGCGCGTCACCGGGCGCCTCGACCGCGGCCCCCATCATGCTCGAGCTGATGGAGCGCTGCTTCGCCGACCGGTGGGAGGCGTGGCAGCCCCGGCTGCGCGAGATCGTGCCGAGCATCGGGACCAACCTGGCCGACGACCCGGAGCTGGCCCAGGAGATCCACGACCGCACCGACAAGCTGCTCGGGCTGCGGGCCGTTCAGCCCGCCTGAGCGACGAGGCCGGCCTCGCGCTGGCGACGCAGGTGGATCTTCTCGTGGATGCTCGGCTCGGCGACCTTCCCGCGGAGCGACGCGACCCGGTCGGCGACCACGCCGAAGACGACCCCGAGGAGCGGGATCCAGACGGGGAGCAGCATGAAGATCCAGAGCGGGGCGAGCGAGCTGAGCATCGGATGTTCCCTTCGGCAGGTGGTTCGGCGTTGAGGAAGATTCAACGTCGCTGCACCCCGCCCACGCTTGGGTCCGCCGCACATCTTTACGCGTCGCGTTGTGCTCCCGTACAACTCCGCACCGCCCGCGGGCGTCCCGTCGCGGGTGTCTTTCGCCGTTCCGGTTGCCGGCCCCGGCAGCCGGGCGCAGACTGAGGCGGTCAGCAGTTGATCGGGCGACCCCTGACGACACGCTCCATGGGGGACCGCATCACCCGCGCCTCCACCGCTCCCAACCGAGGTGCCCATGAACCGAGCCCGTATCGTCGCTGCGCTCGCAGCGACCACGCTGACCACCGCGATCCTGTCGATCACCTCCACGGCTGACGCCGTGACGGCGAAGTACGGCTTCCTCGCCAGCGCCGGCGCCACCCAGGTGAACGCCGTCGGCCTCACCGTCCAGTCCACCGCCACCGCCAGCTCCACCATCGTCGGCGCGACCAGCCAGACCGCCAGCAACTCGGCCGTCGGCGCACAGGCGGGCACGTTGCTCGTCGCCGGCGCCGCGACCACCGACGCGACCTCGACGGTCAGCTCGGTCGGCGGCGTCACCCTCGTCTCGCACGCGCGCACGGCGGACGTCTCGCTGCTCAACGGACTGATCAAGATCAAGGCGGTCGACACCACCGCGACCGTCGTCGCCGACGGGACCAACCCGCCGACCGCGTCGATGACGACCCAGCTGCTCGGCCTGAACATCGCCGGTACGTCGTACCCGACGACCTTCGCCCCGAACAGCGGCCTCACCATCCCGGGCGTCGTGACGATCGGCTTCAACGCCCAGGCGATCTCGACCACCGCGGACTCCGCGGCGATCCTCGGCGCGGGCATGAAGATCACGCTCCTGGAGAACGCCAGCGGCACGTCGGCCGGCGCCTCGGTGCTGCTCAACCCGATCGTCGACTTCCTCCAGCCGGACAACGTGGACATGCCGGGCAGCCCGCTCGGTGGCGTGGCCTTCGGCACCTACGTGGCCGCGAACGTCGGCAACCAGGTCCAGGTGAAGTCCGACCCGACGGCAGTCATCTTCATGCCCCAGGGCGGCACCAGCGGCTCCCCGCGGACCGCGACGGTGGCGACCGCCAACCTCCCGGGCGTGCTGAACGCCGGCGCCGTCACGAGCACCGCGACCGGTATCCGGACCGAGGCCCTCTCGCAGTCCACGATGTCCTCCACGGTGGCCGGCCTGAACCTGTTCAACGGCCTGATCAGCGCCCAGGCGATCGGGACGACCTCGACGGCCAGCGTCGGGTCGACCTCGACGGCGAAGGGATCGATGACCCTCGTCGGGCTGACCATCGCGGGCCGGACCATCCCGATCAACACCGCGCCGAACACCACGATCCACGTGGCCAACCTCGGCACCGTCACGATCAACCAGCAGATGACCGACGTCCGTCCGGGCTACATCCACCAGGTCACGACGTACGGCCTGCACGTCGTGCTGGACACCGCGCAGGCGGGCCTCCCCGTCGGCGCCGAGGTCTACGTCGCCGCCAGCCAGGCGACGGTCTGGGACTGATCGTCCACCGCACGCGCGGGTGAGGGCTCAGCCCTCACCCGCGCGGTCGACGACGGCGCGCAGCGCCAGGGCACGTCGTCGAGCCTCTAGGCTGAGGTCGTGCCCGATCCGCAGCCGCAGCCGGTCCTGGTCCCTCTCTCCGCGTCAGCGATCTTCCTGACCCTCACCGTCGACACGGGTGGCGAGGACACGGTGCGCGAGCTGCTCGGGGACCTGAGCGGGCTGCGGCGGTCCGTGGGCTTCCGGGTCCCGGACGCCGCGCTCAGCTGCGTCGTGGGCATCGGCTCGGACCTGTGGGACCGGATGCTGCCCGGGTCGCGGCCGCAGCACCTGCACCCCTTCACGGCGCTGTCCGGCCCGCGCCACCGGGCCCCGTCCACGCCCGGTGACCTGCTGCTGCACCTGCGCGCGAGCCGCCTCGACATGTGCTTCGAGCTGGCCCAGCTCGTCGTGGACCGCCTCGCCGGCGTCGCCCACGTGGTCGACGAGGTGCACGGCTTCAAGTCGTGGGACGAGCGCGACCTGCTCGGCTTCGTCGACGGCACCGAGAACCCCGAGGGAGCGGCGGCAGCAGCGGCCGTGCTCATCGGGGACGAGGACCCGACGTACGCCGGGGGCAGCTACGTGATCACCCAGAAGTACCTGCACGACATGGCCGCGTGGAACGCGCTCACCGTCGAGCAGCAGGAGGCCGCCATCGGGCGCACGAAGCTCAACGACGTCGAGCTCGCCGACGACGTGAAAGCCGCCGACGCGCACACCCGACTCACCGTGATCGAGGCGGACGGCGTCCAGCGCCAGATCCTGCGCGCGAACATGCCGTTCGGGGCGGTGGGTGCCGGCGAGTTCGGCACCTTCTTCATCGGGTACGCCGCCGACCCGGGCGTCACCGAGGAGATGCTGCGCCGGATGTTCATCGGGGAGCCCGCCGGCACGACCGACCGGATCCTCGACTTCTCGACCGCCGTGACGGGCAACCTGTTCTTCGTCCCGACGGCCGACTTCCTCGACGGGCTCGGCGGGTGAGCGCTCCGGCCCTCGCCGGCGCCGCGCTCGTCGCGCTCCTGCCGATCACCAACCCGATCGGCGCCGTCGCCGCGTTCGCCGGGCTGACCAGCGGGGACGACCCGGCGCAGGTCCGGCGCCAGGCGCCCCTCGTGGCGCTGTACGTGTTCGCGATCCTCGGTGTCTTCGCGCTCCTCGGGAGCCTGGTGCTCGACGCGTTCGGGATCAGCCTGCCTGCCCTGCAGATCGCCGGAGGCCTGGTCGTCGGGCACTCCGGCTTCGGCATGCTCAACCAGCGCGCCCCGATCACCACGCCGGAGGCCGACCACGCGGTCGCGAAGACCTCGGTGGCCTTCTCCCCCATGGCGCTGCCGCTGGTCGCCGGCCCCGGCGCCATCGGCGTCGTGACCGCCCTGTCCGCTCGGAACCCGGGTGTCGAGAGCCGGCTGGCGCTCGTCGTGGCCGCGGCCGGCATCGCGGTCGTGATCGGCCTCGCCCTGCGCTTCGCCACTCCCCTCATCGAGAAGCTCGGTCCCAGCGGCGTCGGCGCGCTGAGCCGGGTGATGGGCTTCCTGATCCTCGCGATCGGGGTCGAGCTCGTGGCGCACGGGGTGCTCGCGCTCCATGGCTGACCCGGAGCGCAAGGGCGGCGAGAGCCTGTTCACGGTGCTGCTCGCGCTCGGCGCGAACGCCCTCGTCGCGGTCGCCAAGACCGTCGCCGCGACCATCACCGGCTCGCCGTCGATGACGGCGGAGGCCGCGCACTCCTGGGCCGACACCGGCAACGAGGTCTTCCTGCTGATCGGCGAGCGCAAGGCCGCCCAGCCGCCGGACGGGAAGCACCCGCTCGGCTACGGGCGGGTGGGCTACGTGTGGTCGATGTTCGCCGCGTTCGGCCTGTTCACCGTGGGCTCGGCGGTCTCGATCTGGCACGGCGTCCAGTCGCTGCGCGAGCCGGAGCAGGACACGTCGTACGTCGCGGCGTACGTCGTCCTCGCGGTCTCCGCGGTGCTCGAGGGGATCTCCTTCCTCCAGGCGCTCCGGCAGACCCGCGCGGGCGCGGGCAAGCGGCAGCTGCACCCGCTGCGCTACGTGCAGATCACGTCCAACCCGATGCTGCGGGCGGTGTTCCTCGAGGACCTGTCCGCGCTGGTCGGCATCGCGATCGCGGCCGTCTGCATCGGGCTGCACCAGGTCACCGGCGAGCCCGCGTGGGACGCGATCGGCTCGATCAGCGTGGGCGTGCTGCTGGGCGTCGTGGCGCTCTTCCTCATCGCGCGCAACATCGACTTCCTCACCGGGGAGACGGTCACGCCGCTGGCCCGCAACCGGGTGCTCGAGGCGCTGCGCGCCCACCCCGACGTGGAGCGCATCAGCTTCCTGCGGATGGAGTGGCTCGGCGCCGACCGGATCTACCTGGTGGCGGCGGTCGACCTGACCGGCGACGCACCGGAGTCCGACGTCGCCGCTCGTCTCAACGCGGTCGCCGACGCGCTGGAGTCGCGCCCCGAGATCGAGCGGGCCGTTCTCACGCTGACCCGGCCCGGCGACCCGACCGACCTGGCGCCCGCCGAGCTGCCGGACTGGTACCTCGCCGACTGACCCGCGGCCTGCCAGAATCGCCCGCATGGACCAGGTCGTTCTCATCACCGGTGGTGCCCGCGGCGTCGGAGCGGCGGTCGCCGCCGAGCTCGTACGACGTGGCGCGCACGTCGTCCTCACCGACCTCGACCGCGCGGCGCTGGACGAGACCGTGGCCGGTCTCGGCGAGGGGAACGCGCTCGGGATCGTGGCCGACGTGTGCGACGTCGCCGCCATGCAGGCTGCCGTCGCCTCGGCGCTGGACCGCTTCGGCCGGGTCGACGCGGTGCTCGCCAACGCCGGCATCGCCAGCTACGGCAGCGTCCTCCACACCGACCCGAAGGCGTTCAAGCGCGTCATCGACATCAACATCACCGGCGTCTTCAACACCGTGCACGCCGCTCTTCCCGCCCTGATCGAGTCGAAGGGCTACGTGCTGGTCGTGTCGTCGTTGGCCGCCTTCGTGGCGGCACCGGGCCTCTCGGCGTACCACGCGAGCAAGGCGGGGGTCGAGCACTTCGCCAACAGCCTGCGCCTCGAGGTCAAGCACCTCGGCGTCGACGTCGGCTGCGCGCACATGTCGTGGATCGACACCCCGCTGGTCCAGGACGCCAAGTCCGACCTGCCCGCCTTCCAGCGGCTGCTCAAGAAGCTGCCGCCGCCACTCGGGAGGACGACCGACGTCGAGTCCTGCGTGGCCGCCTTCGTCAAGGGCATCGAGAAGCGGTCCCGCAAGGTGTACTGCCCGGGCTGGGTGCGCGGCCTCGGCATCAACCGGGTCGCCCTCAACTCCGCCGCCGGCAACCTCCCCGTGCTGCGCCTGGTCCCCGAGATCCTCCCGGCACTGGACGCCGACGTCGCCCGCCTCGGCCGCTTCACCAGCGCCCGCAACCTCGACAACGAGGCCGACGAGGCCGCGGTCAAGGACTGACGATCCGCGCCAGCTCCTGAGCCGCCTCGTCCAGCGGGATCCGCTCCTGCTCGATCCTCCGGTGGCCCGTCCAGTCCGCGGAGCACAGCGACCGGTAGACCGCCTTCTCCCCCGGCTCCAGGTGCGCCAGGTCCCGCACGGGACGCGGGCCGAGCGGCTTGCCGTCGTGGTCGTGGTCGACGCCGTACCTCTCCCAGCGCTCATAGGCACGCGCATCCATGAAGAGCGACCGCACGTGCGACCCCAGAGCTGCGCGGAAGGCGGCGAGGATCTCCAGCCCGCGCACATCGAGGTCGCCCCAGTAGACGACGTGCGGAGCGGCCGCGACCCACGGCAGGCGCGGCACCACCCCGGGCCCGTTCCCGTCGCCCTCGATCGCGATCCCGCCGGGCACGGGCGCGAACAGCTGGGCGGTGTCGCGGTTCTCGGAGATGAGGACCACCCGGGGCGTATAGGCCACCGCGTCGACATCGCCGTCCGTCGCCAGGTCGTGCCGCCGCCCTCCTGCAGCCTGGTGGTCAGGGTCGAGGTAGGTCACGTGGACCCGTTGGGGCCGCCCGGGCACCAGGTCGAGCGAGTCGAGGCCGGCGAGGCGGCGTACGACGCCCTGCCGCTTGTCCAGCCACTTCGTGCCGAGTCCCTCCACCGGCACCTGGCGTGCGGTCAGCCCGGCCGGGTGCGGGCCGGCGAACCACGCCGCGGACCGGCAGAGCACGTCGACGTCGACGTCCGACCATCCGTCGACCGCCCTGATCACCCCTGCCACGTCGGCCGTGGGGAACTCCGCCGTCAACCTCGTCGCCCGCGCCCGACCACGGGCCAGCCGCGCCGGCCAGTCCCCGCCGACCACCGACGCGGCGACATCCACCGATGCCACCCGCACCGCCGCAGCGATCGCCTGGGCGGTGCGGTGCAGGCTGACAGTCCTCAGCTCGAGGTCGACGCCAGCCGCAGCCGCCCAGTCCTGCCAGTCCAGTGTGTCCTGGTGGATCTCCGACCAGTGCTCGCGCAGGCGATGGCCGCGCAGGTCCGACGTACCGAGGCGGATGAGGGGATTCCAATCAGTGCCGCAGACCAGGCGGTGCCAGTCGCGCGCCAGCCGCGCCGCGACCTCAGCCACCACGTCGTCGGGTGACTTGAGTCGCGGCGTCCGCATCAGGCGTCCCGGATGGGCGTGATCCAGGACTGGTGGGTGGTGGGGTTCTTGGTGATGGCGAGCAGCTCGTCCATGTGCGGCTCGAGGCCGGTGACCTTGTCGAGCGGCACGCCGATGACCAGCTGGAAGCCCAGCCCCTTCCAGGCCTGCACGGCACGGCCGGCGAACTCCGAGTCGGCCTTGACGAAGCCCTCGTCGAGGAACACCGGCGCGAACCGCGGACGGGAGCGCATCTCGTCACCGAGGCGGAAGCGGAGCGCCGAGCCGACGATGAACGCCACCAGCTCCTGCGACTCGCCACCGCTCTTCTCCCCCAGCGTGCGGTACGTCGCCCGCAGCTCGCCGGTCAGCGGGTCGTAGCGCTCGGCGCTGATCTCGACGTGGCGGCGCACGTCGAGCAGACGGTCCCGGTCCGACGGGCCGTCGCCGACCGACGGGCGCAGCTGCTGCATGAACCGGCTGAGGTCGGCGAAGCGCTTCTCGAGGTCCTCCTCCGCGAGCTTGGTCGTCGAGGACGACGACAGCGCACGCAGGTCCTTGAGGAAGATCTGCACGTGGGCGGGTGCGAGCCGGCGCAGCCGGATCCGCAGCCGGTCACCGGTCGCGCCGAACTCCAGGCGCCGCAGGATGTCGTTGATCGGCCCGAGTCGGTCCTCGATCTCCTCGATCGACTGGGACATGGCGCCGAGCAGCGGCACCAGGTCCTGCCCGCTCCACTCGGTGAGCCGACGGCGCCACTCCGCCCGCCGGTCGGCGAGGCCCTTGCTGCGGATCTCGTCCAGGATCCGCGCATAGTCCGCGAAGGAGTCCACCGTGGAGCCCAGGTTGGGCGAGTCCCACGTGCGCTTGTAGAAGCCGAAGATCCGGACGAGCTCGTCGTCGACCCGCAGGATCTCCGCCTCGGAGTCGCCGACCGCCCCGCGGAGCCGGTCCTGCAGCCGCTGCGAGTGCTCGTGGAAGCGATCGAGATCCTCGGGATCCGCCGGCGCGACTGCGGCCGCCAGCTCCGCCGCGAGGGCCGCATCCTGCTCCTCGGTGAGGACGACACGACCTCCGGACTCCATCGCGTCGAGCCGGTCGTTCACCGTGTCCTCGGAGTCGACCAGCTCACCGTGCGCGGCGTTGACCTCCCGCTGGCGGTGCTCGAGCCCGAACCGCCGCTGGCGCACGGCCTCGAGCTCGACACCGAGGCCGTCGATCTGCTTCTGCAGCACCTGCAGCTGGTCGTCGGCCGACAGGATGTCGTCGCGGCGCTGCTCCATCTCGGCGATGCGACGCTCGCTGCCCACGACGTCGACGTCGTCGAAGCGGGCCATCGCGATGGCGTCGTAGGCCTTGCGCTGCTGCTCGAGGACGCTCGCACGCCGGTCGAGCTCGGCCAGGCTCGCGTCGAGGCGCTCCAGGTCGCGCTCGATCCGCTCGAGCTGGAGGTCGAGCTCGGCGATCGCGTCCTCGTTGGAGAAGCCGATGATGTTGCGCTGGTCGCTGCGCCCGTGGGAGCCGCGGTGCCCGCTGCGGGTCTGGCCGGCGAGCGTCACCCGGTAGCCCGGACCGTCGAGCTCGGCGCTGGTCTCCACGCACAGCGCGTTGCGGCTGCTCTCCGCGACGTGCGCCTGCACCCAGCCCGCGAACGGCGAGTCCTTGAAGAGGAGCTTCCCGGCGATCCGCTCCGGGTCCTGCGGGCCGCTCTCCGGCAGGTCGAGCGGGACACCCTGGAACGTCAGACGGGCGCGCAGCTGCAGCCCGTCGATCGCGGCCGAGAACGCGGTGAGCCGGTCCAGCGGCACCAGCATCAGCCGGGCAGAGCCGCCCAGCACGGTCTCGATGGCGGTGCGCCACCGCGACTCCTCGGGCGCGACGTCGATCAGCTCGGCGACGAACGGCAGGTCGTCGGGATCCATGCCGACCGCGCGTGCGACGTGCGTGCGCAGCTCGTGCAGCGGGGCCGGCACGCGACCGGCGCGGCTCTCCAACGACGCCCGCTCCGAGCGCAGCTCGGTCTGCTGGGACTTGAGCGGGATGAGGCCGTCACGCACCTCGTCGCGCTGTGCGCGGAGCGCTGCCTGCTGGGCGGCGAAGCCGTCGAGCGTGCGTCGCGCGTGCTCCTGCAGCTGGGCGAACCCGGCCGCCGTGTCCAGCGCCGTCTCCAGGTCGGGGACGTCGGTGTCGGTCAACCCGACCAGCGGGAAGACCCGCTCCTCGAGCTCGGCGAGCCGGGATCCCCGCTCCTCACGGACGATCCGCTCGGCGTCGATCTGAGCGGCCAGCGCCTGCAGGTCGCCGCCGCCCGCGGCCCGGTGGGCGTCCTTGGCCGCCTCCAGGTCACCGGCGGTCTGGGTCTCGGCGGTGCGGGCCGAGGCGAGCTCCTCGACGGTGCGCGCGTGCTCGGCGCGGTTGGCGACGACCGCGGCGGAGAGCAGCCGCTGGTGGGTGCGCAGCAGCCACAGCTGCAGCGGGCTGTCGCCGCTCAGCGTCACGCCGAACGCGTCCAGCTCGGCCGCCCGCTTGACCGCAAGCTCCTTGCGGCGGTGCAGGTCGACGATCGGCTCGAGCACCTCGAGCTTCTGCTGCTCGGTCCGCATCGCCGAGTGCGCGGAGTCGAGGTCGTCGAAGTGCTCGACGGCGCGGTCGGCGGCGGCGTACGTCGCCGGGCGCTCCAGCACCATGTCCTTGTAGAGCTCGTCGACGCTGCGGACCTGGTTGCCGGCCTGGATCCGGGCGAGCAGGCGCAGCGCCTTGGCCCCGTCGCCGTTGGCCCCGATGCCGAGCCGGGCGTGCAGGACGGCCGCGAACTCGGCGTACGTCCGGTGCACGCGGATGCCCGGGAACAGCTTCTTGATCGTGTTCGAGTGCAAGCGGTCCGGGACCGCCGCGTCGAGCAGCTCGACGTCGAGCGCGCCGTCGAGGCTGAGCAGCGTCATCGCCACGTCGCTCGACCGGGTCGCCCGGCGCGGCACGTAGTAGGTGCGCAGCGCGGTGAACCGGCCGCCGGTGTCGTTGACGAAGGTCATCGCCACCGCACCCCAGGTGTCGCCGCCCTTGCCGCGGAGCAGCTGCTCGACCGGCCGCCCGGTCCTCGGGTCGTCGACGACGTCGACGGCGCCGCGCAGGTAGGACAGCAGGTTGCGCTGCCCGGCGCTGCGGGCGCGCCCGGCGACGGCGTCGTTGGAGGCCCCGTTGAACTTCGTGTCCGACGGCATCATCAGCGCGGTGTAGGCGTCCAGGATGGTGCTCTTCCCGACGCCCGAGGCGCCGGAGATCATCGTGGTGTCCCCGCCGAGGGGCACGACCGTCACGCCACCGAAGCCGCCCCAGTTGACCAGCTGGAGGACGGATGCCCGCCACTGCGCCGTGTCGTCGCTCGGGGTCGCGACCGTCTGCTCGTCGAACAACCCGCCTGCGGCAGTCGTCGCGTCGATGGTCTCGGTCATCGCTCGTCCTCCTCGAACAGCTCCGCGTCCGCCTCCGCCGGCTCGGCCTCGTCGGCCGCGTTCGCAGCCTGCAGCGAGGCGAGCAGCTCCTGCAGCAGCTCCAGCGGGAGCAGCGGCTCGACCGCCTCGCTGATCTCGAACCGCTCGTCGGTGGTCGCCCCGATCAGCAGGCCCGCCTTGACGATGTTCTGCACCGCAGCGCGCGCCCGCTTCTCGTCGCCCGCCTCGTCGGTCGCGTGGCGCGGCCGGAACGTCTCGACGTGGGCGACGATGTCCTCGCGATCGATGAACACGTGAGCGTCCCCGGCGCCGTGCCCGGCCCGGAGCCGGTCGCGCAGGTGCACCAGGACCACGGTCTCCTCACGGGTCCAGCTGGTGTCGTGGAGCAGGGTCGGGAAGCGGCTGCCGGTCTCGGAGACGGCCTGCCGCTTCCACGCGACCTCGCGGTCGCGGTCCATCATCAGGTCGAGGAACAGGTCGTTGAGCCGGGACCTGATGAGCCGCTCGTGCTCGACCAGGACGTGCCAGTCGCGCGCGTGCGTGCGCGCGCTGATGAAGCGCTGCTTGAGCAGGGTCACCAGCACCTGGCGCTGCGCGAGGTCCAGACCGCCCTCGTCGCCCTCGAAGAGCGACACGGGGTACTCCTCGAAGGGCTCGAGGTCGATCTCGTCCAGCTCGTCCAGCTCGGTCATGCGGGATCCCCTGTTCTCGTCAGGTCGGGGTCGGGAAGGGGCGTGCGCGGGACCGCCAGGGTCCGCAGCGACCCGTCCGGGCGTACGGCGGGGTACGACTCCGTGGCCTCCTCGGCCACCCAGTCACGGGCGGCTGCCAGGTGCAGCAGCCCGAAGATCTCGACCGGCCGCCGCAGGGAGGGCTCCAGCTCGCCGAACATCGCGCCGAGCGACTCGGGCGGCGTCAGCCCCGCCAGCACCCGGTCGAGCCGGTCGCGCAGCTCGCCGAGCTGCGGGCCGCCGTACAGCTTCAGCTCGGCCAGCGAGAGGCCCACCGCCTCCTCGGGCTCGGACGGCGAGATGCGGTCGGGCAGCACGTCGTCGGCCGGGTCGTAGAAGCGCTCGCGCAGGTGCTCGACGCTCGCGCGCGACGGCAGCAGGGGGACGTCGTGGCTGGCTCGCGGACCGGTCGAGGCCACCCACGTCATCAGCTCCGACTCCACCTGCCGCAGCGTCTGCTCGAGCTCGCGGTCGCGGGCCGCGTCGTGGGAGACGATGTACTCCTTGAGCGTGGCGGTCACGCGGGACCGCTGCGACAGGACCCGGTCGAGCCCGTCGCGCACCAGCCGGACCGTCCCGCGCAGCTCGCCCCGGTCGGCGTCGCCGAGGATGCCGTCGGACAGGGGGTGGTCCAGCAGGGCGGTGAGGTCCTCGCGCAGCTGGGTGACGAGCGCGTCGTCGCGGAGCAGCGCGAAGGCTCCCTCGAAGGCGCGGCCCTCCTGGGTCGCGGTCATCAGTGCGTCGGCGCGCGCGAGGTAGTCGTCGATCACCTCTCCGGCGGGCCGCTCCTCGGCCCGGAACGCCGCCAGGATCTCGCCGCGGATCTGGGCGAAGCGCTCCTCGACCCGGGCGAAGTCGCTGGGCAGCGCGGAGATCAGCGAGAGCAGCTCGGTGAAGCCTTCGAGCATGTAGTCCTCGGTCGCGCCGACCAGCTCCTCGCCGTCGACGAGCCGGTCGCGCTCGAGCTTGAGGCGGGCGATCTCGTCGTTGAGGATCGTCACGCGAGCGGTGCGGTCGGGGTTGGCCTCGGCGTTGAACCGGCGGACCGTGCTGAGGATCGTGGCGATCCTGTGCTCGCTGAGCGTCGCGCGGTCACGAGTCAGGTTCTTGACCAGCTCGAGCGCCTGCTGGGCGTGCGAGGTCAGCGAGTAGACCTCACGCCCGCCCTCGTCGATCGAACGCACCAGCCACTGCCCGCGCATCCACCGCTGGCAGATCTCCCGACCGCTGCCGGCCGGCACGTCGGTCTCCCCGGCGAGCCGGATCTCGACGAGGTGCTCCTCGACCTGGGTGTGCAGCCGGGCCGTGGGGATCGGGCTGTTGCTGCGCCCGAACGCGGCCCGGAAGATCGTGATCACGACGGGCGCCTGACGCTGGTGCAGGAGCATCAGGGTGGGCTGGGTGAAGGCACCCTTCACCCGCGCGAGCTCCCCCGCGATCTCGCTCAATTCCGACCTCCCCCGGGTCCTGCTGGTACGACGTGAGTGGCCCAGCATCCCAGAGGGGTCCGACTCAACCCGAGCGCGGGTCGGGCATCCCCTCCAGCGCCGCACCGACGAGCGTCACCACGCCCAGGATCTCGGCGGTCGGCGCGATCCAGGCGACCCCACGATCGGTCACCAGGACCGACCTCCCGAACCGCCGGTCGAAGACCCCGACGCGCACCCGCTGCTGCTCCCGGACGGCGACCACGTCGCCGCGACCCGGGCGCAGCGCCGGGTCGACCATCACCTCGGTGCCGGCCGGCCAGCCGCGGGTCGCGACGAGCTCGGCGCCCAACCGGTACGACGCCGGCGGCTCCTCGGCGACCGCCCGGCGGCGTACCGACGAGCGCGCGGAACGCTCGGGCGCGGTGAACGGCAGGGGCTCCTGGCCGCCCACCGTCACCGAACGCATGTTCGAAGTCTAACCAGACTTCTTGACCGCCCGCACCAGCGCCGCCAGCAGGGCGGAGGCGATCGCCTGGGTCGCGACCCGGTCCAGCGCCGGCAGCTTGCCGTGCGCGGAGACCGAGTAGCTGATCTCGGTGCCGTCGCCGTGCGGAGCCAGACGGACCTCGCCCGCGTACTCCTTGAGCGGTACGCCGGCACGGGCCTTGTAGCCCAGCACCCGGTCCGGCTCGAAGGCCGTGATCTCCTCGACGATCGCGGGCAGCGGCACCGGCGCGCTGATGCGGCGCACCGCTCCGACGCCGTTGCGGTCCCCGGCGCCCTCCTGGTCGAGACGGACCCGGATGCCCGGGCCCCACTTGGTCATGCCCTCGTGGTCGGAGAGGACGGCCCAGACGGCTGCGGGGCTCGCGGAGACGCGCGCGGTTGCGGTGGATTGCACGGCCCGACGCTACATCGCGATGAGTTCACCGAGGATCCATCCCACGTTGGGCCGAGCCGCCGATGCTCTCCACTACAACGAGCACCATGAAGCGAAACACCCTGGTCGCGGCGGTCGCCGCGGGCCTCGTCCTTGCCGGCACCGCCAGCGTCGCGGTCGCGCTCAACCGTCCGCACGACGACAACGACTGGCCCTATGCGCAGCCGCAGGCCAAGACCTCCACGATGGCCGTGGTCGGCGACATCGCCTGCGAGCCCGACGACCCCGAGAACGCCTCGACGCCGGCCGCGCTCAAGTGCGGCAGCCCGACCCTCGGCGGGCTGAGCGCGGAGTTCGCCACCGCGAAGCAGGCCACGGCGATGCACCCGGACGCGGTCGCGCTGCTCGGCGACGAGCAGTACCAGGTCGGCAAGCTCAGCGACTTCGAGCAGTCCTTCGAGCAGGCGTGGGGCGGGCTGAAGATGCTCGAGCGCCCGGCCCCGGGCAACCACGAGTACTACGCGTACACCAAGAAGGGCGACCACGAGGCGGGCCAGAACGGCGCCGGCTACTACGGCTACTTCAACGGGCACGACCAGTCGGGATCGCCGTACCCCCAGGGCCAGGCGGGTGACGACACCAGCGAGCGCCAGGGCTGGTACTCCTACGACCTCGGCAACTGGCACGTCATCTCGCTGAACGCCGAGTGCGACTCCGACGCGTTCCAGCACGACTGCTCCACGACCGACGGCGGCCTCCTCGCCCAGGAGACCAGCTGGCTCGCCGACGACCTGGCGAACAACAACCGGCCCTGCACGATCGCCTACTGGCACCAGCCGGCGTTCAGCGCCACGACCGCGTCGACCGCGACCGTGCCCGCCTCGGCGCCCGGCGCCGGCGGCAAGGAGGGCGCCATGACGGACGCCTGGTGGAAGCTGCTCTACGCCAACAACGCGACGCTGGTCCTCAACGGCCACGAGCACGCCTACGCCCGGCTGCGCCCGATGGACCCGGCCGGCAACCCCGACGCCGCCAACGGGATCCCCGAGTTCATCGTCGGCACCGGCGGCGAGGGGCTCGACTCCCTGGCCGGTACGCCGGGCAGCTGGGCCAACCCCAACGTCGTCACGGCGTACGCCGGCGGCTTCGGGGTGATGAAGCTCGACCTCGGCCCGAGCGGCTACAGCTGGGACTACAAGCCCGTCCTGCCCGGTCCCGGCAAGGACGCCTCCGCGCTGGGCTACGAGGACAGCGGCTCCGCCTCCTGCTGATCGCGCGTCACTCGCCACGGCGGTAGCGTCACCGTCGTGGCGAGTGACCCGAGCCTGACGACGCACCACCGCTCCTGGGCCGGGCGCTGGGTGCCCCGCCTCTACCTGGCCGTCGCGGCGCTGCTGATCCCCTGGGACGTCTACCTCGCCTCGGCGCTCCCCCGGCACAGCGTCGCCTACCACTACCGCGGCGCCTGGGTGGGCTACGACCTGTTCCTCATCCTCGTGCTCGCCCGCACCGGCTGGCTCGCCGCCCGGCGCGACCCGCACGTCGTCCTCACCGCCACGGCATGCGCCACGATGCTCATCGTCGACGCGTGGTTCGACGTGCTCACGGCCCACCCCGGCACCGATCGCACCACGGCCATCGTGATGGCCCTCGTCCTCGAGCTGCCCGGAGCGTTCCTGTGCGGCCTGCTCGCGCGGCGCGGCCTCGCCGCGATGGTGGCGCGGATCGTCGTGCCGCCCCGGATCGACCGGGGCTGATTCAGACCCGCGTGGCCGCGTCGTCCCCCGCCGCGCGCTGCGCGACCCACACCGGGATCACCGCGACGACGGTCAGCACGGCCGCCACCACGTTGATCACGGGCGCCTGGTTCGGCCGGAACAGGTTGTCGAAGATCCACAGCGGGAGGGTCTTCGACGAGGCGCCGAGCGTGAAGTTGGTGACCACGATCTCGTCGAAGCTCAGCGCGAACGCCAGCAGGCCGCCGGCGAGCAGCGCCCCGCGCAGACCGGGCAGGGTGACGTAGAAGAAGGTCTGCCAGCCGCGACCCCCGAGGTCCGAGCTGGCCTCCTCCAGCCGCCCGCCCATCCGGCGCAGCCGCGCCTGCACGTTGTTGAACACCACGACGATGCAGAACGTCGCGTGCGCGATGATCACGGTCCCGATCGACAGCGTCCAGCCGAGCACCGAGGTGAAGGTCGTGCCCATCGCGATGCCGGTGACGATGCCGGGGAGCGTGATCGGCATCGTGATCAACAGGCTGATCGGCTGGCGCCCGAAGAACCGGTGCCGCTGCAGCGCGAAGGCCGCGAGCGTGCCGAGCACGAGCGCGATCAGCATCGAGCAGAGCCCGACGACCGCCGTCACCCCGAGCGCGCTCCAGGCGCCCGAGCTGTGCGCCGCGTCGTGCCACCAGTCGAGGGTGAGCCCGGTCGGCGGGAACGCGAAGGTGCGCGAGGTGTTGAACGAGTTCAGCACCACGAACGCGAGCGGGATGTACAGGAACAGCAGGACCAGCACGGTCCAGGCGGCGGTGATCCGCCGCATCGCAGCCGACCTCACGCGGTCTCCCCTTCCAGCTGCCCGGTGAGCCGCAGCGCACCGAGGTAGAGCAGCACGGCGACCAGCGGCACGAAGGCGAGCGCGGCCGCCATCGGCTGGTCGTTGGCCGTGACGAGCTGTCCGTAGATCACGTTGCCGAGCAGCTGCGACTTGCCACCGACGATCTGCACCGCGATGTAGTCGCCGAGCGACAACGAGAAGGTGAAGATCGACCCCGCGGCCAGGCCCGGGAAGACCAGCGGGAGCACGATCCGGCGTACCGTCCCCCAGGCGTTGCCGCCCAGGTCCTGGCTCGCCTCGGACAGCGAGTCCGGCACGCGCTCGAAGGCGGCGTACGCCGGCAGCACCATGTAGGGCAACCACAGGTAGGACAGCGTGATCACGGTGGCCGTCAGGCCGTAGCCCGGCGCGTTCCCGCCGGTCGCCCAGTCCATCGGACCGCCCGGCGCGAGCAGGCCCCGCCAGGCGTACGCCTTGACGAGGTACGACGCCCACAGCGGCGTCGTGACCGCGACGACCAGCGCGAGCCGCACCCGGCGCGACGCGAACTTCGCCATGTAGAGCGCCATCGGCACGGCCAGCGCCGCGTCGACCACCGTGACCAGCAGGGCCACGCCGATCGTGCGCAGCGTGACCGTCCGGTAGAACGGGTCGCTGACCAGGTTCGAGAAGTTCTGGGTCGTGAAGACGTGCTCCACGTGGCCGGTGAAGCCGTTCACGCCCCAGAAGGCGCTGACCAGGAGGACCGCCATCGAGCCCAGGTAGGCGATCACCAACCAGGCCATCGGCGGGAGCAGGAGCAGCGCGAGCCGCCCCCGCCCCTGCACGACGTCAGACATGCGTCAGCCCTTCATCCGCTGCCAGGCGTTGACCCAGTCGGTGTAGCTCGTGCAGTCGTTGCCCGAGCCGTCGACGCACTGGGTCTGGGGCGTGGTCCAGTAGTGGATCTTCGCGGCGTACGACGCGTCGGTCGCGTGGTACTGCGCGCAGAACGCCTTGTCCGCGGCGGACAGCGTGCAGGACTTCGTCTGCGCCGGCGCCTCGCCGAAGTACTGGGCGACCTGGGCGTTCACCTTCGGTGAGGTGATCCAGTCCATCCACTTGTACATGCAGTTCGGGTGTGCGGCCTTCGACGAGATCATCCAGGTGTCCGACCAACCGGTCGCGCCCTCGGACGGGATCGTCGTGCCGACCTGGGTCTTGCCGTCACCGTCGATGGTGTTGGCGATGACCTGCCACGACGTACCGATCGCGCTGGCGCCGGAGTCGAAGGACTGCACCTCCTTGGTGTAGTCCGACCAGTACTCCCCGATGCTGCCGTTCTGCTGCTTGAGCAGCGCGACCGCGGCGTCCAGCTGCGGCTGGGTGAGCGAATAGGGGTCCTTGATGCCGAGCGACGGGTTCGACTTCATCAGGTAGAGCGCGGCGTCCGCGATGTAGATCGGGCTGTCGTACGCCGTCACCTTGCCCTTGAGCGAGGCGTCCGGCGCGAAGACCGACGACCACGAGGTCGGCGTCTGCTTGACGACCGCCTTGTTCCACATCAGCACGTTGGCGCCCCAGCCGTGCGGGATGCCGTACATCTGGCCCTTGACCGAGTTCCACGAGCCGTTCTTGAGGAAGGGCGCGATGGTCTTGTAGCTCGGCACCAGGTCGGTGTTGACGGGCGCGACGTCGCCGCCGTAGATCAGGCGCAGCGTCGCGTCGCCGGAGGCCGAGACCCCGTCGTACTGACCCGACTGCATGAGCTGCACCATCTCGTCGGACGTGTTGCCGATCTTGGCGTTGACCTGGCAGCCGGTCTGCTGCTCGAAGGGGTGCACCCAGTCGACGCTCTTGACGTCGGAGCCGTCCTCGGCGTAGCCCGCCCAGACGATGATGTTCAGCTTGCCCTCGCCCTGGCCGACCGAGGACTGCATCGGGATGTTCGGCACGCTCAGGCCGCTGGTGCCGGTGTCGGACGAGCCGCCACAGGCGCTCATCGTCATCGCGGCGGCACCGAGCACGGCGCACGCCTTCCAACGTAGCTTCATCTGCTTCTCCTCTGGTGGTGGGCGTTCAGCCGACGAGCTCGTGGAGCGCGTCGTCGTTCCAGGCGACCCGCACGCGGTCGCCGCGCGCGAGGGCCGAGGTGGCGGGGTCGGTGTTGAGGCTGGTCACCGTCAGCGTGGTGCCGGCGACGTCGACGAGCAGCCGGCTGATCGGACCGGCGTACACGACCTCGGAGACGGTGCCGTCGTGGCTGCGTCGTACGCCGGCATCCGCACCGGACGGCAGCACGGCGATCCGCTCCGGGCGGATCGCGAACGCGCCCTCCCGGCCGACCAGGTCCGTCGCGACGCCGTCGGCGAGCACGTTGGACGTGCCGACGAAGTCGGCGACGAAGCGGTTGACCGGGTTCTCGTAGACCGCGCGGGCGTCGCCGACCTGCTCGATGCGCCCCTCGCTGAAGACGGCGAGCCGGTCGCAGAGGGTCAGCGCCTCCTCCTGGTCGTGGGTGACGAAGACGAAGGTGATGCCGACCTCGCGCTGGATCGCCTTGAGCTCGACCTGCATCTGCTCGCGCAGCTTGAGGTCGAGGGCGCCCAGCGGCTCGTCGAGCAGCAGCACCTGGGGGCGGGAGACCAGCGCGCGGGCCAGGGCGATCCGCTGCCGCTGACCGCCGGAGAGCTGGTGCGGCCTGCGGTTCGCGACGTGGCCGAGCCGGACGAGCTCGAGCGCCTCCGTGGCGCGCTTGCGGCGCTCGGCCGCGCCGACCCGGCGTACGCGCAGGCTGTACTCGACGTTCTTGAGGATGCTCATGTGGGGGAAGAGCGCGTAGTCCTGGAAGACCGTCGTCACGTCACGCTTGTGGGGCGGCACGCCCGTGACGTCGTGGCCGTTGAGCAGGATCTGGCCGGACGTGGGCTGCTCGAAGCCCGCGATCATCCGCAGCACCGTCGTCTTGCCGGACCCCGACGGACCGAGCATGGCGAAGAACTCGCCGTCGGCGATCTCGAGGTCGATCTCCTCGACCGCGACCACGTCGCCGAAGGCCTTGCGGACCCCGCGGATGGAGATCGCGGGCGGGATCGCCTCGGCGGTCTCGGACTCGTTCATGGGTAAGCCTCCTCACGACTGGTGCGAGAAAACATATGAAACCAGTTTTCAAAGTGCAAGGGGTCGGGCACACTTTCTGGCGTGCCGATCCCGTTCTACGGCCGCGCCGCCGGCGCGGTGTTCTCACCGCTGGAGTCACAGAGCCGCACCGAGCTCGTGGCCCGGCGGCTGACGGACGCGATCGCGCTCGGGCTGGTCCCGGACGGTGAGCAGCTCCCCGGCGAGATGGAGCTCGCCGGCCTGCTCGGGGTGTCGACCGTGACGATCCGCGAGGCGCTGGCGACCCTGCGCCACGAGGGGCTCGTCGTCACCCGCCGCGGCCGCGGCGGCGGCAGCTTCGTCCAGGCGTCGCGCGAGGTCGCGGCGCGGCTGGCCGAGCAGCGCCTGGCCGCCTTCGGCCTGCTCCAGCTGCGCGACCTCGGCGACGTGTACGCCGCCATCTCGGGCGCCTGCGCCGCGCTCGCCGCCCGCCGGGCCAGCGCCGAGGACGTCGCGCGCCTGCACCGCGTCGCGACCCAGCTCGCGCAGGCGCCGGACACGGCCCTGCGGCGCCGCGCCGACGCGCAGTTCAGCATCGAGATGGCCGTCGCCGCCCAGTCGACGCGGCTCTACCGCGAGGAGATCCAGCTGCAGGCGGAGGTCGGCACCCTGCTCTGGCTGGCGTTCGGGGACGACGACAGCCATGCGGAGACGGTCGAGACGTGCAACGCTCTGGTGTCGGCGGTCGACGGACGCGACCCGCTCGCGGCCCGAGCGGCCGCCGAGCGACGGGTCGCCGACGCGACCGCGCGACTCATCGACTTCAAGCTGAGCAAGGAGGCCTCGTGAGCGACCTGGGGGATCTCGACGCGGTGCTGGCCAGGCTCGTCGAGCTCACCGGCCTCGCCGTCGCCTTCGTCACGGCCGCGGCGAAGGGCGCGCACGAGGCGCTGTCGACGGGCGGCCCGCGCCGCAGTGGCGACCTCGCGGTCATCGATGACACGCTGCGCGCGGGCCTCGCGCCGGGTGGCCTGGTCCACGGCGGCGGCTTCGTCGCCGCGGTCGGCGGCCTCGACGACTCCCGGTGGTGGCTGGAGTGGTTCGCCCGTGACGCGGACGACCGGCCACAACGGCTGGTCGTGCAGACCGACTCGAGCGCGATGGGGTTCTTCGACTACGAGCACCTGCCCTGGTACACCGTGCCGCGCGACTCGGGCCGGCCGCACGTCACCGGCCCGTACGTCGACTACCTGTGCACCGAGGACTACACCCTCACCTTCACCGAGCCCGTCGTCGTCGACGGCACCTTCCTCGGCGTCGCCGGCTGCGACGTCAAGGTGCACGTGGCCGAGCGGTTCCTCCTCCCGACCCTGCAGGCGTGCGCGGGCCGGGTCGCGATCGTCAACGAGCACGGCCGGATCCTGACCAGCAACACCGGCCGTGCCGTGAGCGGCGACCTGATCGAGCCGCTCGACGTGCTGCTGCGGCTCTGGGACGACGACTCGGCCGAGGCCCGCAACGCCGTACGACGCCTCGCGGGGACTCCCCTGGCCGTCGTCTCCCTGGACGCCCTCGACGCGCTGGCGCACGCGTGACCCGTCCGCGCAGGCTTCTGCTCGCGGTCGACGCGCCGTCGCTGCTGCACCGCAACCACCACGCGCGCGCCCACACCCGGCTCCGCGACCGCGGTGGACGCCCCGCGTGGGCGCTGCACGGCATGCTGCGCCAGATCATCGAGGCCATCGACGCCTTCGCGCCGGACGCGGTGATCTTCGGCCTCGACGACCGGGTGGCGTCGGTGCGCCGGGACCGCTACCCCGACTACAAGGCCGGCCGGGCCGAGAAGGACGCCGACCTGGTCGAGCAGCTCGACCGCGCGGGCGCGCTGCTCGACGCGCTCGGGCTGGCGACGCTGACGCCCCCGGGCCTCGAAGCGGACGACGTCAACGCCTCGGCCGCGGCCTGGGCCGTCCGCAACGGGTGGGACTGCACGATCATCACCTCCGACCGCGACTCGTTCGCGCACATCAGCGACCACACGAGCGTGCTGCGGCTGATCGACGGCGGCATCAACGGCTCTCCCCTGCTCACGCCCGCGCGGCTGAGGCTGATGTACGGCGTCCCGGCCGAGCGCTACCTCGAGTTCGCCGCCATCCGCGGCGACGCGAGCGACAACCTCCCCGGCATCGCCGGGATCGGCGAGAAGACCGCGGCGGCGCTGCTCTCGGAGGTCGGGCCGATGGACGACATCTGGGCGGACGTCGAGCACAACGGCGGCGCGGCCGTGGCGGCGGCCCTCGACGCGTGGGCCGACGAGAGCGGCGGCCGCCGGATGGGCGCCACCGTGGTGCGACGGCTGTCGGCCGAGGGGGCGCGGGCGGCGTACGACTTCAACCTGGAGCTGATGGCCGGGCGCACCGACCTCGACCTGCGGCTCACCCCGGACGTGCCGGGCACGCCGGGGCTGCTGCCGCTCGACATCGCCCGGGTGGAGCGGGTGGTCGGACACCTCAACATGTCGGCCACGACGGACCTCGCGCTGCGGGTCCTCACCGGCGATCCGGCGTCGGTGCCACGCGCCTGAGCCCGCGTCGGGCTGCCCGGCGTACGTCCTCGGTGAGGGTGGCGAGGGCATCCGAGCCGAGCCGCCACCGCTGCCAGAAGAGAGGTACGTCGACAGGGCGACTGCCCGGGAGCCGGGCGACCTCGCCGTTCGCGACGCCCGCGGCGAGCTGGCCGTGGGGCAGCATCCCCCAACCGAGGCCGCAACGGATCGCCTCGTAGAAGTCGGCCGTGCTCGGCACCCGGTGCACGACCGGCGGGCGCGCGTCGCCGAGGACCTCGTCCTGGAGGTGGTCCTTCTCGTTGAAGACCACCATCGGCAGGGTGCTCCGGTCGACGCTGCGGCCGCGGCGGCCGCGGCGGCCGCGGCGGTGGCGCTCTATCAGGTCAGGCGCGGCGGCGGGCGTGTAGCGCAGGGCGCCGAGCGGCTCGACGGTGCAGCCCTGGACCGGGTCCGGCTGGGAGGTCACCGCCGCCAGCACCTCGCCACGCTGCAGCAGCTCGTGGGAGTAGGCCTGGTCCTCGATGGAGAGGCGCAGCGCGATCTGGCCACGCTCGGCGACCGTGGTCAGGACGGGGCGGAACCAGGTGGCCAGCGAGTCCGCGTTGACCGCGACCGCGAGGTCGCCGGCGGTCTCTCCTCCGAGCGCGGCCGCGGCCTCCTCCTCGAGCAGGCGGTGCTGGCGGGCGAGCCGGAGCAACGGCTCGCCGGCCGGGGTGGCGGTCGCCGGCGTCGTACGCCGCAGCAGGACCTGGCCGGCCGCGCCCTCCAGCGCGCGGACCCGCTGGCTCACCGCGCTCGGCGTGAGGTGCAGGCGGCGTGCGGCGGCGTCGAAGGTCCCCTCCTCGACGATCGCGAGCAGGGTCTCGAGCTGGGCGGGGTCGAACCGCATGGCTCTCATCTTAAGACGTACTTCAGATACTGTAGGAACCTTCGCTGGCCTTCATATCCCGGGCCACTCAGGATGGAGGTGTGCTCACCGTCGCCACCGCCGGCCTGCTCACCGGCCTGTCCCTCATCGTCCCGATCGGGGCACAGAACGCCCACGTCCTGCGGCAGGGCCTCCTGCGTACCTACGTCGGCCCCGTGGTCACGGTCTGCGCCCTGTCCGACGTCGTGCTCATCCTCGCCGGGGCGGCCGGCGTGGGCGTCGTGGTGCAGGACCACACCTGGCTGCTCGAGGTGGCGCGCTGGTTCGGGGTGGCCTTCCTGGTCTGGTACGCCGTCGGCGCGATCGCCCGCGCCCGCCGGTCCGAGTCGCTGACGGCCGCGGCGGGCTCCGCGGACTCGCGCCGCCGCGTGGTCGGTCGGACGATGGCACTGACCTGGCTCAACCCGCACGTCTACCTGGACACCGTCCTGCTGCTGGGCACGCTGGCCGCCACGCACGACTCGGTCGGCGGCGGCCGGTGGTGGTTCGCCGCCGGGGCGGGTCTGGCCAGCATCGCCTGGTTCACGACCGTCGGGTTCGGCGCGCGGCTGCTCTCGCCGCTGCTGGCCCGCCCGCGCTCATGGCAGGTCCTGGAGCTCCTCGTCGCCGCGACGATGCTCGTCGTGGCCGGGCGTCTCGCGCTCGGCTGAGGCGCGGAGGCGGAGGACCAGGAGGGTCGCGCAGACCGGGGTGATCACGACATTGGGCAGCGCGATGGGCAGCAGCCCCTCGGCGAAGCCGTAGACCACCCAGGCCGTGCCCTGGACCGTCGCGATCGTCCAGGTCGAGAGGCTGAGGTCGCGGATCGCGGCGTGGTCGCGGCGCAGCCGGAGCGCGCGGCGCAGCTGCGGCAGGAACTGCACCACGTCGAGGATGCCGACCGCCCAACCGAGCGCGGCCGTCACGGCGTACCCCGCTCGCGGCGCGGCAGGCTGATCGCCCCCACGATGACGGCCGCGCACACCAGGTTCACCGTGCCGGCCACCACGACCGGGACCGCGCGCTCGGTGACGCCGTACCAGGCCAGCAGCACGTTGAACACGATCGCCACGGCGTACGCCGCCGGGCTGACGCCCTGCAACGGCAGGCCGGACCGGCGCAGCCGCAGCACCCGCGCCGCCTGGGGCACCCACATGACTGCCGCACCCGCCGAACCGACGAAGCCGACCGCATCGATCGCTCCGCCCGTCATCACGGCCGCAACGCTAGCCGTCGGGCCCAACCGGACCGGCCCTACCCTGGCGCCATGGCGCACCTCCACACGGTGGCGCAGCTGCTCGACCGCAGCGGCGGCTGGATGCTGTGGAACACCTTCCTGGCGTGGATCCCGGTGGCGCTCGCGGTGCTGCTGTTCCGGCGCGGGACGTCTCGGCGGGGACCGCTGTGGTGGGGCGGCGTCGTGGTCTTCGGCCTGTTCCTGCCGAACTCGCCGTACGTCGTCACCGACCTCATCCACGTCGGCCCCACCATCCGCCGCCTCGGGCCGGACGCTCCGGTCTGGACCACCGTCGTGCCCGTCTACGCCCTGCTCGTCGTGTCCGGCTTCGTGGCGTACACCTTGGCGCTCGGAATGGCCGGCTCCTACCTCGAGCGGATCGGGCGGGGCTCCTGGCGGCTCCCGCTGCGCTTCGTCGTGCACGCCCAGGTCTCGGTGGGGATCTTCCTGGGCCGCTGGCCCCGCCTCAACAGCTGGGAGCCCTTCACCGACCCGGGCGGAACGATGCGGACGATCGGCCACGCCCTGGCCTGGGACGCCGCACCCCGGCTGATCCTGCTCCTCTTCGTGATCACCGCGGTCGGGCACGCCCTCACGCAGGCGGTTCTGAGCCTTATCGTCCGCCGCTCCGCCGAACCGGCCCTCGGCGACCGCTGAGCCGGCCTCCGCAGTGGTCGGGGAGGTCGCGCCGCGGTGGTCGAGGTCGCACCACGACCACCGCCCGTGCCGACCTCCACCTGGCCCGCGACCTCCAGGCCCATCCCCTCACCGCGGCCGCGATGCGAGCCGGGTCCGTCAACACCGCGCAGGCGCGGGTGATCATCCGCTCGATCGAGAGGCTGTCCGACAGGGTCGACGACCTCACCAAGACCCGCGCCGAGAAGCACCTCATCAAGCTCGCCCAGACCTACGACCCCCGCGACCTGCGGGTGCTCGGGACCAAGATCCTGGAAGTGGTCGCGCCTGACGTGGCGGAGGCCGAGCTCGGCAAGGCACTCGAACGTGAGGAACAAGCAGCCCGCGACAAGTGCAGCGTGAAGCTGCAACGCCGTGGCGACGGGACCACGAAGATCGCCGCACTGGTCCCGGACTCGATCGCGGAGCGGCTCGCCACCTACCTCGACGCCGAGGACTCACCCCGCGTCACGAAGTCCAGGTCCCGTGGTGAGGCGTTCTGCCGACTCCTCGAGGTCCTCGACCCGAGCCGGCTGCCCGACCACGGCGGCGACGCCACGGCCGTGATCGTCACCGTCTCCTACGAGGCCCTGGTCGACGACCTCGGGTCCGCGATGCTGGGGAGCACGGTCATCTCCGCGTCGGAGGCGCGGCGGCTGGCGTGCACCGCGAAGATCATCCCCGCCGTCCTCGGCGGGAAGTCCGAGGTCTTGGACCTGGGGCGGGGTCGACGTCGCTATGCGCCCCATCAGCGCAAGGCCATGTGTCTGCGGGACAAACGCTGCCGCGCGGAGGGCTGCTCGATTCCGGCGGCCTGGTGCGAGGCGCATCATCTGAGCCGTGGTTCGAAGGCGGCAGAACTGACCTCGCCGACGGTGTGCTGCTCTGCAGCCACCATCACCATCGGGCGCACGACACCCGGTACTCGATGACGAAGCTGGCCTCGGGCGACTTCCGGTTCCACCGCAGGACGTGAGGGTCGGACGCCTACGGGCTATGGGTCGAGTGACCCATAGTCGGTAGCGGCGCGACCACCACCGACCGGCCCCGAGAGCATGGCGCCGGGCCTCGTGACGGTTGCTGCGCAACCTCCTCGACCAGCGGCGCGGTCGAGCGCACCCCCGTGGCGGCCGCGTAGCGGCGGCGCGGGCGAAGCCCGTGCCGACTCCGCGCCGTACAAGCCGACCGGTAAGGACCCGCGGTCAAGGATCGCGAAGCGACCGCGCAGCGGCGCCGAAGGCGTCCTTGACGGCGGGGACCGGTCCGCTACGGTGCGGCCGCCACCGACCAGCCCCGTAGAGCACCCAGAGAAGTCTCGCGACGGTTGCTGCGCAACCTCTCCGACCACCACCGAGCACGAGCAGCGAACGATCCTGGCCGTCACCGCCGCGATCTGGTTTCCGCCCGCAGGTGGAGGTAGATGAGGACGCTGATCAGCGCGGCCCAGAAGCACCACAGCGAGACCGTTCCGTTGCGCGCCGCCCACACGACGACGCCGACGCCCGCAAGGTTGAGCACGGCGAACAGCCGCAGCGACCGGCTCCGAGCCAGGAGCCCGGGACCGCAGGTCGCGACCAGGTAGATCACGAAGGAGGCGTCGCCCAGCAGCGGGGACACGGTGTAGGCGATGTGGTGGCCGTCGATCCGCATCGGCACCTCACCGTCGCGCAGGCCCCAGGCGCACGTCGCCACGGCCACCACCCCGCACCCCACGAAGAACCACGCGAGCCAGGCCGGTCGCACGGCGTCCTCGCGCAGGAGGGAGTACGGCACCAGGATCGGTACGACGAGCAGCGCGATCGCCAGGTAGATCCACTCGGCCGTCAGGCCGGCCGCGTGGCACACCCGGCCCTGGAGGTCCCACCACACGAAGGTCTCGACGAGCTGGTGCACGCCGAACAGCAGCGGCAGCGCCGCCAGCGCCCGGCTCCGCGGTGAGGAGCGCGACACGCGCAGCGATGCGACGCCGATGCCGGTGACGGCCAGGCCGGCGCCGAGGTCCATCGGGGCCGCGAAGCACATGCGCTGTTCTCTCGGGCGGGCCTACCAGGGCGAGGGCTCGTAGTCCTTCACGAAGACCCCGTAGAGGTCCTCCCCGGCCTCGCCGCGCACGATCGGGTCATAGACGCGGGCAGCCCCGTCGACCAGGTCGAGGGGCGCGTGCCAGCCCTCGGCGGCGATGCGGAGCTTCTCGTAGTGCGGCCGCTCGTCGGTGATCCAGCCGGTGTCGACGGCGGTCATCAGGATGCGGTCGGTCTCGAAGTACTCCCCCGCCGACGTCCTCGTCATCATGTTGAGCGCGGCCTTGGCCATGTTCGTGTGCGGGTGGCCCGGGCCCTTGTAGCGCCGCGAGAACTGACCCTCCATGGCCGAGACGTTGACGATGTACGCACGCCGGGCACCCGCGGCCACCGCCGCGCGCATCGCCGGCCGCAACCGCGAGTTGATGAGGAAGGGCGCGATCGAGTTGCAGAACTGCACCTCGAGCAGCTCCAGCGGGTCCACCTCGTCGAGCACCTGGGTCCAGGAGTTGTTGTCCTGGATGTCCGGGATCAGGCCGCCCGCGTCGATCGCGGTGCCGGCGAGGTGCTGCTCCAGGGACGCCCCGCCGGCCTTGAGCGCCAGCGCCGTCATCGACGCGGCGTTGTGCGCCGCCAGCGCGGACTCGGCCGACTCCCCGTCGTGGTGGGCGACCGCGTGGTCGGCCAGCGCACCGGCGATGGCGGCAGGGTGTGCCTCGGAGATCCGGTCGAAGGACACCATCTCCGGCAGCTCGATGCCCGACGGCAGCGGCGCCAGCTCGCCGTCGGTGAGGTGCGAGTAGGCACCCGGGAGGCGGCGTACGGTCTGGCAGGCGTTGTTGATGATGATGTCCAGCGGCCCGTCGGCGGCGACGTCGTCGGTCAGCGAGATCACCTGGGTGGGGTCGCGCAGGTCGATGCCGACGATCTTCAGCCGGTGCAGCCAGTCGGCGGAGTCCTCCATGGCCGCGAACCGGCGGACGGCGTCCTTCGGGAACCGCGTCGTGATGGTCGTGTGCGCACCGTCGCGCAGCAGCCGGAGCGCGATGTACATGCCGATCTTCGCGCGCCCGCCGGTGAGGAGCGCCCGCTTGCCGGTGAGGTCGGTGCGCTGGTCCCGCTTGGCGTGCGACTTGGCGGCGCACGACGGGCACAGCCAGTGGTAGAACGCGTCGACGAGCGTGAAGTCCTGCTTGCAGATGTAGCAGCCGCGGGCGGTGATCAGCTCCCCCGCGAACGCGCCCTGGGCCGTCGACACCAGCGGGATCCCCGCGGTCTCGTCGTCGATGCGCATGGCCGACCCCGTCGCCGTACGCTCGATGATCTCCTGGTCGTGCCGCTGCTTCTCGGCTCGGATCTCTGCCCGCCGCTGCTTCTTGATCAGCTTGTACATGTACGACGCCGCGCGCTTCATCGTGCGGACGTCGTCGTGCTCGGGGTCGAGCAGCGGGATCTGCTTCAGCACCCGCAGCGCGACCTCGAGGTCCGCCGGGTCGATCCGCTCCAGCGGTGTGTCTGCCTCGTGCACCGGGCGATTCTAGGTGTGCACCGGCTCCCGGGCCGCCTTCGCGACCGCACTGGGACGTCCCGCGTTGACGTAGCACCAGCCGTAGAGGGCCAGCAGGACCATCCAGGCCGCCAGGACGGTGCCGTACATGACGCCCCACAACCAGCCCGGTACGCCGTCGCGGCGCTCGCGCTGCAGCAGGGACGGCTCGTACACGAACGGGGCGCTGTCGCCGTCGGCCACCTGGATCAGGCCGGCGCGGACCGACTTGATCGACGGGTCCGCCGGGAAGTGCAGCGGCAGCGCGACCATCGCGCTGGGGGCACGGTGCAGCCGGACCATCGTCTTCCAGTTGCCGTAGAGCGGCACCGGGTCGGCCGTCTCGTAGATGCCGTCGCCGTGCGAGACCATCTGCGTGGCCAGGACACCGTTGCCCGGCACTCGGCTGTCGTGGTCGCGCTCGCCCTGCCAGGCCAGCGCGTCGAACCAGAGGGCGTTCTCGGCGGCGTCGGCGGGCGTGACCTCGACCTGCACCTTCGACAGGCAGCGGTCCTGGCCGACGCAGTTGTCGACGTACCGCACGGTCGCGACGACGGTGTCGCTCCCCACCGGGGCGAAGCTCGTGACGCAGCCACCGTTGCCGCACTGCTCACTGACCGTCGTCTGCCCGATCGAGCGCGGGACCGCGAAGATGCCCATCAGGACCAGGAACGTGAGGACGCCTGCGGTGCCGATCCAGCGCGGGACCGTGGTGGCGCGTCCGGGCGCGTCGGGGACGGTGCCGTCCGGGGACGCCGTGCGCAGCAGGAAGGTCGCCCAGGCCAGGCCGAGCAGGCCGGCGCCGAGGCCGGAGACCGCGGCCGCGCCCAGCAGGAACGGCAGGTGGTCGGCGGGCGGCGGCAGCGGGATCGGCATGAAGACCTTCATCCAGACCTGCTCGGTCAGCATGCCGATCGCACCGGCCAGGGCACCGGCGGTCGCGGCGAAGACCGCGCCGTGCTTCTTGAAGCCCAGCGCGACGAGCTCGATCACGATCGCGGCGCCCAGGTAGAGCAGGAAGCGGGCGTGGTGGATGTGGGTCAGCGGCGCGGTCATCGCGAGGATGGCGAGCCGGATCACGACGTACACGCTCCAGCCGTAGAGCGCTCCCCCGCGGCCCAGCACGATCCGGGTGCCGACGAAGATCCAGCCGGTCAGCAGTGCGCTGATGATGTAGAGCGTCACCTCGGGGAACTGCGGGATCCCGAGGTCGAACTCCATCAGGAAAGCGGTCGGGATGATGCACGAGCCCATCGCGAAGGCCAGCGACAGCCGCGGGAAGCGGCCGCCGAGCAGCGGCCTCCCGGCCTGAGCGCTCTCGGCGAGGAACAGCGGCAGGGACAGGAACGAGGTCACCGCGCCGCCGATCATCATCGTGTGGGTCGGACCCCACTCGGTGACGTCCTGACCGAAGAGCCGGTGCCACAGGTCGTCGAGGGGGAAGCCCAGCGCGGCGATCAGGCCGGCCGCGGTGAGGACCACGGGCGCCATCGGCACCCGCCAGGTCGACGTGATCCGGAGGGTACGCCGGGGCAGGTCCTGCCGCGCCAGCGTCGCCGCCATGACGCCGGCCATCAGGAACAGCAGGATGCCGAGCAGGATCGGGTAGTGCGACGGGTTGGCCAGCGGCCCCGGGTCACGCCCCTTCTGCATGTGCGTCGGGACGTCCCAGTACACGCCGAACCCGCACGACAGCAGGCTCACGTAGGTCAGCGCGAACGGGAGCGCGGCCCACCGCGCCAGCCCGCTCTTCTCCGCCATCCAATCCGCGAGCCGCCCGATCAGGGTCGGGTGACCGCCCGACTCCCGCCACACGAACCACGCCAGCGGCAGGTACAGCACCGCACACATCGCGAAGGCGATCAGGATCTGGTCCGTGGGAGCCCCACCCGCAGGCGGGCTCACCGTCGACTCGAAGGCGATCATGGGCCGATCGTAGGACCGCGCGGCTCACCAGGGAACATGTTCTGCGACACGCTGTAGCGGTAAGTGTCGGTGGTTTCGATACGCGCTCGCTCGTCCTCGCTCGCGCTACTCAACCAACGACCCCGAAGGTACGAAAGGAGAGTCCCCTGTGGTGGTGGGGTTTGAGGTCCAGCGGCGGGGCTGCGTGAAGTAGGCGGCCATCGGCGGGATCTTCGGTGTGAACGGCGAAATC
>NZ_BAAHAZ010000018.1:0-102598 GCF_054777115.1 Nocardioides maradonensis | reverse complement strand
CGGTCCCATCCCGAACCCGGAAGTTAAGCCTGCCAGCGCCGATGGTACTGCAGTGGAGACGCTGTGGGAGAGTAGGACGCCGCCGGACAAACATTGCCGCAGGGGCCACTCGCTAGAGTGGCCCCTGCGTTGCTTTTTCGTACTACAGCAGAAGAGAGATCGTCGTGTCCGAGGACCGTGGCCGTCGCACCGGCCCGCGCAAGTCGAGTGGTCAGGGCTCCAGCCCGAGGTCGGGTTCCGGCCGCCCCGGTGGCGGCCAGCGTGGTTCCGGCGACGGTGCTGCCAAGGGCTCGTACCGCCAGGGCGGAAAGCCGACCGGCGAACGTCGCGGCGGTGCCGGCAAGCCGTCGGGTGACCGTCGGGGCGGTCCCGGCAAGCCGTCGGGCGACCGCCGCGGGGGAGCAGCCGGCAAGCCGCAGCGGCGCGTCGCCTCGGACCAGGGCCCGCGGACCAAGGACCAGCAGGTCTACGACGGTCCGCCGCTGCCCGAGGAGATCACCGGCCAGGAGCTGGACGCCTCCGTCCGCGCGCAGCTGCGCAGCATTCCCGAGAAGCTGGGCCAGCGCGTCGCGCGGCACCTGGTCGCGGCCGGCGAGCTCGTCGACACCGACCCGGAGACGGCGTACCAGCACGCCCTCGCCGCGCGTGCGCGTGCACCCCGGATCGCGGTGGTGCGTGAGGCGACCGGCGAGACGGCGTACGCCGCCGGCCACTACGCGGAGGCGCTGGCCGAGCTGCGTGCGGCGAAGCGGATGAACGGCGCGACGGCGTACCTGCCGATCATGGCCGACTGCCACCGTGCGCTCGGGAACGCCAAGCGTGCGATCGAGCTGGCCAAGAGCCCGTCGGTGGCGCGGTTCCCGTCCGAGGCGAAGGCGGAGATGACCATCGTGGAGGCGGGTGCGCGTCGTGATCTCGGTCAGATGGACGCTGCGCTGCGGACCTTGGAGCTCGCCCCGCTCAACAGCAAGAGCCGGGAGTCGTGGGTCGTGCGGCTGCGCTACGCGTACGCCGACACCCTCGAGCAGGCCGGCCGTCTCGAGGACGCGCTCGCGTGGTTCCACCGCACGAACGCGATCGACGGCGAAGAGGTCACCGACGCGGCTGATCGGGCCGAGGCGCTCGAGAAGCGTCTCGCCGAGTAGCTACTGCTGGGCCACGAACGAAATGGTGGCACCGGCGTGACCGGCCGGCTCGGTCCCCCATCGCAGGCCCTCCTGGAAGGCGATGCGGATCTGGTCGACGTTCGCGACGACCGGGGTGTCGCTGTGCAGCTTGAGCATGATCGAATCCCCGGCGGCGAGGCGCTGACCGGCGGGATCGTCGATGCTCTTGCAGAAGGCCGTGGGATCGGTCGTGACGGCGATGGAGCCCTGGTGGCAGAGCAGTGGCGTGACGTCGAAGGTCGATGACGCCGTGGCGTGCACCTTCACCCCGGAGATGTGGATCGCTCGGTGGAAGTCGCTGCCGGTGCTGAACATGCCGACGTACAGGTCGTGACCGACCACACCAGTCGCCGGCGTGTTCTGGTCATCGGTCTGCAGCGGGGGAGGCGTGGTGACGTACCAGGCCACCCAGCCGACGAGCAGCGCGATCGCGGCCACGGGAGCTGCCCACCGCAAGATCCGCGACAGGCGCCGGGGCCGGGGCAGGTGGGGCGCCTCCAGGGTGAGGTCGTCACTGCGGTGCTGCATGAGCGCAGCCTATGCGAGCCGACGGTGGGATCGTGCCCGTGCCGCGGTCGGCTCGTGCCACACTCCTCGCCATGGTCCAGCGCCCGGTACTCGAAGGCAGCGTCGCGGTGCGCGACGGCCGACGCCTCAGCTTCGCCGAGCACGGTGCCGCCCAGGGCGAGGCGCTCGTGTGGCTGCACGGTACGCCGGGTGCCCGCCGCCAGATCCCCTTCGAGGCGCGCGCGTACGCCGAGGAGAACGGACTGCGCCTGATCGGCATCGACCGCCCCGGCATCGGTAGCTCGACGCCTCACCTGTACCCGAACGTGCTCGACTGGACCGCCGACTTCGAGCTGCTCCTCGACGCGCTGGCGATCGACCGAGTGCGCGTGATCGGGCTGTCGGGAGGTGGTCCGTACACGCTCGCTGCCGCCGCGGCGCTGCCCGACCGCGTCCATGGCGTCGGCGTGCTCGGCGGTGTGGCGCCGACCCGCGGCCCGGACGCCGCCGACGGCGGCATCATCCAGCTGGCGGTGAAGTGCGCGCCGCTGCTGGCCGCCGCGCGGATCCCGGCCGGCGTGGCGCTCACGTCCGCGATCCGGCTGGTCCGTCCCCTCGCCAGCCCGGCGCTCGACCTGTACGCCGCCGTGCAGCCCGCCGGCGACAAGCAGCTCCTCGCCCGGCCGGAGTTCAAGGCGATGTTCCTCGACGACCTGCTCAACGGCAGCAGGCACCAGATGTCGGCGCCGCTCGCCGACCTGGTCCTGTTCACGCGGGACTGGGGCTTCGCGCTCGCGGACGTCGAGGTGCCGGTCCGCTGGTGGCACGGCAACGCCGACCACATCGTGCCGTTCGCGCACGGAGAGCACGTCGTCAACCGCCTGCCGAACGCCACCCTGGCCGTGATCGAGGGGGAGTCGCACCTCGGCGGTCTCGGCATCGCCACCGCCGTGCTCGAGGAGCTGATGACACTCGACTCGGCATCCGCGTGAAGTGCTGGAATCCAGGCTCGTCTTGAGCCACAATAGGCTTCACAACTACACAGGAGTCACTTGCGATTCCTGATCGACCGACGTACGAGACCGCTGGGGAAGGCGTAACTCGCGCCGGAGGGAAGATCGAGGAGACCGCGGTGACCCACAACAGTGCTACCAGGGGCGTGTTCTACGTCCACTCGGCGCCGTCCGCGTTGTGCCCCCACATCGAGTGGGCCGTGGGCGGTGTCCTCGGCGTGTCCGTGAACCCGGACTGGATCCCGCAGCCGGCCCAAGCCGGCACCTTCCGCTGCGAGTTCTCGTGGAGCGGCGCGTCCGGTTCCGCGGCTGCCATGGCCTCGGCGCTGCGCGGGTGGAACCACGTCCGCTTCGAGGTGACCGAGGAGCCGACGTCGTCCACCGAGGGCGCCCGCTACTCCTACACGCCCGACCTCGGCGTCTTCCACGCCGTCACCGGCATCCACGGCGACATCATGATCCCCGAGGACCGGCTGAAGGCGGCCGCCGTGCGCGCGGCGCTGGGGGAGACGACCCTCGAGAACGAGATCGACAAGCTGCTCGGCAAGCCCTGGGACGACGAGCTGGAGACCTTCCGGCACGCCGGCGAGGGCGCCCCGGTGCGCTGGCTGCACCAGGTCGTCTGACCCGGCGGGCTAGGGGAGCCGCTGCTCGACGTACGACGTCAGCGCGGCCACCGTGGTGAGCCCGCGCGCGTCCTCGTCGGCGATGACGACCCCGAAGGTCTGCTCCACGCTGATCACGACCTCGATCAGGGCGAGCATGTCGACGCCGATCTCGCGGAGGACCTGATCGGGGCGAACCGTGTCGGCCTCGATGTCGAGGACCTCGGCGAGGATCCCGGTGATGCCCTGCGGTACGTCGGTCGTCACGGGCACGAGGCTACGTCTTCGACTCACGCCTGAAACATTCGGCTGGTTGACTCCGGTCATGAGCGAGGTGGACTACGTCACGGTGCACGGCCATCGCCGTGCGTACGTCCGACAGGGGTCGGGTCCGGCGCTGTTGCTGCTGCACGGCCTGGCCTGCGACCACCGCACCTGGGACCCGGTGATCGACGCGCTCGCCGAGACCTTCACGGTCATCGCTCCCGACTTCCTCGGCCACGGGCTCTCCGACAAGCCGCGCGCCGACTACACCGTCGGCGGGTATGCCAACGGGATGCGCGACCTGCTCACCATCCTGGGGATCGACAAGGCGACCGTCGTCGGGCACAGCTTCGGGGGCGGGGTGGCGATGCAGTTCGCCTACCAGTTCCCCGAGCGCACCGAGCGGCTGATGCTCGTCGACACCGGCGGGCTCGGCCGCGAGGTCACGGGTCTGATCCGGGCGATCAGCTTCCCGGGGTGGACCTACCTGGGTGCGCTGATCTCGCTGCCCGGCCTGCGTGACGTCGAGCAGCTGCTCCTGCGTGCCCTGCGCGACACCGGTCTCAGCGCGGCCCGTGACCTCGGGGAGGTCGCCGACCTCCTCGACGCGTTCGCCGACCCGCGGGCGCGGCGCGCGCTGGTGCACCTGGTGCGTGCCGCGATCGACTGGCGCGGCCAGGTCCAGTCGATGCGCGACCGCGCCTACCTCACCGAGCACATGCCGATGCACGTCGTGTGGGGCCGCGAGGACATGGTGATCCCGGTGAAGCACGCCCTCGACATCGCCTCGATCGCTCCCTCGGCCGAGGTGACGATCTACGACCACGCGGGCCACTTCCCGCACCGGGACCACCCGGCCGCGTTCGCGGAGCTCGTCATCGACTGGGTGGCGCGCACCAAGCCGGCGACGTACTCCCGCGCGCGGTGGCGCCGGCTCCTCCTCGAGGGTGCGGCTCAGGCGTCGCCGCCCTCCTGCGCGAGCCCGCGGACCGCCGTCGGGTCGTCGATCCGGTAGCGGTCCGACGCCTCCTTGACCCGGGCGGCGTCGATCTCGCCGGCGTCCGCCAGGGCCTGGAGCGCCTGCACCACGACCGACGGGGCATCGACGTGGAAGAAGCGACGCGCGGCCGCACGGGTGTCGGCGAAGCCGAAGCCGTCCGTGCCGAGCACCCGGTAGTCGGCCGGCACCCACCGCGCGATCTGGAGCGGGACCGCGGTCATGTAGTCCGACACCGCCACGACGGGACCGGAGATGTCCGCCATCGCCTCGGTCAGGTACGGCGTGCGCGGCGACTCGTCGGGGTGCAGCAGGTTCCAACGCTCGGCCTCGATCGCGTCGCGCGCCAGCTCGTTCCAGGAGGTGACGGACCAGAGGTCGGAGCTGACTCCCCAGTCCTCGGCCAGCATCCGCGCGGCGTCGTCGATCCAGGGATAGCCGACGCCGGAGGCGAGCAGCTGCACCTTCGGGCCGCCCTCGCCGACCGACCCGGTGCGGTGCATGCCCTTGAGGATCCCGGTCACGTCGACGTCGTCGGGCTCGGCCGGCTGGGGGACCGGCTCGTTGTAGACGGTGACGTAGTAGATGACGTCCTCGCCGTGCGGGTGCTCCTCGGTGGCGCCGTACATGCGCTCCAGGCCCGCGCGCATGATGTGGCCGACCTCGTAGCCGAACGCCGGGTCGTAGTGCACGACGGCCGGGTTGGTGGCGGCGATGAGCGGGGAGTGGCCGTCGGCGTGCTGCAGGCCCTCGCCGGTGAGGGTGGTGCGGCCGGCGGTGGCGCCGATGAGGAACCCCCGCGCCATCTGGTCGGCCATCGCCCAGATCGAGTCGCCGGTGCGCTGGAAGCCGAACATCGAGTAGAAGATGTAGAACGGGATCATCGGCTCGCCGTGCGTGGCGTACGCCGAACCCGCGGCCGTCGCCGACGCGAGCGCGCCGGCCTCGCTGATGCCCTCGTGCAGCAGCTGGCCGTGCTCGGACTCGACCCACTTGAGCAGCTGGGCGCGGTCGACGGAGACGTAGTTCTGGCCGGCGGGGTTGTAGATCTTCGCGGTGGCGAACATCGAGTCCATGCCGAAGGTGCGGAACTCGTCGGGCGCGATCGGGACGATCCGCGGCCCGATCTCCGGGTCCTTCATCCAGTCCTTGAGCAGCCGGACCGTCGCCATCGTGGTGGCGACCTTGGTCTTGCCGGCGCCCTTCTTCAGCTCGGCGTAGACCGGGTCGCCGGGCAGCTTGAGCACCTTCGGCTCGACGCGACGGTTCGGCATCGATCCGCCGAGCTGGCGCCGCCGCTCCATCATGTACTCGATGTCGGGGTGGTTCGCGCCCGGGTGGAAGAACGGCGCCGTGTGGTCGGCCTCGTAGGCCTCGGTGATCTCCTTGTCGCTCATCGGCAGGTAGAGCCGGTCGCGGAACTTGAGGAGGTCCGGCAGCTTCAGCTTCTTCATCTGGTGGGTCGCGTTCTTGCCCTCCAGCGCCTCGATCGTCCAGCCCTTGATGGTGTGGGCCAGGATCACCGTCGGCTGGCCGACCGTCTTCGTGGCGGCGTCGAAGGCGGCGTACACCTTGCGGTAGTCGTGGCCGCCGCGCGGCAGCTTCTCGATCTGCCGGTCGGTCATGTGCTCGACCATCTTGCGCAGCCGCGGGTCGGGGCCGAAGAAGTGCTCGCGGTTGTAGGCGCCGTCCTCCACCGAGAAGGTCTGGAAGGCGCCGTCCGGCGTGGTGTTCATCTGGTTGACCAGCACGCCGTCGACGTCGCGGGCGAGCAGCTCGTCCCACTCGCGGCCCCAGATCACCTTGATGACGTTCCAGCCCGCGCCGCGGAAGTTCGCCTCGAGCTCCTGGATGATCTTGCCGTTGCCGGTGACCGGCCCGTCGAGCTGCTGCAGGTTGCAGTTGACCACCCAGACCAGGTTGTCCAGCTCCTCGCGTGCGGCCACCCGGATGGCGCCGAGCGACTCCGGCTCGGCCATCTCGCCGTCGCCGAGGAACGCCCACACCCGCTGCTGGCTGGTGTCCTTGATGCCGCGGCCGTGCAGGTAGCGGTTGAACCGCGCCTGGTAGATCGAGTTGATGCCGGTCAGACCCATCGAGACCGTCGGGAACTCCCAGAAGTCCGGCATCAGCCGGGGGTGGGGGTACGACGGCAGGCCGGCGCCCGGGCCGTGCTGGACCTCCTGGCGGAACGCCAGCAGCTGCTGCTCGGTCAGCCGGCCCTCGAGGAACGCGCGGGCGTAGATGCCGGGCGAGGCGTGACCCTGGATGTAGATCTGGTCGCCGCCGCCGGGGTGGTCCTTGCCCTGGAAGAAGTGGTTGAAGCCGACCTCGTACAGGCTCGCGCTGGACTGGTACGTCGCGATGTGCCCGCCGACCTCGAGACCGGGTCGGTTCGCGTCCGACACCATGACCGCGGCGTTCCAGCGGATGTAGGCGCGGATCCGGCGCTCGGTCTCCTCGTCGCCGGGGAACCACGGCTCGCGCTCGGGCGGGATGGTGTTGATGAAGTCGGTGCTGCGCAGCGCCGGGACGCCGATCTGCTTCTGCCGCGCCCGCTCCAGCAGCCGCAGCATCAGGTAGCGGGCCCGCTCCCGCCCGCGCTCGTCGACGAGGGCGTCGAAGGAGGCGATCCAGTCCTGGGTCTCGTCAGGATCGATGTCGGGAAGCTGGGTCGGGAGGCCCTCGTGGATGACCGAGGGGGCCGAACCGGACGTGGCGTCGTGAGTCACGTCACCCATCGTTGCACTCCGTGCGCGAACCGAAAATCTACTTGGCGGTAGTTGCGCGACGTCCACGACTCCGCTGGACTACTCCCACCACGGGGTCGAGAGCGGCCCCGACGACGTACAGGAGCTGGACACACCGTGACTTCCACCGCCGGAGGCGGGACGACTCCGAACGGGATCGCCGACCGACTGGGCTTCAAGAAGGGCCTCGTGGTCCAAGAGCTCGGCTGGGACCAGGACACCGATGACGAGGTACGGATCGCCATCGAGGACTCCATCGACGGAGACATGGTGGACGGGGACTACGGCAACGTCGTGGACGCTGTCCTGCTCTGGTGGCGCAGCGACGACGGCGACCTCGTCGACGGCCTGGTGGACTCGCTCACCGACCTCGTGGGCGGCGGCTTCATCTGGCTGCTGACGCCCAAGGTCGGACGCCCGGGCGCAGTCGACCCCGCGGACATCGCGGAAGCGGCACCGATCGCCGGTCTGTCGCAGACCACGACCGCCACCGTGAGCAAGGAGTGGTCGGCGTCTCGTCTCGTCGCCCCCAAGTCCCTGGGCTAGGCGCTGCCCGATAGCGTCTGCCCGTCCGCAGAGTCGCGTCGACGGGAGTCCGCCATGGCAACGATCACCGGGAAGGTCACCGGCAAGGCCCGGGACGCCGCGGTCAGCCTCAAGATCCTGACCGAGTCCGGCATCGTCCGGCTCTACTCGCCCAAGGTGCTCGCCGGCATGGCGACGACGCTCTACCAGTGGGGCCCGCACCCGGCCGGTGGGTTCAAGACGGTGGCGCTGCGCGCGCCCGACGACCTCGCGATCATCGACGAGATCGGGTCGCTGACCTTCGGCGAGCTGCACCGGCGTACCAACGCACTGGCGGCCGGCCTCCGGGCCCGCGGCGTGGGGGAGGGCGACGGCGTGGCCGTCATGTGCCGCAACCACCGCGGGTTCGTCGAGGCCTCGATCGCGATCAGCAAGCTCGGCGCCGACGTCCTCTACCTGAACACCGCCTTCGCCGGACCCCAGCTCGCGGACGTGCTGGCCCGGGAGAAGCCCCGCGTCGTCGTGTACGACGAGGAGTTCGACGGCCTGCTCGCCGACGCCGACATCGCCGACCGGGTCATCGCCTGGACCGACGGCGAGCCCGGCCCCGACACCCTCGAGGGCATGATCGGCGCCCACCCGGACGACGAGCTCGCGCCGCCGTCCGACCACGGCCGCACGATCATCCTCACCTCCGGCACGACCGGTACGCCGAAGGGCGCGCCCCGCCCGCAGGGCGGCGTCGGCGCGGCCGTCTCGCTGCTCTCGCGGATGCCGCTGCGCAGCAGCTGGAGGTGCCACGTCGCCGCGCCGCTGTTCCACACCTGGGGCTTCGCGCACTACCAGTTCTCGATGCTGCTCGGGACCACGCTGGTGCTGAGCCGGAGGTTCGACCCGGAGGGCGCCCTGCGGCTGCTCCGCGACCACGACTGCGACTCCTTCGCGGTGATCCCGGTGATGCTGCAGCGGATCATGGCGCTGCCCGAGGAGACCCTCGACCAGTACCCGCTGCCGAACCTCAAGGTCGTCGCTTCCTCCGGCTCCGCCCTGCCGGGCGACCTGCCCGAGCGGTGGATGGACCGGTTCGGCGACAACCTGTACTCGATCTACGGCTCCACCGAGATCGCGTGGGCCTCGATCGCCGACCCGAAGGACCTCCGCGAGGCGCCCGGCACCGCCGGCCGGCTCCCGCACGCGACCATCGTGAAGATCCTCGACGCCGACGGCGCCGAGCTCCCCGTCGGTCAGTCCGGCCGGATCTTCGTCGGCAACGACCTGCAGATCGAGGGCTACACCGGCGGTGGGGGCAAGGAGATCGTCGGCGGACTCATGTCCTCCGGCGACGTCGGTCGGTTCGACGACGAGGGACGCCTGTACGTCGAGGGCCGCGACGACGAGATGATCGTCTCCGGCGGCGAGAATGTCTTCCCCAAGGAGGTCGAGGACTGCCTGGCGTCGTACGACGGCGTGGTCGAGTGCGCCGCCATCGGGGTCGACGACCCGGAGTTCGGCAAGCGGCTGCGGGCCTTCGTCGTCCGCGACAACGACGCCGTGACCGAGGACGCGCTCAAGGACTGGGTCAAGGCCAACCTCGCGCGCTACAAGGTGCCGCGCGAGATCGTGTTCCTCGACGAGCTGCCGCGCAACGCCACCGGCAAGGTGCTCAAGCGCGAGCTGGTCGACCGCGGATGAGCGAGGCCGACATCGGGCTGGCGGTCGGGGCCGAGGCCCCCGACTTCACCTTGCGCGACCAGTTCGGGCAGGACACGACCCTCTCCGAGCTCCGCGGTCGCAAGGCCGTGGCGCTGGTCTTCTATCCGTTCGCGTTCTCCGGGGTCTGCACCGGCGAGCTCGGAGCCATCCGGCAGCGCCTCGACGAGCTGATGACCTTCGAGACCGAGATCCTCGCGATCTCCTGCGACCCGGTCTACGCGCTGCGCGCCTTCGCCGACTCCGACGGCATCAACTTCGGGCTGCTCAGCGACTTCTGGCCGCACGGCGCGGTCACGTCGGCGTACGGCGTCCTGGACGAGCGCTCGGGCTGCCCGCGGCGATCGACGTACGTCGTGGACAAGAGCGGACGGATCAGCTGGGCGGTGCACAACCCGATGGGCACGGCCCGCGACGTCGACGAGCTCATCGCCCGGCTCGACGAGGCCACCTGACCCTGCCTGAGGGGTGGCCCGAACGGGTGGATACCCTAGTCATTTCGAGTCATTTTTCGCTGAATCCGACGGATTCGGTTGGCGCGGCCCGTCGACGGCACTAATGTCCTCTACATCGAACCGCTGGTGACCCGAGACGCCGGCGGTTCGATCCTTTTTCGGGCCTTCGCGCCGAGCGTGTCGCCGCTTTCGGCGCCTTGCTCGGCTTGCGTCCCTCGGCTCCTCCGGTCGCTCGTTCCTCGCTCCCTGCGTCGCCTCGTGCCGCGCACCTCGCAACCGGCGCCGGCGGCGCCACGCTGCCGGCGCTGTGGCCTTCGCGGTTGCCTTCCTTAGGTGGTCGCCTTGGCCTGGCGGCAAGACGTTCGTACCTGCGGCTGCCCGGTGTGGGTCTGCCGGTTCGGAGGTCGGAGGGGCGCGCCGGTAGGGTGGGCGGGCTCTTGGACGCATAGCTCAGATGGTTAGAGCGCTTGCCTTACAAGCAAGATGTCGGGGGTTCGAGTCCCTCTGCGTCCACCGTCGGCTACAGCCCGAGCTCCGACCGCACCTGCCTGGCGTCGGCACGCACGGACGCGAGCCCACGCCACGTCGGCTCCCGGGATCGAGGCGAACCCGCGCGCCGGGGCGCGCCTCAGGCGGTGACCGACGGCGAGAGCCGGCCCGGCACCCGGCCGCCCTTGGTCCACCGCGAGCTCGAGGCGTTGGCGAGGGCTCCGGCCACGAGGTCCTCCATCTCGGCGGACGGACGCACCCGCAGCTCGCGGGAGAGCAGGTCGGCGTAGGTGCGGTACTGGCGCAGCGCCTCGGCGAGGTTGCCCTCGCAGAGGTGCGCACGGACCAGCAGCCGGTGCCCGCTCTCGCGCAGCGGTTCGGACGCGATGGCGACGAGGCCCACCTCGACCGCCTCGGAGTAGCGACGTGACCGCAGCAGCAGCTCGCCGATCTGGTCCAGGGCGTGCAGCCGGAGCTGTCGGAAGCGCTCCCGCTCGGCGGTCGCCCACTCGTCGTACCAGCCGACGAGGACGTCGTCGGCGAACTGCGGCAGCTCGGTGGACAGGTCCACTCCGCCCGCGTCGAGCGACGGCAGGGCGAGCAGCTCGTGGGCGCGCGCCGACATGGTCTGGACGTCGACGCTCATGTCCGGGTCGAGCGCGAGGTGGGTGGCGGTACGCCGCACGATGGGCCGGTCACCCGCCGTCGGACAGCGCCACAGGACCGAACGGAGGCTGGCCGCCGCGTGCTCGTCCGAGGCGTCCAGCCAGAGGCTGCCGCTGATCCAGGACCGCCGTGCGGGCCGGCCGCCCTGGAGCGCGAGGAAGGCGATGAGGCGTTGGGCGATGGGGGCGACCTCGATGAGCAGGTCGCCGTGGTAGAGCGCGAAGTCACGGAGAAGATGGAGCCGGAGCGGCTGGGGGGCCGATGCTGTCATGGGTGCTCGCTTGGTCTTTTCCCGTTCCGAGGCAGGGGTGGACTCGATGATCGTGGCGTCTCGGCGAGTCAGGCGTCCATAGTCCGAATTCGTCGTTGACAGGCCACGGTCCCAGTCGCGGGAGCACCGCGCTGTGACGGCTCCGTGAGGGGGTCGTGATCAGGGCATCACGACCTCGTCACGGCACCGTCACCGCTGCGTCACGGTGGGGCCCGCGGCGTACGCCGGCGGTGACGGTGCGGTGACTGGGGGAGCGGACCGTGGCGGGGTGACCTCAGAGCACGTCGTCACGGACGTGGCCGCCGAGTCGATGTCGGCTGCGCTCGGCACAGCGCTCGACACCGCGCCCGGCACGGGGGCGCTGCGCGACGACGAGGTCGGGATGACGCAGGCCGAGGACGCCGACGAGCGGCGGGCCGCAGCGATCGCCGGGGCGCTGCTGGTCACCCCGTTGCCGGGGCCGCCCGACGACCACGGGAGCACGCCCGCCGCGGACCCGCCCGCCGCACCGCCGGTGCCGCGCGGCGACGGCCGTCCGCTGCCCGATGCGGTACGCCGGTGGGCCGAGTCGCAGACCGGTGCGCCGCTGGGCGACGTACGGGTGCACCGGTCGGCGGCGGCCTCGCGAGCCGCCGAGGCTCTCGGCGCGCGCGCGTTCACGGCGGGGCGGCACATCGTGCTGGGCGACTCCGTCGCCGATCCGTACGCCGGGGCGGGGCTGCGCACGCTCGCGCACGAGATCGGACACGTGGTGGCGCCGCCGGCCCGCGGCCGGATCGGCCGCGACACGAGCCTGCACGTGCAGGCGTGGAAGCGCTTCATCCCCAACAACGACCCGGTCACGCTGGTCGAGGCCATCCCCGGGTTGATGACCGATCTCGCCGGCATCGAGTGGTCCGCGGAGACGATGGACAAGGTCTGGGACGCCGACGCACAGAAGGCCGGCGCACCCTCGAACGTGCTGGCGCCGTACGTCGTCTTGATCGTCACCGAGAACGTCGTGGTGACCGCCGATCCCCAGGGCGGTGTCGTCGCCGTGGACCCGATGGACCCGAAGAAGTTCACCACCGGCGCGGTGAGCGGGCTGATCCTCGTCGACTTCTCCACCGGGGTGAAGTTCGACTACGGCATCGGCAGCTTCCCCGACAAGCCCGACGGTGTCGTGCTGCAGCCCTCGGGCAAGGGGCAGCCGCGCAAGGGGGCCAAGCCCGGCGACAGCGCGCTCGTCTTCCAGCTGCACGACTACACCGCCCCGCCCAACGTCGTCGACGCGCTCAAGGCACTCATCGGCAAGACGACGGGCAAGGGCTCGGGAGCGCCGGCCAGCCAGGCCGACGCGCCCGACTGGGCCCGCAACGCCGTCGACGAGCTGCGCAAGCGCCGGGCGAAGAGGTCGGGCGATCCCACCGGCACCGATCCGAACGGCCAGGGCAAGGGTGACTCGGGGACGGGCAAGGGCGCAGGGCACGGCAAGGGCGACGGCATCGGCGACGGCGACCAGCCCGGCAGCGGCGGGCCCGCAGGCGCCACCGCAGCCCCCGTCGGCACGACGGGCGACAAGCCGCTGCAGGGTCCGGTGACGCTGCAGGCCTGGAACTCCAAGGACGGCACCCCGGGGGTCGCGATCGGTCAGGACCGGGCGTGGACCTGGCTGAAGCTCATCGACGGCGAGGACCCGGCGGTCACCGACAAGCGGGTGGACGACGCGCTCAAGCAGCTGCAGGACTCGCGCGACCCCGCGAGCTCCAACCGGGTCGCGAACGGCGCCACGACGACCGGCGTGGTCGTCGACCCGAAGCAGACCACCGGCCAAGCGACCAGCCCCCAGGAGGCCACCACCCAGGCGAGGTCGACGGCCGGCGCCGCGACCCCGGGGCAGCGGATCCCCGGTGCGCGCGGCGGCGCCAACGCCACGGCGTACCCCTCGCGGATGCTGCTCACCGGCAAGGACCCGGACCCCAAGGTGCCGGCGATGACGGTCGCGGGCGCGACCAACGACTTCACCATGGACCTGGACTACGCGGCGCTCTCGATGGGCATGCAGGACGAGGTCTGGAACCGGCTGCAGACGATCTCCTACTACTGGGAGATCATCGACGTCACGAAGCTGACCAAGGACAAGGCCGACGAGGCGAAGAAGAAGCCGGCCAGCGACGCGCAGATGACCCAGCAGGAGGCCGACGAGCACCGCACCGACCAGATCGGCAAGGGCAAGCAGGAGACCGGCGGCAGCGGCTTCACCTCGACGATCCACCGCGACATGAAGGGCATCGCGGAGGACCAGGCCAACGACCTGCAGATGATGTCCGACGAGAACTGGCCGTGGGACGCGCGCGCGGAGTACCTCATGGTCATCGGCCTGTCGAACGTCGTGCGCACGCTCGGGTCGATCGTCGGTGCCTTCGTCGACCTGCTCACCGAGCCGCTGAACGGGCGCAAGATCGGGTTCTCCGACGAGGGCGACTACCTGGTCCGCTGCGTGGCGACGCCGCAGGTCTCCGACGAGGCGCGGGCGGATCCCGCCCACCACACGATCCGGGCCAGCAGCGTCGCGGTCCTGCCGATCCGGGTGCAGGCCATCCACACCCGCGCGCAGAACGCCGTCGGCAGGGAACAGGCCGACCTCGACGCGAAGCAGGCGGCGCTCGACAAGGCGCTGCAGACGCCCGGTGCCAGCAAGGACCGGATCGCGGTCCTCCGCGGCGACCTCAAAGCGGCCCAGGACGCCTCGCACCGCAGCGGGTTCGCGTCGTACCAGAACCAGGTGGAGCAGACCCGCAAGGCGCTGGAGGTGGCACACCGCCTGCAGGCCGACCTCCCCACCAAGCTGCAGTCGGAGTGGGACGACGACGAGATCCAGCTCAAGCTGCACCTGCTCGTCACCAAGGTGTCGCTGACCGACCACATCAAGCAGCTGGAGGAAGGGCTGAAGGCCCTCACCGACGACAGCCACGAGTCGTGGGCGATGGGCGAGGCCGCCAAGATCAAGCCGATGAACGGCATCACCGAGGTGCGGCCTCGACTGGTGCTCGCGAGCGAGGAGACGGGTCAGGTCACCGAGCTCACCTGCATGCTCGGCCAGGTCTCCGAGCCGGGGGCGACGGAGACGGTCTGGCACCTCGTCGACATCACCTCCGCCTCCACCCGCAAGGTGTACGCCGGCACCAGCAAGCTCACGGGGACCGACGGCCAGCAGGCGGCGATCCGCGACGCGCTGCGCAACTTCGCCGAGAACGGCGACTACGGCCGGGGCACGATCGCGATCCGGCTGCCGGCCGAGCTCACGACGTACATCGGCGCCGTCATCAGCTACCCGACCGAGATGCGCTCGGCGCCCGGCAAGGGCGGCCGGTTCCTGCAGCGCCTCAAGGACATCGGCAAGGTCGCCGCGCTGGCCGGGCTGTTCCTGACCGGCGGCGCGGCCGTCGCGGTCGGCGCGATCGGAGGTATCGCCGGCGCGGTCGTGGCCGTCGACTCGCTCGTCAACCGCACCCAGACCGGGCACCTGTGGGACATCGGCACCATCTTCGACGTGCTGGCGGTGCTCGGCGGGGTCGCGTCGGTCGCCGGCGTCGGCACCTTCCTGGGCCGTGCGCAGCTCGAGGCGAGGATGGCGGCCGGCGGTGGCCCACCGAGCTGGCTCAAGGGCCTCGAGGGCACCGAGAAGGTGCTGCACGTGCACGCGCAGTTCGGCATCGCGCAGCAGATCGTGACGATCCCGATCGAGATGGTGATGGAGTGGCAGGCGACCGAGAACCTGCCGCAGGCGCAGAAGGACTCGCGCCGGCTCCGCGCGCTGCTGCACGCCGTCGAGAGCGGCCTGATGACGGTGGCGATGCTCAACGGCCCGATCGGGCAGGAGGGCGAGGAGGGCGGCCCGGCGAAGAAGTGCTCGGAGGAGGCGAACAAGGCCGCCGACCAGGCGGGCCCGGTGTCCAAGCTGCCGACCGAGGTGCCCGCGGCCGGCAGCGGCGAGCACGGCGCGGGCACGCCGAAGGAGAACGGCCAGCACGCGCCGACCAGCGCTTCGCCGCCGCCGACCAAGTCGCGTGAGGAGCTGGTCCAGGAGGCGCACGACCGGGCGCGCAAGGTGGCAGCCAACGCCGACCGAGCGGCCGTCCAGGAGACCCGCGGCGAGGAGGTCGAGCCGGACGAGAACCGTCCCGCCGCCACGACCGCGCCCGCGGCGCCCGCAGCGAAGATCGAGGTCACGCCCGAGCACGCGGCGGCCCGGGCCGAGGCGGTGGAGATGCTCGCGAAGCGGGTCGGCACCGACCGGCAGGTGACCGTTGCGCCCGACCCGACCCCGCCGCAGCCCGGGAGCTACGGGCCGCGGCTGCGGACGGCCGGCGACGCGGTGGCGACGTACGACCGCGCGGTGGCGAGCTCGGGCGGTCGCGAGGTCGGCCTCTACTTCAACCCGCGGACGGGGGAGTTCCAGGTCGAGATCGGTACGCCGCACGAGGTCAACCCGCCCGGGGGCGACTGGCAGGCCGTCGTCCACCTGCACCCGAACCCCGAGAACGTGATCACCTACCGGATGCCCGCGCCGCAGGACATCGCGATGTCGCTGAAGGCCGCGCAGGCGACCGGGCCGCACACCGAGCTCGTCCAGTCGCTGCTGCCCGACGGCTCCTACGGGATGACGAAGGTGACCGTCACCGGTGAGCCGCCGAAGATCGTCGTCGAGATGCCCCCATCGGGCGGCCAGCCGGGCAAGCGGATCGAGGCGGGGTCGGTCGAGGAGTACGCCAAGGAGTACGGCGCCGAGACCACCTACGTCGACCCGAGCAGCGAGGCGGGCGCGTGGCTGCGCAAGAACATCGACGACTTCTACGCCGGCCGGGAGGCCGAGGGTCAGAGCCAGGGTGGTGCCGCGGCGACACCGCAGAAGCGCGCCGAGCGACGCATCGACGCCCTGCGCAAGAAGGTGGCCGCGGCCAAGGAGAAGGCGGAGACACCGGAGGCGAAGAAGCTCGCGGACGACATCGACCAGAAGCTCACCACCCTGCGCACCGAGGCCGCGACCCGGGACGTCAACGGCGACCTCGACGGCCTCGAGAAGGGGGTGCGCGGCGAGCAGGACGCGAAGCACGGTCCGGACGACCGTCCCGAGCCGGTGCCGACGCCGCATGACACCACGGCGCATCCCGACGCCGACGCGGTGCCGGTCACCGCGGACCGGAAGAAGACGCTGGAGCGGATCGGCCGGATGAAGGCGAAGATCAAGAAGGCCGAGGCGGACCTGGACAAGACCTCCCTCGACGCCGACGGCAAGGAGGCGATGCGCAAGGTCTACGCCAAGGACCTCGAGGACCTCGAGTCGCTCAAGACCGCATCCGCGGATCGCAACGTCGCCGGCGAGCTCGACGACTTCGACGCCAACCTCACCTCGGCCACCAAGGCCGCCACGCCCGTCGACGCCACCGAGGCGACGGCGCGCGCGGCGACGATCCGCAAGAACGCCCAGAAGGCACGCGACGAGGCGGCCGCCGACGCGACGACCGCGCGCACCAAGGCGACAGAGCTGCGCACGGCTGCCAAGGCGGCGGCCGACGCCGAGGCCGTCGAGCTGGGCCAGCCGGCGGCCACGAAGCCCGAGGAGCAGCAGGCCCAGCAGACCCGACGCGCCGAGCTGGCGCTGGCGCGCAAGAAGGCCGAGGGGGCGGCGGACCGTGCGGAGCGTGCGGCGGCCAAGGCCGAGGCCAAGGCGGAGCAGGTCTCGACGAGGTCCGACGACCTCGAGGCGATCGCCGGCAAGATCGACGACATCGCGACGCGGCGGCGTACCGACAAGAAGTTCTCGGGCAGGGCCGACTACGAGTCGTTGCAGCGCGATGCCAAGACCATCGGACGCCAGGACGGAGAGGTCGTCGTCGACCTCAACGCCGGCACCATGCGGGCCGACGTCACCGCATGGCTGCAGAAGCGCTCCGGTGCGCTGCTCAAGACCGAGCTGGGCCCCCAGCTGCTCGAGCGGGTGCTGGGCTTCGTGAAGACGGCCGACACCCTCACGCTGCGGCAGTCCCCGCGCTCGTCGGGGGAGGGGTCGACACCGACCGCGACCATGCAGAAGGCGTGCAAGGACAACCTCGCCGCCCATCGGTACGACGACATCCCCGGCTACCGCGCGGCGTTCGACGAGGCACTGGTCCGCGGGCAGGCGCAGGGCAAGGACTGGCCGGTCGACGAGCGCGGCGTCTCCTGGCAGGTCGACCACGTCGGCGAGCTGTGGCTGGGTGGAGCCGACGACCCGTCCAACTTCCTGGCCGTGCCGGAGGAGGTGCACAAGGCCAAGTCCGACCTCTTCACCGACTTCCGTCAGCAGTTCCGGGTCGGCCGGGTCGAGGGGGAGCAGACCGACGTCCGGGAGACCTCGGGGGCGATCACACCCTGATGCCCACTACCAGCCCGCGACCTCCACCCGCGGGCGCTCGGGCAGGGGGCAGGTGGCGCCGGCACGGCGGTACTCCCGGCGTACCGCTGCCAGGACGTGGTCCTCGCCGACCGGCGCGCCGTCCTCGAGGGCCAGCAGCGCCGCGTGCAGGCCGGCGTTGCGGATCTGGCCACCGGTCAGCACGCAGCGGCGGGCGACCTCGTCGAGGACCATCGTCGGGACGTCGTGGGCGCCGAGATGGGCCTCCCAGATCAGCCGCCGCTCGGGTGCCTCGGGCGGGACGAACTCGACGGTCACGTCGATGCGGCGCAGGAAGGCGGTGTCGATGCGGGCGCTGGCGTTGCTGGTGACCACGACGATCCCGTCGAAGGTCTCCAGGCGCTGCAGCAGGAAGTTCGTCTCGAGGTTGGCGTAGCGGTCGTTGGCGTTGGCGACCTCGGTGCGCTTGGTCATCAGCGCGTCGCCCTCGTCGAGCAGCAGCACGACGTCCAGCTCCTCGGCCCGGGACAGGACCCGGTCCAGGTTGCGCTCGGTCTCGCCGACGTACTTGTTGACCACGGCCGCGAGGTCGACCCGGAACAGGTCGAGCTCGAGCACCGCGGCCAGGTAGCGCGCGGCCAGCGTCTTGCCGGTCCCGCTGGGACCGCTGATCAGCGCGCGCACGCCGCGGTTCAGGCCGGGGTGGGAGCTGCCGGTGCGCTCGGCCAGGCGCTCGCGGTGGCGGCAGCGACGCACGAGTGTGGCGAGCTCCTCCTCGGCCGCCGCGGTCAGCACCGGGCGCGCGTCGACCGGCAGCGGGTCGAGCGCGGTGGCCAGCGTCTCGAGCTCCTGGCGGCGCAGCGCCCGTGTCGCCGTGCGTACGTCGCCGACACCGACCCGGTCGCGGCCGGCGGCGCGGGCCGCGATCCGCGTGAGGGGCGCGGCGCGGATGACGTTGCCGGGGGTGAGCAGGAACCGCCCGACGATCGCCGCCAGGTCGTCGTCGTCGTCCAGACCGCCCTGGCGCCAGAGCCGCTCGCGGTCGGGCGCGCGGCACGGGTCCAGGCGGCAGGTCACCGCGCGGTCCACGAGGCTGCCCGCGACGCTGCCCGTGCGGCCGATCACCACCCCGACCACGAGGTCGGGGTCGGGCAGGTCGGGGAGCGTCGCGGTGGCGCCCGGACCGGGGTCGCACACGACCGCGGGCAGCACCGGGGCGATCGTGGCGAGCGCCGCGAACACCTTCCAGGCCGGGTCGATCGCGGGATCACGGTCGCGTGCGTCGTACACGAGCAGGTCACGGCCGTCGGCCGCCGCGAGGGCGTGCAGCAGGGTGGTCCGGCCGCTGCGCTCCATCCCGCGGACGACGATCGCGCCCACCGACCGGTCGGCGACCAGGCCGGGCAGGCGCGCTGCCAGGTCCGCCGCACCCGGGGACAGCGCGAGGTCGACGAGGCTCGGTGCGTCCTCGCGCCGGCGCAGTCGGACGTGCGCGGGCAGCGATGCCGGGCCGTCCGCACCCGTCACGACGTCCCAGATCGCGGCCGGGACGCGGACGATCCACTCCGCCCGCGGGTCGATCGGGTTCTCGACGGCGAGCAGGCCGCGGCGCACCAGCCGCTCGCAGCAGCGGACGAGCGGCGTCGGTCCGTCGCCCGGCGCGGCGAGCAGCCACCCGAGCGTCCCGATGCACGGCCGCCGGGTGCGCAGCGGGTCCTGCAGCGCCGCGAACAGCGGGCCGAAGCGGATGTCGTCCTCGACCAGGCCGGCCGCCGTCACCAGGAGCGCCTCGGTCTGGTCGAGGTGGCCGAGCGGACCGCGGTCGCCCGCGAAGTCACGCACCCGGCCGGCCCACCACCCGCTCGCGCCCTCGGGCGGCACGGGTGCGTCGGCCACCAGGTCCTGGCGGAGCTGCTCGAGCCAGGTGTCGGCCCCGGCCGTGGCCGGCAGGACGTGGTCGGCGATCCGGGTGATGACGAGGGCGCGGACGGCGTCGGCGTACGACGTGGTCATGGCGCGCCCCCTCCGCGCACGTCCGTCGAGCCGCCGTCGAAGTGGAAGAGCACGATCCGGCCCAGCGCGGGTAGCCAGCCGGGGTCGCGGTCGAGCCCGGCGAGCCGGGCGTCGATGTCGATCTCGCCCAGCCCGAGCACCACGTCGACATGGGTGCGCGAGACCAGTACCGAGCCCGGGCGGGTGAAGGTGCCGGCGTCCAGGCCGTGCTGCGCGAGGAACCGCCGGACCGGGCGCACGGCCGCGCCGAGACGGACCGGGTTCGCCACGTCCGGCGGCCGCGTGTCCAGCTCGGCGAGCAACGGGAAGAGGGGATCGGCCAGCAGCGGACGGCGTACGCCGGCGGGCAGGTCGCGCAGCAGCCACCGACCCAGGCTCTCCACGACGGCCCACGGCGTCGAACCGGCAGCGAACCGGCCGAGGTCGAAGAGCTCGACCAGGTTCACGGCGTACAGCAGGGACGCGAGGCCGGTGGGCACGGCCGGCGCGCTGGCGTCCCACGGACGGTGCCGCCACGAGTGGCCGGGCTCGCCGGCTTCCGGGCTGCTCGCTGCCGGTGCGCGGTGCAGGGGTACGACGCGGCGCGGGTCCTCGGCCTCCGCCGGGCGACCCGTCGCGGGGCCGGTGGGCCCGGTGGGCCCGGACGGGCCGGACGTCGGCACCGGACTGTCGGCGACGTCGAGCAGCGGTCCGGCCGGAGCCCGCGGCGTGTGCGGCGCGGCCAGCCAGGCCGCGAACCGCGCGGTGCGGGTCTCGGCCGGGCGTTCGTCGATGGTGAGCGCGACCTCGAGGAGGACCTCGGCCGTGGTGGGCGGGCGCGGTTCGGCCGGCGGGTCAGCCTTCGTGGCGGTCGAGGAGGCAGGGGACGTCGGCAGTGCCGTGCTCGGGGGGTGCGGTGGCGGGCGGAGAGCCGACGAGGGGACCGGCAGGTCCGGCAGGTGCTCGGCGACGACCGCGCGGAGCAGGTCGCGGGCGGCGGGCTCGGTCACGCCGGCCAGCGCGGCGGCGCAGCGCTCGGGCGCCAGTCGGTGCAGGTGCGCGATCGCGGCCGGGGCCCAGCGCGGCTCGGCCGCCCACAGCGCCGCGAGGGTGTCGGAGACCGTGACGGTGTGCCGGGGCAACCGCCGGCGCCACCACCACCGGCCCGACGCAGCGCCCGTGAGCACGTCGGCGCTCAGGCAGGCGAGGGCCTCGGCCTCGTCGCGGAACAACACCGCGGGGGTGTTGTCGTCGACGGGTCCACGGGCGGGCTGGGCCGCCGTCGACCACAGGGCCGCGAGCCGCCGGCGCCCGTCCTGTGGGGCATCGGCGGAGACCCGCAGCCGCCGGACGAGCAGCACCCGACGCTCCTCGGAGCGCGGTTCGAGGCCGAGCCGCGCCACGAGGGCGCGCGGGTCCCGCGCAGGCCGGAGGCCGGCGACGGTGAGGGAACCGATGTGCAGGTCAGGTCTCATCGGGCAGGCCGCCCAGGATCGGGTCACCGGCCACCTGCGGGCCGGCGACCCGGTGGTCCATGAACGGTGGCCAGGTGTCCTGCACCCAGCGGCGGTTGGCGATGAAGACGACGTACAGGTTCGAGGACGTGAAGGACCGCAGGGCCTGCTTGACGAAGCTGCGTTCCTGGACGCGCAGGGCCTGCAGCGAGGACCGGGCGGCCTCGAGGTTGTCGATCACGTAGTAGTAGGTGATCGGCGGTTGCGCCCTGGTCATCTGGGGTTGCGTAACGGGTGACGAGGCCTCCGCTGGGGTCGCCTCGACGAGGTCCGGGTGCTCGGCGGCCACGTGCAGCGCGTCGGACACCGTCCGCAGCCGTGCGAGGTACGTCGGCTCGAGGTGGCCGGCGGCGACGTCCGTCGTGGTGAGGACCTCCCGGTGCCGCCAGTCGATGGTCGGCGGTGGGACCGGGACCGGGAAGGCCCGCCACGACTGGTGCAGCGCCCACTCGGCGAGCTGCCAGTCGAGGACCCCGCCGAAGCTGGCCAGCGGGCCGAAGAAGATCCGGGGGTCGAAGCCGTAGCCGACCGAGTTGGAGCCGAGCTGGAACAGGTCCTGGTAGTAGGACAGCCCTGCCTTGAGCCGCTCCGGCGTGCCGGCGAAGGTCAGGTCCTGCGGGGTGCCGGTGGCCAGGTGGGTCAGCAGCAACGGGTTGGCCGCCTTCTCGGTGAGCGTGATCTCCTCGGGCAGCCGCGCCGCCCACCGCGCCGCCTCGGCTTTCGCCACGTCCTCCGTGGTGACCGGCGCGGCCTCCTGCTGGGTGAGCATCCGGTAGCGCGTCACCGAGGCGTCCGCCATCGCGACGAGATGGGCGTTGTCGACCGGCAGGAAGCCGACCGGAGGCAGCAGCCCGAAGACGTCGCCCGCGCTGGTCCGGCGAGCGGTGCCGCGCGCGACGAGCCCCTCGGCCTGCTCCTGGAACTGCAGGAAGCGCGCCTCGCCGTCGCTCACCCGGTGGTCGGCCGTCGTGACGCTCCACGACGCCGTCACCGGGTCCGACTCGGTGACCCGGCGCCGCGCGGACCAGTTGTCGAGGTCGGCCACGGTCGTGCCGTCCCAGCGGAACACGGCCAGCGGGACGTCGTACGACGTCAGGTCGGCCGGGTCGAGCAGGTCGAGGCCGGTGTAGCCGAGGTTGAACGAGAAGGGATCCGCGCCGATGGCGGTCAGCCGCTCGGTGCCGTAGACCCAGTGCGCCACCATGTTGCGCCGGTTGCCCGCGGTGACGGTGACGCCGTCGACGGTGGTGCCGACCGGGAGCGCGATCGCCCGGAACTCGACGCCGGCCACCAGCCACTGGGCGGCGCAGCACGGGGATACCTCGCTTCCCGGGCTCGGCGCCATCGGTGCGGTGCCGTCCAGCTTGCAGGCCGCCCGCGCGGTGAGCAGCAGGATGCCCTGGGTCAGCGACGAGCCGGTGCCGTCGGGGGTGCCGGAGCCGCAGCACGAGAAGCTCGACCGGTCCGGGGTGGACCCGCTCGTGGTGAAGGTGAGCTGCAGCGTCGTCGGTCGCGCCACCACGACCGGCTCGCCGGCGCGCGCGATCCCGAGCCCGCCGGCGACGGTCAGCGTGGACCCGGCCGCCGTGACCCACAGCCCCCGGACGACGCCCGCCCCGGCGGCCTCGCCGATCCGGGCGTCGCGGGTGCGCAGGCTGGTCTGTCCGGTCGCCAGGTCCTCGGCGACGAGCAGACGCCCGTTGACGTAGTTGGGCAGCAGGGCGCCGTCGGTGAAGTCGGAGCCCACGACCTGGCTGGTCATCGGGGTGCCCTACCGGTGCGCTTGGCGGGTGCCTTCTTGGCGGGGGCCTTGGCGGGCGCCTTCTTGGCGGGGGCCTTCTTGGCGGGGGCCGACTTCGTGGCCGTGGCCTTCCGGGCCACGGCCTTCCGCGCCGGGCCGGTCGGGAGCAGGCTGGGGTCGAAGAGCGGGTGCACGGGTTGCGGTCCGGCCGGGACCGGCGTGACATCGTGGGTCAGGCTCGCCGTCATCACCTGAGCGCGGCTGAACACGACGACCTCCGGGCCGGTCGCGTCCGAGCCGACGTAGCTGATGCCGGCCTTGCGGATCCAGTCGGAGAACCTCATCGTGCCGTCCGGCGTCCCGACCGTCATCTCGTCTGTCAGGTAGACGTGGCGCAGCCAAGCCGAGCCGAGGTCGATGTTCAGGTCGGCCGGGACCACCTGGAGCAGGAAGACGTTCGGCGCGGCACCGGGGCGAGGCCGCCAGGCCACCTTGCACTCGGTGCCCGTGAGGTCGTTGAAGATCTTCGCGACCGGCAGCTCCTCGATGCCCACATCGGAGATCGGACCGAACGGTTCGGGGTGGAACCACGCCTCGAAGATCAGCGTGTTGTCCTCGCGACCCTCATACGAGATCGTGACGAGCTCGGAGGGTGGCCGCTGCGGGGATGCCGCGGGCGGCACGGCCGCCCGCACCTCGGCGTACACCAGGACGTCGCCGGAGGCGGTCGTGTCGAGGAGTGGCGGCAAGGTGGCGACGACGCCGGCGAGCGTCGTACCGGCGTCGCCGACCAGGACCGTGGCGGCCGGGAGCAGCGCGCTGACCTGCAGGCCGTCGCGTGTCATGACCCCGACGTCGGGGGCGGTGAGCCGCCAGACCTGGCTGAAGCCGGAGGCGTCGGGGGCGACGGCCTGGGTCGCGAAGTCGACGTCGACGCCGTCCTCGTCGGTGACCGCGATCCGTTCGGGCAGCCGGACCCCGTCGTCGAGGTGGAACCAGAGGTCGAGCACGGTGGGACCCTCGGCCGGGGCAGCCCCGGTCATGGTCGCGAGCTCGACGGCCGGCTTCGCCGGAGCCGGGGGTACGCCGGCACCACCGCCGGTGCGCGAGCGGAGCTCCTGGATCAGCTCGGTGTGCAGCAGGTAGGGCCGTCCCTCGTCGTCGGGGTCCTGGCACGCGGTGATCGCCGGTGCCGCCGGGTCGAACGGGGAGGCGGGCGTGAACCGGATGGTGCTGAGCAGGATCCGCGCGTCGGTGGTCGGGGTGACCAGGTCGGGCGCCGGGCCCGCGGTCGCGTCGGCCGACGCCGCGATGCCCGGCCGCACCTCGGTGACCCAGATCGTGAGGATCCGGTCGAGTGCGGCGGCGGCACCCTCCGCCGGCAGCTGGTACGACGTCCCCGGGGCCGGGTCCAGCCCCGCCGCCCCGTCGGGTCCCTGGGGCGCGACGCCGGCCAGTGCCCGCACGGCATCGGCGATCGCGGCCTCGTCGGACGAGGCCGCGGGCAGGCCGGGGACGACCGCGACCGTGTCGAGCAGCCGCGCCAGCCGCCGGTCGGTGTCCCAGCGCGGCATCGCCGGCCGGGTGAAGGACAGCTCGACGTCCCAGGCGTCCCGGATCCGCGAGGCCACCATCGTCTGGTCGCTGCACGAGCACGGCTGACCGGGGAGCGGCACCATGTCGTCGAGGCACTCCGCGTACGCCGCCGTGACGTAGACCGTGATGACGCCCGCCGCGTCGACGTTCGCAGCGGGGACCTGCTGGCCCGCGAGCTCCTGTGCGCCGAGCCAGGCACCGATCCGGGCGCACTGGGTGCAGGTGATCGCGATCTCGCGGCCCCACTGGTCGACAGCGGTGCCGATGCTCACCGACACCTGGAAGTCGGGCGCGCCGTCGACCGGGGAGACCGCGACGTGCAGCCCGGAGGTGGTGCCGAAGCCGTGCAGGACCCGCTCGTGGAAGTAGTCCTTCGACAGGTTGTGCAGCTGCTCCTGGAGGAACTCGTCGAGCCCCAGGACCATCCCGTAGGCGTAGTTGACGCGCTCGTCGGGGGAGAGCGTGCCCGCGGTGAGCGAGACGCAGGGCTCGAGCTGGGTGGTCGTGGCGGTCATCGCGGGGCTCCTCGGTGTGCGGTCTAGAGAGCGGGAAGGGCGCCGACGTGCTCGCGGTCGGAGACCACGCGGTCGGTGAGGTCGAAGGGGCGGGGAAAGCCGAGGTACGTCGCCGCGAGCACCGCCGCGTCGCGGTCTCCCGGCACCGTGGGGACGAAGACCGGTGCGGTGCCGAGCTCGGTATCGAGGCCGAGCCGTGCCTGGCCGACCACGAACAGCTCGTGGTAGCGGCGCAGCGCGAACGCCGTGTGCGCGGGCTTCGCGATGTCGACGATCCGCTGCACCATCGCGGTGTCGTCGTCGGAGAGGTCGGTCGGGACGAGCACGTCGAAGCGGTGCGCGCTGCGCCGCACCCGGGTCATCGGGTCGGGGTCGGGCTGGGTCGGTGGGGCGCCGTACGCCGCCCCACCGGTGTCGCGGGTGAGGAAGCGCTCGACGATGCGCACGCCGCCGGCCCCGCCGCCGCAGAACACCCCGTCGTCGACGGTCGGGTCGAGGTAGACCTTCAGCGTCGCGACCAGTCCCCGGACCGTGCCGCGGATCCGGTAGAAGCGGTCGACGTGGCGGATCAGGAAGCGCCGCCGATCCTCGTCCCACAGCGGGTCCAGGGCCAGGCCGAACCAGGCCGCCAGCCAGGGCAGGTCGCCGGCGAGGGCGGTCCGGGCGTCGAGCAGCAGGTGGGTGTGCTCGATCCTCTCCTCGAGCGCGGTGTACATGCCCTCGAAATTCGCGAGGAAGCGCTCCAGGAAGCGGTCGGGTCCGTCGCTCTCGACGTACACCGCCGGCAGGTAGTGCTCGGGGTAGGAGAACCGCGGGAACCACGCACGCAGCGCCCGCACCAGCGGCGTGGCTCGGCCGTTGCCGACCAGGGTGAGCTCGAGCTGCAGGTAGCGGCCGGTCACGCGCTGCAGCAGCAGCTCGTGGGTCCCCATCCCGTCGGGCAGCGGCTGCGGGTCGCGGACGTCGCCGCGCCGGTCGGCCCACGGGTCGGCCCACGGCAGCTCGGGTCCGTCGCCGCGCAGGTACGGCGTGGGCTGGTCGACCCACTCCTCGAGGGTGAGCAGCGCGGGGTCGTCGCCGGCCCGCGCCCGGATCGCGATCGAGGTGCCGGTGGGGACGTGCGCGTCGAGCAGGACCCGGTGCCACACCGTGCCCGGGACGACGGCGTCGAGGGTGTCGCCGACCAGGCCCAGGCCGGCGCCGAAGTCGGTGGCCGTGGTGAGGGTCGCGGTGGTGGCGAAGCGGCACTCGCCGAAGACGGCGAGCGGGATCCAGCGCGTGCTGCTCGGAACAGCACCCGTGGCGGCGACGTCGAAGTCGTAGAACACCTGGCCCCCCGCACGGACCAGCGCGCGGGTGGCCCACTCGCGCAGCGGCAGGTAGTCGTCGCGCGCCCGCACCTCCCCGGTGGCCGGGTCGAGGCTGAAGCCCACCACCTGGTTGCCCTCGGCGTCGGCGAGGTACAGGCAGGGCGGGTCGAGCAGGCCGCCCTCCTCGGCGTACGCCATGTCGTGGGCGAGCAGCGAGCAGCGGAACGGCACGCCGGCGGGGTCGGCCGGGTCGACGACCTCCACGACGTCGCGCAGCGGCCGCTGCCAGCGCAGCACGGCACCGTCGTAGCAGGAGAGCGTGGACCAGCCCTTCGCCGGGTCGGCGTCCAGCACGAGGGTGCTGCCGCCAGGCCCGGGCTCGATGCTGACCGGGTGGACCGGTGCGCCGTCGGCGTCGACCAGGACGTACGCCGTGGGCCGGGCGGGTGCCGTGACCTGCACCGGGTCGCCACCGCCCACCGGGCCGAAGCCGATCGCCGTGGCCGGCTGGGTCCCGCGCAGCCGCAGGTGCTCGTCGAGCCGCCACCAGGTGCCGTGGTCGCGGTCGAGGACGAGGGCGCCGCCGTCGGCGGTGTCGGCCAGGTCCCACGGGGTGAACGGCAGGTCGCTGGGCCACGGCATCCGCAGCGGTGCCCCACCGGCCTGCAAGTCGAACACCAGCAGCCCGCTCTCGGCGGGCGAGAGGTAGCCGGCCAGCAGGTAGTGGTGGGTCGTGACGCACAGCCCCTGCAGCACCAGGTCCGACGGCGGGCAGGTGCAGGCGCTGCCGAACGCCCCGGGGCCGGTGGTGCCGCAGGTGCAGGACTCCTGCAGGGCGTCCACCGACCACCAGGGCGCCGAGCGGCGCTGCCCGACCGGCAGCCAGCAGATGCCGCGCCGGTCGGCCGAGATCCAGAACCAGCTGCCGTAGCCGTCGCGTCCGGCGCCGCGACGCGCTGCGGGGTCGAGGGGGTCGTTGCGGCCGGCCCGGCGGAACAGCGGCGTCTCCCGGGTGAGTCGCAGGACGCGGCGGTCGGCGTCGTGCTCCCACGGGGTGCTGGTCGCGCTCGAGCCGTGCGCGGCCAGGTCGGCCCACAGGTCGGCGAGGGTGCGGCCGGCGCTCGGGCCGGGGGTGGTGTCGGTGCAGCGTCCCCAGTCGCCGACGTCGGCGAGGAGGTGGTACCTCGATCCCTGGACGTCCATGGCGGCCTCAGCAGGTGTCCGGGACGACGGGGACGGGGACGGTCGTGGTGGCGACGCCCTGGCTGCCCGCGATCAGGCTCGCCGGGTCGACGGCCGGGGGCGGGCCGCAGAAGGCGGTCGCCGCAGGCAGCTCCAGGCCGGTGATGCTCAGGCTGTCGACGGGTGACCGCACGGTGCCGGACTCGTCGATCGTGGCGAGGAGCACGGAGTCGACGTACCGCACGCCGGGGACGCGCGTCGCGACCGCCTCGATGTCCTGGCTGCGCACGTCCACGCCGAGCGGCCAGCCGGTGCCCGTGGCCGGATCGGGTACGCCGAGCAGGCCGTCGGCCTGCGCGGAGGTGGGCAGCCCGCCGTGCAACGGCGACAGGAACGTCTCGACCGCGTCGGTGACGGCCTGCTCCACGATCGAGGGGACCTGGCCGGGCAGCGTCACGATCGCGATGGAGACGAACAGCTGGCGGTAGATCGGACCGCGGACGTGCAGCTCGGTGGTGACGAGCCGTCGTGGCGCGAGCCAGTCGCAGACGGCGTTGAGGAACTGGCGGTCCGGCGTCGGCGTCCGCGGGTGCACCGGGTCCGAGCGGGGGATCACCATCACGGTGACCATGCCCGGCCAGTCCTGCTGCGGACCGACCGCGTCGGGGTCGAACAGGGGCAGGACCTCGACCCGGCCCAGGTCGATCCCGGGGGTGCGCCGGGTGAGGTCGCGGAAGTCGTCGGCCGCGACGAGCCGGTCGCGGTGCCGCAGCCAGCGGGTGATCGCGGCCTCGCCGTCGGCGGTCGACTCGCCGCCGCTGCCGCCCCACGTCGGCAGCGGGTTGGTCACCGGGTAGCCGCTGGGCAGGGCGACCGACTTGTCGATGCCGCCGATCGCGACCTGGCCCTGGGTGCCGCCGCCGTACCAGTAGGACGCGCGGATCGCGGCGCCCCGCGGCGGGCGCAGCCCGTTCAGCCCGCTGCCGAACGTGATCCGGCCCGTCGCCGGGTCGAGCGCGTACGCCGGCTCCTCGCGGTCGGCCGCGAAGATGTCGTCGATCTCGTGCCACGGCTCCCAGGTGCCGTCGATCGCCTGCACCTCGACCAGCACGGTGCTGACGTCCGGAGCCCCGGGCAGCTCGCCGGTCACGACCGGCGCGTGCGCGAAGGAGCAGGTGTGGAACGGCGTACCGGGCGCCAGGCCGAGGGCCTCCTGGCGGACCGCGACGGCCTGCACGGCGCGGGTCGCGTTCACGCCGACCCAGGTGATCCGCCCGGTGGCCGTCGCGACCGGGGCCGAGGTCCCTGGGGTGGTGTCCCCGTCGTCGCAGCCGCACCCGCAGCCGCATCCGGCGAGCGAGAGGTCGGTGGTCGGCGACGCCTCGTCCGCCGGGTCGGTGGGTGCCGAGGTGGTGACGGGCGGGGATGCCGCCGCGTCGGCGGGTGACGGGTAGCGCAGCCGGATCCAGGTGACGATCCGGGCGGCCACGGCGGCGTCGTCGACCCGCGGCGGGAAGTCCCCGGTGCCCTCCTCCTCGGGGTCGTAGTCCCACAGCAGCAGCCGCGCGTAGTCGGGCAGCGTCACCTGGAGCAGGCCGGGCGCCTCGAGCACCGGCTCGGCGTACGTCAACGGCAGGCGGGCGTACTGCGCCGGCCCGGTGCCCAGCCCGGTCGCGGCCGTCGGGTCGGCCGGATCGGCCTGCGGGGCTGCGATCTCGACGACGAGCCCCGGATCGACGGTGCCGGTCGCGGTCGTCATCGGCGGCAGCACCTGGCCGGGCACCTGGGCCGCCGGGTAGACACCGATCGAGAGGCTCTGACCCGCCAGTGCCCGGCGTACGTCGGACGCGGCCGCGCCCTTCTGCCCGAGCAGGGCGATCCACAGCGACCGGTCGATGGTGCCGTGCTGCGCGTCGCCCAGGTCGACGACCGGGTCGGGGCGCCCGGCGGCCGGCGGGTCCAGCGACACCGGGCGGTAGTAGCTCAGGACGTCGGTGTCGCTGGTGAGGAAGGTCTGGTAGAGCAGCTGGTACTGCGCGAGCGTCGCCGCGTCGGGCCGCTGGGGCTGCTTGTAGTAGACGGCGGACTCGACGGGCAGGACCGCCAGCGGGTTGGCCGTCACGAACGGCACCTGGCCGGCCCGCAGCTGGGTGCCGGTCGGGACCGAGAGGGCGGGCGGCCCGAGCGGACCCTTGGTGTTGCCGATCGTGACCAGCCCGACGCCGGGTGACGGCGGTTGCAGCGCGATGCCCAGCATGGAGAGGAACTTCAGCCGGTTGGCCTCGGGGATCCGGTTGCTGCGGTAGAGCAGGTTCTCGGTGAGGAACGCGAACAGCTCGATGATCGTGACGCCGGGGTCGGACTCGTTGAGGTTGGTCCACTCCGGGGTGTGGACGCCGACCCGCGCGCGGACCTCGCGGACCAGCTGGTCGAAGGACCGGTCGTCGAGAGCCGGGATCTGGATGGTCACGGGGCCTCCTGGGCTCGCAGCGTCATCTGCAGGCTCTCGCGCAGGCCGGTCGCGACGAGGGTGTAGCTGATCGTCACGTCGACCGCGCGGACGTCGGTGGGGTTGAGGGCGGCGGTGACGTCGTCGAGCCGCACCCGCGGCTCCCACCGCCCGATCGCGGTCTGCACGTCGGCCGCGATGAGCCGCAGCGTCGCGACCGTGTTGGGCTCGTAGAGGTAGCGGTCCAGGCCGCAGCCGAAGGCCGGCAGCTCGACCCGCTCGCCGGGACGCGTCCGCAGGATGGTGCAGATGCACTCGCGGACGTTCAGCTCGCCCGCCGACCGGACGAGGGCGCCGTCCGGCCCGACCCGCGGCGGGAAGGAGATGCCCTGGCCGTACAGGGCGGCGGCGCTGATCGGGGACGCGGCGGCCGGGCCCGGGTTCGTGACCGTCACGGCGTCGGTCCCTTCGGCTGCTGGGCGGGCACCGGGATGGGCAGGCAGATCTTGAGGAAGGGCATCCAGAAGAAGCAGATGTTCAACAGGATCAAGAAGATGAACATGACGATGAACGCGACCAGGAAGATGATCTGCAGCGAGAACGAGCAGATGAACCCGAGAGCCAGGCCGGTGTCATCGGGGGTGTCGCCCTTGAGCACGTCGGGTGTCAGCCCGTTGAGGATCTTCTGCAGGGCGGGCGGCGTCTCGATGGCGACACCGCGGTTGAACTTCCGCATGTTCGTGATGTCCGGCATCTGCAGCAGGATCCGGCGTGCCGGCGCGTCCGGGTCGAGGGCCCGCGCGAGCTCGAAGGGATGCGTCGCCGTGCTCAGCACGGGCACGCACGGGTCGTGGCGGTACACCACCCGGATCACGTACGTCGGCCCCTTGCCCGGCGTGAACGGTGCTCCCGCGTCCTCGCGGATCATCCCGTCCAGCTCGGGTGGGATCGGCACCGGCCGGCCGCCGGCCGCGATCGCGGCCCGGGCCGCGCTCATGAACGAGCCCGTGTAGCCGGTCACCGACGCGAGGTTCGCGACCTGGCTGAGGTCGTAGTCGTCCGGCGCGGCGATGTCGTCGCCGGTGAGCAGGGCGGCGTACGGCACGGTGTCGGCGACCGCCTGGTCCAGGCGGACGTCGCTCCCGCCCTTCTGCACCTCGGTGGCGTGCAGCAGGTCGGCGAAGGCCTGGTCGGCGGAGCCGGACGGGAGCGTGGTGCCGTGGACGACGTGGTCGTACACGTCGGGCAGGTGCTGCTGCATCCAGTCGCCGAGGTCGAGCAGCGTGTAGAGCGACGGGTAGCGCACGTTCCCGGGTACGTCGACGGTGTCGCCGGCTGCGTCGTCGTGGCCCTTCAGCCCGCCCCAGGTCAGCAGCACGCGCTGGTAGAGCCAGTCCACGCGGGGGTCGGTGACCGTCGTGAGCGGCGGCGGGTTCGCGACGAGGTCGGCGATCCGGCCGGCCGGGTCGTCCATCGCCTTGGCCATGGTCTCGCGCTGCGCGACCGGGACGTACCCGAACCACACGGTGCGACCGCTCCCGGTCGCCGCGTCGAGGCCCAGGCCTGCGGTGGTGGTGCCGGGCTCGGCGTACGGCGCGACCGGGGCGGGGTGCATCGGGTGCACCTGCTCGCCGTCGGCGAGCGCGCCGCCGGCCGGGCTGACCCAGGTGCCGCCGCCCTCGCCGGGAACGAAGGCCTGCTCCGCCCCGTCCTCGAGGCGGCGCATCACGAAGCCCACCGACTCCTTCGCACGGACGTCGACGGTGTGGTCCGGGATGCCGGGGCGGCGGCAGACCAGCGAGGCGGTGACCAGGTAGTAGCGCTGGCTGAGTGGCTGGAACAGCCGGTACGCACCGGTGGGGGTGCCGTCGACGGTGATGGCGGGGACCATCGTGGCGAGGTCGGCGGGGGAGGCGCCGCCCGCTCCGGCGAGCGTGCCCGTGAAGACGTCGACGAACCGGTCGGTGGTGAGCTCGGCGATGAAGGGGGCGGCCAGCCCGGCCGCGCCCGGGCCCACGTCGAGGCCGTCCCACAGCGGTGCGGGGGCCAGCCACTGGGTGACCTCGCGCCGGCCGAGTGGCGCGATCCCGGTGCGGGCGACGGGGAGGGTCAGTGTCGTCATCGGGTCACCACACGTTCCCCGCGCCCGGCGTGTAGGACGAGGAGACGACCGCCGTGCTGATCGTGGTGTTGTTCTGGACGACGCCGGAGAACGTCCACATCGCCGAGTTGACCGTCCCCGAGCCGTTGTTGAACTCGATCGTCGGGGCGTTCACGGTCAGCTTCGAGGCGGCGGTGATCGTCATGCCGTCCGGCGCGAGCTCGACGGAGTTGCCGTTGGAGTCCTCCAGGGTCACCGTCGCTCCGGCGTCCTGCAGGGTCAGCTGGTGGCCGCCCGGAGTGGAGATGGTGAGGGCGACGGCGCCGTCGGTGTCGTCGAGGACGATCTCGATGTCCTTGCGCGACACGATCGCCTTGACGTTGTTGTCGCTGTCCATCGACTTCGGCGGGCTGTCCTTCCCATTCCACAGCGCGCCGACGACGTAGGGATGGTCGACGTCGCCGTACGCGAACGCGACGAGCACCTCGTCGTCCTTGTCCGGCACGAACCAGCTTCCCCGGTTGCCGCCGCCCATCAGCGTGGACAGCCGCGCCCATGCCTCGTAAGTGCTGCCGCCGATCCAGGGCAGCTTCACCTTGACCCGGCCCTGCCCGTCGGGGTCCTGGTTGTCGGACACGGTCGCCGGGTAGACGCCGTACCAGGCCTGGTGGAAGGGGTCATTGACCGGCTGGACGCGCTCGTGGGTCTGGGTCATGACGCGCTCCCGATGCCGGCCCGCTCCAGGTCGAAGTCGGTCGTATAGCCGGCGACCAGGTTGAACCGGTGCCGCACCCGCACCGCGCGGTACTCCCCGTTGAAGAGCCCGCCGACGCCGGCCACCGTGACCCGGGTGCCGACCCGCAGCGCCGGCGTGCCCGCGGTCGATCCCTGGGCGGTGACGAACCGCCGCGCCCGGTCCAGGTACGCCGCCCTGGCCCGCGCCTGCGCATCGTCGGTCGCCAGCGGACCCGCGACGGCGACGTACTCGTGGCGCTCGGAGAAGGCCGCGGCCAGGGTCGCGCTCCCGCTGGTGTCGCCGGACGCGAGGTCGGAGCCGAGGGCGTCGGCGTCCCCGGTCTCGTCGATGCCCGACTTGTCCGCCACCGACCACCCGGTCACGTGCACGTCGGTGACCTGGTGCGCGAGATCGGCGCGGGCCGAGAAGGAGGTCAGGTCGCCGCCGTAGGTGAGCGTCACCGAGCCGGCGTCGCGGTCCGACCGGCGCTGCACGTGCAGGGTCGTGTCGTCGACCCAGACCTCCGCGCCGTCGGCGTACGCGAGCTGCCGGAGGAACGCGAGGTCGCTGAGGTTGACCTGGTTCACGACCGTCCGGTTCGGGCCGTCCAGGTCGACCTGCGGTGTGAGCGAGTGGTCGGAGGCGATGCGCTGGGCGATGTCGCTGGTGGAGGAGTCGTCGAAGGTCCGGGTCTGCCGCTTCATCCGCAGGTCCCACAGGGCGTCCTCGGCGCAGAACGCGAGCGAGGCCGCCTGTGAGGGCGGGTAGTCGGCCTGCAGCGCGGAGATCGTGCCACGGAACAGGGGCGTGGTCGCGTCCGTGCCGAAGCCCACGGTGATCGGCTTGCCGAAGTCGATGTCGGAGCGGTCCAGGTGCTTGTAGCCGGTGCTTGTGCCGTTCGCGCCCCAGGCGATCATCCGGGCCTCGAGAGAGCAGAGGCCGGCGATGTGCTCCTCGACGCTGAGCTCGAGCAGGTCGCGCATCAGGTCGGACGCGAGGTCGCCGGCGAGCCGCACCTCGGGGGTCGAGACGTACGACGACGTGGGCATCAGTCGGCCCTCAACCGGTCGCTGCGGCAGGCGGCGGCGCGAGCCCAGGCCCGCATCTGCTCGGTGACGTCGGCCGCCGGTGCGGGGGCTCCGGGTGCCGACGTCGGCGTGGCCGGCTCGGTGGCGGGGGCACTGATGACCTCGACCTGGTCGATCTGGACGGGCATGGGTCCTCACCTCACGTCGATCTGGGCTCGGGCGTCGATCACGGTGCCGGGCGGCAGCAGGCGCGGATTGTCGATGCCGTTGGCGGCGGCGACGGTCTTCCACGACCCGCTGGTGCGGGCGGCCAGGGACTGCACGGTGTCGCCGGACTGGGTGAGGGTGAGGGGCGTCGTACCGACACCGGCCGTGGCGCCGATCGAGACCCCGGCGGAGATGCCCGCGGACGCACCCGCGGAGATCCCCGCGGAGGCGCCCACCGAGACGCCCGCGGACACCCCGGCCGAGATCCCGGCCGAGGCGCCGAAAGACGCCGAGGCGCCCACCGACGCGCCGATCCCGGCGCCGGCGCCGGCGCCGGCGGAGCCGCCCGAGCCCGCGTCCGGATCGGACTTCTTGACCTCGGTCAGCGACACGTGCAGCTCGGCGCGCAGCGGCACCCCGTCCTCGGAGAAGAAGTCGATCGTCTGCGAGAGTGAGGTGATCGTGCCGTAGAACAGGAACGTCCCCCACGACAGCCGCACCACCTTGCGAGCGGGCGCCTGGTCGCCCAGCGGCGCGGGCTGGGTGAGGGACACGATCGGGTCGGTCTTGGCCTGGACCGTGGTGCCGTCGGTGGACGTGTCGAAGAGCAGCTCCAGCGACAGGCTGGTGGACTGGCTGGTCTGCTGGGCCGGCGACTCGTTGTAGGTGCCCGACGCGGTCGCCGACGAGCCCTGCGTGGGGCCGGTGGGGGAGTAGGTCAACGCCAGGCTCTTGGGGTCGAAGTCGACCACGAGGTCGACGCCGCCGGACGCCGCCTGGTCGTTGTCGAGATCCCACTCGGTCAGCTGCGCGGTGCCCATCAGAAGCCACCGCCGACCGAGACGCCCGCGGAGAGCCCGGCAGACACGCCGGCGGAGGCAGACACCCCGGCGGAGAACCCGGCCGAGAAACCGATCGAGATCCCCGCGCCGCTGCCCGGCGCGGCCACGACGAGCTGCTCGTAGACCAGCCCGAGCTCCTCGACGGCCACCAGGCCGTTCTGGGCGTTGAGGGCGGGCGCCCGCATCCGGACCGGCAGGCAGCCGACGAGGGAGTACTGGATCGCGGGCGTCCCGTCCGCGGCCCACAGCGTGATCTCGCCGCTCGCCGTCAGCACCGACCCGGGGACGGTGCCCCGCGCGAACCAGTCCCACAGCTGGAGGTTGCCGGTCACGCCCCGCTTGAGGGTGAGCTGGCCGTTGGTGACCGGGCCGATCAGGTGGATCTGCCGGTCGTTGACGCCGCCCGACTCCACCACCTTGGGCGCCATCGTCACCTCGAGGCCGTCGCACTCCGCGAAGGCCGCGTCGCACAGCGGGCTGTCCAGCCCGGGGGTGGGCTCGTCGAGGTCGAGGACCACCTCGAAGCGGAAGGTGGTGAGCGGTACGTCGGAGATCGCCACGACTCAGCCCTCCAGCACTTCGAGCAGGCCCGCGCCGGTGCGGACGAGCGTGACCGTGATGAACTCGATCGGGCTGGTCGGCGCCACCTGGAGCACCACCACCAACCGGCCCTCGGCCTGGTCCTCGGCGGTGTTGATCCCCCCGTCGGTCAGCACCCGGAAGCCGTGCAGGGCGCCGCGGTCGACGAGGGCGGCGAGGATCCGGTCGAAGCGCATCCGCACGAGCTGGCGGAACCGGTCGTCGTTGACCTCGAAGGTGTAGCGGGCACCCAGCTCGAGGCAGATCTTGCGCAGCAGGATCAGCAGCCGGCGTACCGACACCTGGAGCTGGTCGCGGTTGCCGGTCAGGGTGTGCGCGGACAACGCCGTGAAGGCGCCCGGACGGTGCACGAGCAGGTTCGCGTGCGCGTCGAAGAGCCGGGTCTGCTCGGCGGTGTCGAGGTCGGCCGTCAGCCGCACCACCCCCTGCAGCGGTACGCCGGCGGGCGCGATCCACGCCCCGCGCGCGAGCTCGCGGGCGGCGATCATGCCGGCCACGGCCCCGTCCGGTGGCACGTCGCGCAGCAGCGACTGCGTCGTGGACGTCGACGTCGCCACCGACACCCACGGGTGCCAGAAGCCCGCGTAGGACAGCGGCCCGACGCCGCCGAACGTGTCGCTGACGCGGGGGTCCTGGGCGATCCGGGTCTGCCACGCCAGCACCGCGGCGGTGTCGTAGTGGCGCGGCACCGACAGCAGCGCGACCTGGTCGGCGCGGCCCGCGGCCATCGTGACGAGGGCCGCCTGGACGTCGACCAGCGCCGTCTCGTCGTACGTCGCGACCGGGTCGAGCGCCGGAAGCCCGTCGACCGGGGTGGGCGTCACGACCGGCGCAGGAGGCGGAGTGGCCGTGGCGTCCCCGCAGCAGTGGAAGTGGGTCCAGTCCGGCGGCGTGCCCGGGTCGGCGGGCGGAGTCGGGTCGCCCGTCGGCTGCGGCAGCGGCGTCCAGGAGCGCAGCGTCGCGTCGGGGGCGGCAATGAGCGACACCTCGTCGACCGGGGCGAGCGCGTGCATACCGGTGAGCTGGGTCGGCGCGGCCGAGAGGAACGCCAGCTGCTCGACGTGGGTCGCCAGGCTGAACACCGTGTCCTGGGCGAGCCGAGGGTCGACGAAGCGGGTCAGGTCCAGGGCGCCCAGGTCGTCGTCGCCGGCCTGCAGCAGCAGGAAGCCGTCCTCGGGTGCGGGCACGACCAGTCCGGTGGCGAGCAGCCCCATCGTCGGGCCGGACTGGCGCAGCTCCGTGGAGCGGGCGGCGTCGGGCTGGGTGTTGCCGAGCGGCTGGAGGGCGTCGTACCAGGCGGTGCGGGTGGCGGCGCTCGCGCCGGTGGCCGGGGCGCCGTACGCGACCTCGACGAGGCGCTCGAGCAGGACCGACTCGGTGGACGTGTGGCGGCGCGAGACGAGGTCGAAGCGCAGCACCTGGACCCGGGCCAGCGGCAGGCCCGCGGGCAGCACGGCACCCGGGGCCGGGGTGTCGGGGTTCCCGCCGGACGCTGGGGTGAACGGCAGGTCCACGTCGGTGCGCACGGTCGAGGTCACGGGGTCGAGCGCGCTGATCCGCGCGAACAGCGCGACCGGACCGGCCACGGGATCGAGGCGGAGCAGGTCGCCCACCTGCAGGGCCGTGGTCTGCCCGGCTGCGAGCGCGAGCGTCCCGGGCGCGCCCGGCGCGGCCGGGACGTACGGCGCCACCGAGCGGACGTGGCGCACGACCTGCTCCGCCTCGACCTCCGTGCCGGCCGACCAGGAGCCCGGCCAGGCCGACTCGACCACGACCGCGTGGGTCGTGGTGCTGCCGGGGACCCACAGCCGCAGCCCGCCCACCCGCCAGCGGGCCGCCCGGGCACCCGCCCCGGCCACCCGGACGACGTGGCAGCGCCGGCCGCCGTTGTCGAAGAAGGCGCGTACCGCGGTGGGGAGCTGGGCGTAGATCGGAGCGCCCGCGGCGTCGGTGTCCTGGGCGAGCGCGAGGTCGCCGCCGAACACCGCGGCGTACTGCGTGGGGTCCTCGACCGGGACGGCGAGGTCGAGCGGGCCCTTCTGCGCGAAGCCCACGAAGCCGGCCACGTCCAGGCGGACCGGCTGGTCCACCTGCGGCAGGGCAGGGTCGCAGGCGACTCCGGGGAGACGTCCCCGGAAGGTCAGCGGCGACAGCGTCGTGGGCATCGGTGTGGGGTCCTCGGGTCCGTCACTCGATGGTGAGGTCCTCCACCGAGAGGACGAGCTCCTCGATGGCGACGTCGGTGCCGGTCTTGGCGTTGAAGGACGGCATCGTGTAGCGGATCGGCCGGCCGTTGCTGAGCTTCCAGGTCATCACCGGTCCGGCGTGGGCCTCGTCCTGGAGGCTGACGGTGACCGTGCGCAGCACGGAGCGGTCGCCCTCGCGGACCGCCTTGATCCACTCGTAGAGGTCGGTCGCGCCGATCAGGCCGCGCTTGAACGTGACGTCGCCGACCTTGTAGACGCCGTTGACCTTGACGACGTGGTTGGCCGGCGAGTTGCCGGCCCGGTAGTCGGCCGACGCGACCTCGATGTTCATGCCGCTCACCTCCTGGAAGCCGCCGCGCACCGAGGTCGTGTCGCCGGTCTGGAAGTTCACCAGGAAGTTGAAGCTGCCGTAGGGGGTGTCGCGCTGGGTTGCCATGGGTTCTCTCTCCTCGGGCGTGGTCCGGGCGCGCTCAGGCGCTCGCGGTGGCGGTCGTCTGGCTGATCCGGAAGATCACGAACTCGGCCGGGTGGGCGGCGGCGATGCCGACCCGGCAGATCAGCCGGCCCTCGGCGAGGTCGTCGGCCGTCATCGTGGTGGGGCCGCACTCGACGAAGAAGCCCTGCTCGGGCTTGCTGCCGAGCAGCGCGCCCGATCGCCACTCGCTGGTCAGGAACCCCTCGATCGTGTGCCGCACGGAGTCCCACAGCGTCGGCCCGTTGATCTCGAAGACCACCCATTGGGTGCCCTCGTCGATCGACTTCTCGACGTAGTTGAAGTAGCGCCGGATGTTGAGGTGCTTCCACTCGGGGTCCTCCGAGATGGTCCGCGCGCCCCACACGGTGAAGCCGGGGCCGGGGAAGAAGCGCACGCAGTTGACGCCCTGCGGGTTGAGCAGCTCCTGCTGTGCCTTGTTGACCTTGATCTCGACGTCCAGCGCCGAGCGGACGGGCTCGTTCGCGGGCGCCTTGATCACCCCGCGCCGGTCGTCGCTGCGCGCCCAGATCCCCGTCATGTACGCCGCCGGCGGGACCAGCACGCGTTCGTCGGTGATCGGGTGGCCCACCACCAGCCAGGGGTAGTAGAGCGCGGTGTGCGAGGAGGACATCAGGTTGCGGAAGTCCAGAGCGCCGGTCGGGAGCAGCCCGGCGGGGGTGTCGACAGCCGCGGTCAGGTAGGACCGGTTCTCGCAGTAGGACACGATCGTCGCGTTGACCGCCTGCGCCGCCTGCTGGACCTGGGTGGCGCTGGTCAACCCCCACCCGCTGGCGGCGCCCGGTGCGACGACGGTGGAGATGTCGTCGATGGGGTCGAAGGCCAGCAGGCCGTTGAAGACGCGGTCGGTCGCGTTCGGGTTCTGCGTGTCTGATGCCTGGTAGTCGCCGATCGCGGGGACGCCCTGGTACTCCGACTCCCCGGGGGCGTTCCCGTCGGTGCCGCCGGCGAGGGTGATCACGACCTGCCGGCTCTCGACCGCGGCGGCCGCCGTGGTGGCGGTCCGCAGCACGGCGTCGCCGAGGATCTGCGTCGGCACCGCGACCGCGAGCTTGTCCGGGTCGGTCGGCAGCCCGGTGCCCGGTTCGAGGGCGATCGGCACGGTGAGGGCCTGCGCCCGCGACGGCGGGTTGGCGGTGAGCACCGTCGTGATGCCGGTGCCGACCGCGCGCGGGTCGAAGCCGAAGACGCCGACCGCGGTCGGCGGCCCGAACGTGGCCAGGCCCTGTCCGTTGAGGGTCGGCACCTGCACCGAGACCAGCACCGAGATCGGCAGGACCGGGATGCCGGCCGCGAGCGTGGTCAGGTCCAGCGGGTTCGCGGTCTGGCCGGTGAGCTGGATCGTGTCGGTGGCCGGGTCGTGCACGGCGACGTACACCTTGCCGGGGTCGCCCTCGGTGGTCGTGTTCGGGATCCAGACGCAGTCGTGGGGTCGCAGCCGGGTGAGCGAGCGGGTGGCGCCCGTGGTGACCAGCACGTTGTTGCCGACCTGGAGCGTGAAGGTCACCTTGAGCCGGCCGGCCGCGCCGGGGAAGCGGGCCCAGGCGGCGTACTTCGAGGCGTTGGGGAGCCCGATCGTGGCGTGGTCCGCCTTGTAGCCCGCGCCGGTGTAGCCGAAGACCCGGCTGACGTAGAGGCTGTGCCCGCCCTCGTCGAAGAACCCCTTGACCCCGAGCGCCATGTGGTTGGTGACCGGTCCGTTGTCGGCGAGGTCGAGGTCCACGGCGTCGCCGTAGATCCGCACGAAATCGACGTACGACGTCAGCAGCTCGGGCTCGCCGCTGGTCGGGCCGAACCGGGTCGGTCCCACGAACGCGGCGGTCGTGGTGCTCACCGACTGGATCGTGCGCGGGCCGGGGATCTCCTCGACGTACACGCCGGGAGCTAGGTACTGGGGCATGGCGGTGTCTCCTCCACATCGGGTGGGGCTGCGGGACGGGTGCGGGTTCCGGGCTGGGGGTTCATGGCGTCACCGCGCGGAGGGCGAGGACGAGCGGGATGCCGTAGGGCAACGTGACGGTGAGGCTGGGATGGGTGCCGGCATCGACGAGCTGGGCCGGCGGCTGAGCGGTGATGGAGCCGAGCTCGGGCGGGGCGGCCGGCCCGCCGACGCTGACGACGCCGGGGGAGAAGACGAGGGTCGTCGGCTTCGAGCGGACGCTGACCGTGACCGGCCAGCTGAGCGCCCCGAGCCCCGGTCCGGCGGGCGGGCTCGTGAGCGCCGGGAGCGCCTCGGGGTGCGGGAACGGCAGCAGGAAGCGGCCCTGCGCGTCCGCCACCGTCTGGTACGCCGCCGCGCCGGTGTCGATGCGGACGAGGGCCCAGCCCAGCGGCGCGCCGGTCGTGTCGTGGTGCACCTCGCCACGGACCAGGGCGTGGCCCGAGGCGGTGGTCCGGCCCGGCGAGGAGGACAGCGGCAGCGCGACCGGTGCGGCGACGGGGACGCCGACCGCGATCGATGCGGGCAGGTACCGGCCCGCGGTGTCCTGCACCAGGACGCAGACCGGAGTGGGTGGCGCGGCCGGCCAGCCCACCGGCGTGCCGGCCGGGAGCTGGACGTGGGTCTGGGCCCAGGTCCGCGGCAGGGCGCCGAACCCGAGCAGCCCCGACAACGGGGACCGGCGGGCCGTCCGCCGCCCGGCCGGGTCGGTGCGCAGCCAGGCGCTCGCGACCAGGCCGTCGGTGACGGCAGCCCCGGTGACCCCGTCGGTGCAGGCGATCGCGAGCGGCGCTCGGTAGCCGATCCGCTCGACGAGCTCGACGGGGGTGGAGGTCACGGCACCAACACCCCCAGGTCGAGGTCGCGCTCGAGGACCGGCGCGCCGCTCGGCTCCACCAGCTCCGACTCGACGCGCAGCACCCGCGCGACGTACGCCGCCGAGAGCTGCAGGCTGCTCGGCAGCACCTGCCAGAGGTGGAAGACCTCCTCGTTGGACAGCTCGATCGGGCTCAGCTCGACGGTCTCGTCGTGCCCGAAGACCCCCGGCGTGGTCGCGTTGAGGAATCCGCTCGCGAGCACCGGGCTGTCGGCGACTGCGCGCATCGACCACCCGAGCAGCGCGTGCTCGGTCGAAGCGTCCTTCGCCCACGCGGTGAGCAGCAGCGCGATCCGCAGCGGCAGCGGTCGCCTGTGCTGGGGCAGCGCGGGCGGCAGCGTGCGCTGCACGCTGTCGACGCCCACCTGGTAGACGAACACCGAGACGCCGGTCGCCATGGGGGAGGCGAAGTCCTTGCCGTGGTAGACCGCGAACTGCGGGTCGATGCCGGGCAGCAGCGTCGGGTGCCAGGACTGCTCAAGGAGTCGCACGACCGCGCCGGCGGTCGCGCCGATGGCCTGGTGGTTGGCCATGCTCCCTCCTCCGGGTGTGCGGATGAGGGGATCCTTCGCCGGGTCCGTGAGCCGCCCGTCACGTCCGGTGCGGGCCAGCCGTCACCGATCCGTCACAGCTCGCTGAACGCGAGGTCGCGCCGCAGGATCCACGCGGCGGCCCGGTGGCCCGACATCAGGGCGGCGATCCACGCGCCGTCCTGCTCGACCTCGCGCATGCCCCCAGTCAATAGGGTGGGGCCATGCCCGCGCTGAAGGACGTCGTCGACCTGGTCCACGGGTGGTACCCGCCCGCCACGGCGGAGTCGTGGGACGCCGTCGGTCTCGTGTACGGCGATCCCGAGCAGCCGGTCAAGAAGGTGCTGTTCGCCGTCGACCCCACGCCCGAGGTCGCCCAGGAGGCCGCGGACTGGAAGGCCGACCTCCTCGTCGTGCACCACCCGCTGTTCCTCAAGCCGGTGCACGGCTTCGCCGCCACCACGCCGAAGGGCCGCACGCTCGCGACGCTCGCCGCCGCGGGCTGCGCGCTGCTCACCGCGCACACCAACGCCGACCAGGCCGTCGGGGGAGTCTCCGAGGCACTCGCGCTGACGCTCGGGCTCACCGACCTGCGGCCGATCATCACGACCCCGGCCGAGCCGATGGACAAGCTCACCGTGTTCGTCCCGACCGACGCCGCGGCCCCGGTCCGGGCGGCGATGGGCGACGCGGGGGCAGGCCGCGTGGGTGACTACGACTACGCGTCGTACACCTCGGCGGTGGGGCAGGGACGCTTCCGACCGCTCGAGGGCGCCTCGCCGATGGTCGGCACCGTCGGCGAGCTGGAGACGGTGGACGAGGTCCGGATCGAGGTGGCCCTGGCCCGGCACCTGCGGCCCGCCGTGGTCCGCGCCATGCTGGCGGCGCATCCCTACGAGGAGCCGGCGTACGACGTGGTCGAGCTGGCCGATCCCGGCATCGTGATCACCGGCACCGGCCGGGTCGGCACCGTCGAGGCCACGACCCTGCAGGCCTTCGCCGAGCACGTCGCCGCGGTGCTCCCGCCGACCGCGCACGGGGTGCGGGTGGCCGGCGACCCGGAGCGCACCGTCAAGCGGGTCGCGGTGTGCGGCGGAGCAGGCGACTTCCTGCTCGACCGGATGGCGAGCAGCGACGTGGACGTCTACCTGACCAGCGACCTGCGGCACCACCCGGCCGCCGAATTCGTCGAGAAGAACGGCCCGGCGCTGGTCGACGTGGCGCACTGGGCGGCCGAGTCGACCTGGCTGCCCGTGGTCGCCGCGCGCCTCGCCGAGGCACTCGGGGACGCGGTGGACACCCGGGTGAGCGACGTGACGACCGATCCCTGGACAATGAGGCTATGAAGGCCGAGCCCAGCGCGCAGCTGACCCTGTTGGACCTGCAGGCGATCGACTCCGAGGTCGCCAAGCTGCGGCACCAGCTGGCCCACCCCGCCGAGGCGGCCGAGCTCGCCGAGCTGGCCAAGCGCCGGGCCGAGACCGACGGCTGGGTGCGCGACCAGCAGATCGTCGTCGACGACCTGGCCGCCGCCCAGGCCAAGGCCGACGCCGACGTCGAGCAGGTCAAGGCGCGCCGCAAGCGCGACCAGGACCGCATCGACGCCGGCCAGATCGCCAACCCCAAGGACCTCGAGCGGATGCAGCACGAGCTCGCCACCCTGGAGCGGCGGATCACCGTGCTCGAGGACGAGGAGATCGAGGTGATGGAGGAGCTCGAGACCGCGCAGACCGGGCTCGCCGCGCTCCGTGCCGACCTCGCCGAGATCGACGAGAGGGCGGGCGTGCTGATGGCCGCCCGCGACGAGCGTGCCGCCGGCCTGCGTGAGCAGCTCGCCGAGGTCGAGGCGAGGCGTGCGCCGGTCGTCGCCGGCGTACCGGCCGACCTGCTGGCGCTCTACGAGAAGATCCGCGAGACCCGGGGCGGCGTCGGTGCCGCGCTGCTCCGCGCACGGCAGTGCGGCGGCTGCATGATCGCCCTCGACCCGCGCACGATCGGCGCGATCCGCGGCAAGGACGAGGACGAGGTCGTGCGCTGCGAGGAGTGCTCGCGGATCCTGGTCCGGACGGCCGAGTCCGGGCTGTGACCGAGAAGGTCGTCGTCGAGGCCGACGGCGGCTCGCGGGGCAACCCCGGGCCCGCGGCGTACGGCGCGGTCCTCCGCGACGCCGAGACCGGCGCCGTCATCGCCGAGGACGGCACGACGATCGGCGTGGCCACCAACAACGTGGCCGAGTACTCCGGCCTGATCGCGGGCCTGCGGCTCGCGGCGGAGCTCGCGCCCGGGGCGTCGGTCGAGGTCCGGATGGACTCCAAGCTCGTCGTCGAGCAGATGTCCGGCCGCTGGCAGGTCAAGCACGCGTCGATGAAGCCGTTGGTGGCCGAGGCGACGGCGCTGGCGCCGGCGGGGACGACGTACACCTGGGTGCCGCGGGCGGAGAACGCGCACGCCGACCGGCTCGCCAACGAGGCCCTCGACGGCCTGCGCTCGGGGGTCACGATCGCGGCGGCCGACGAGTCGCTGGTCGAGGAGCTCGAGAGCCCGGCGACCGTGCTGGCCGAGCCCACCACGCTCATCCTGCTGCGCCACGGCGTCACGCCGCACACGACCGGGCGCCGGTTCTCCGGCGGCCTGGGCGGCGACAACCCCGCGCTCTCCGAGGAGGGGCAGGGGCAGGTCGCCGAGGCCGCGACCTGGCTGCAGGTCCTCGGCGAGAGGATCGCCGCCGTGGTCGCCTCGCCGGTACGCCGCACCCGCGAGTCGGCCGACATCGTCGCGGCCGTGCTGGGTCTCGACGTCGTCGAGGAGCCGGGCTTCGCGGAGATGGAGTTCGGCGCCTGGGACGGCCTGACCTTCGCCGAGGTCGTCGAGCGGGACAAGCCGGGCTTCGACCGCTGGCTGAGCGACCTCTCCGTCGCCCCTCCCGGCGGCGAGAGCTTCCGGACCGTCGAGGCACGGGTCCTGGCGGCGCTGGAGCGGCTGCTGACGACGTACGCCGGGAAGACGGTGCTGGTCGTCTCCCACGTGACCCCGATCAAGACGCTCGTCGCCCACGCCATGGGCGCCGACCTGTCGGCGGTCTTCGCCATGGAGCTGTCGCCGGCGTCGGTGTCGGTGCTGTCCTTCTACCCGGACTCCACCGCTGCGCTGGGTCGCCGGGGATCGCTGCGGCTGTTCAACGCGATCGCGCCGGGGTCGCGCACCCTGGTCGACAACGGGCGTTGGTAGTCTCCCCGACCGTGACTGAGCGCACCCTGGTCCTCATCAAGCCCGACGCCGTCCGACGCGGCCTGCTGGGCACCGTCCTGTCCCGGTTCGAGGCCAAGGGCCTGCGCATCGTCGCCCTGGAGCAGCGCACCATCGACGCCGCCCAGGCCGACGCGCACTACCACGAGCACGTCGAGCGCGACTTCTACCCGCCGCTGCGCGACTTCGTGACCAGCGGCCCGCTCGTCGCGCTGGTCCTCGAGGGCGACGAGGCGATCTCGGTGGTGCGCATCCTCAACGGCGCCACCGACGGCCGGCAGGCTGCCCCGGGCACGATCCGCGGCGACTTCTCGCTGTCCAACCGCGAGAACCTGGTCCACGGCTCGGACTCCGCGGAGTCGGCGGCCCGGGAGATCGCGCTCTGGTTCCCGAACCTTTGATCGGCGTGCCTCACCAGTAACACTGGTCGACTTTCCTACCCTCGACAACGTGGGCCCACTCGGGCTCCGTGACGTGCGTGGAGGGTGGCGTGGGGCTGAACTCGATCATCGGTCGGGACATGGCCGTCGACCTGGGCACTGCCAACACGCTCGTCTACGTGCGTGGGCGGGGCGTCCTGCTCGACGAACCGAGCGTCGTGGCGCTCAACGACACGACGGGTGAGGTCATCGCCGTCGGTCACGAGGCCAAGCAGATGCTGGGGCGTACGCCGGACAACATCCTCGCGCTCCGCCCGCTCAAGGACGGCGTGATCGCCGACTTCGAGGCGACCGAGCAGATGCTGCGGCACTTCATCGCCCGGGTCCACAAGCGGCGCTACTTCGCCAAGCCGCGCATGGTCATCTGCGTGCCCAGCTCGATCACCCCGGTCGAGCAGCGCGCGGTCAAGGAGGCCGGCTACCAGGCCGGCGCCCGCCGGGTGTACGTCGTCGAGGAGCCCATGGCCGCCGCCATCGGCGCCGGGCTGCCGGTCCACGAGCCCACCGGCAACATGATCGTCGACGTCGGCGGCGGCACCACCGAGATCGCGGTGATCTCGCTGGGCGGCATCGTCACCTCCCTCTCCATCCGCACCGCGGGCGACGACCTCGACGCCGCGATCATCAGCTGGATGAAGAAGGAGCACGGGCTGATGCTCGGCGACCGCACCGCCGAGCAGGTCAAGATCAGCCTCGGCTCCGCGTTCCCGCGGCCCGGCGAGCCCGAGGGCGAGATCCGCGGCCGCGACATGGTCAGCGGCCTGCCCCGCACCGTGACGGTCACGACCGCCGACGTACGTCATGCGCTGGAGGAGCCCCTCAACGCCATGGTCGACGCCGTGCGCGTCACCCTCGACCAGACCCCGCCGGAGCTGGCCGGCGACATCATGGACCGCGGCATCGTCCTGACGGGCGGTGGCGCGCTGCTCCGCGGCCTCGACGAGCTGATCCGGCACGAGACCGGCATGCCGGTCCACGTCGCGCAGGACCCGCTCGTCTCCGTCGTCTTCGGCGCGGGTCGCTGCGTCGAGCAGTTCGAGGCGCTCCAGCAGGTCCTCGTCACCAACCCGCGGCGGTTCTGAGCAGCCATGACCCTCGACACGCTGCCCCCACGGCGTACCAGCTCCGGCACGACCAAGCGGGTCGGGCTGGCCCGCGAGCGTCGCGAGGACCGCGGCCTGCCGTCCCGCTCGCTCGTCGTCGCGCTCGTCCTCGCCTGCGTGACGCTGATGGTCATCGACAAGGCGAGCGGCGACAAGTCCCCGGTCGACCCGGTCCGGCACCTCGCCGGCGAGGTCGTCGGCCCCGTCGAGGACGCCGTGACCACGGTGCTGCACCCGTTCGCCTCGATCCCCGGCGCGCTGCGGACCAACGGCCAGCTGCGCAAGGACCTCGCGGACGAGCAGGCGAAGAACGCCGCGCTGGCGGCCCAGGTCGCGACGGGCCCGTACGCCGCCAACCGGATCGGCGAGCTCGACTCGCTGCGGGCCGTCGCCGGCGACCTCGGCTACGCCCTCAAGCCCGTGCGCGTCACGGCCATCGGCGCCGCGGGGTCCTTCGGCGACACCGCCACCATCGATGCGGGCAGCAGCGACGGCCTGCGCCCCGACATGACCGTGGTCAGCGGCGCCGGGCTGGTCGGCCGGATCACCTCGGTCACCTCGCACAGCGCGACGGTGCTGCTCATCACGAACCCGGGCACGACCGTGGGCGGCCGGGTCGGCGACAACATGAAGCTCGGCTTCGTCAGCGGCAACGGCAGCCTCGACTCCGATGCCACCCTCGACCTCAACCTGCTCGACCAGACGGTCGTGCCGCAGGTCGGCCAGACGGTCGTGACCTGGGGGAGCCAGGGCGGAGCGCCGTACGTCGCCGGCGTGCCCATCGGCAAGATCGTGAAGGTCTACCAGTCGCTGCGGGAGACCAGCTACCGCGCGGTGATCGACCCCAGCGTCGACTTCACCTCCCTGGACCTCGTCGGCGTGGTCGTGCCGTCCGGCACCCCCGGTCGCGTGATCGAGGCCGACGGCAGCCTGCGGGGGATCGGCCGATGAGGAGCACCTCCCGAGTCGTCACCGCCTGCGTGCTGGTGGTGGTCGGCCTGCTGCTGCAGGTCTCGGCGCTGCCCGAGCTCGGCTGGCCCGACGCCGGAGCGGGCGCCGTGCCGGGTGTGGTCCTGCTCGTCGTCGTGGCGACCGCGATCGCCACCGACACCCGCTTCGCCACCCTCACCGGGTTCTCGGCGGGCCTGCTGCTCGACATCGCCCCGCCCGCCGACCACGTCGCCGGACGCTGGGCGCTCGCCCTCATGACCGTCGGGTACGTCGTGGGTCGGCTCAGCCACGACGACCAGCCGCACAGCGGCGCGGCGCACCGGCCGAACCTCTCGCTGCTGGCCGCGGCGGTGCTCGGCGGGTCCTTCGTCGCGAACTCGATCTACGCCCTGACCGGGCTGCTCCTGCACGACCTCGACCTCAGCCCGGGCGGCGTGCTCAAGGTGATCCTGGTCGGCCTGGTCTGGGACGTGGTCGGCGCCGTGCTGGTGCTCCCCGTGTCGTTCTGGGCCTATCGCCGGCTCGGCCGGCCCGGCCGACTCGGCTCGGGCGAGCCCGCGCGGGTCGGGCTGCGATGAGCGCTGCCCCCGACACCGGCCGGCGCAGCCGGCTGCGGATCGTCGTCCTGCAGGTCCTCGCGTTCTCGCTGCTCGCCACGCTCGGCGCCCGGCTCTACTACCTGCAGGTCGTCACCGGCGACACCTACCAGGGGCAGGCCGCGTCGCAGTCGATCCGCGACATCGTGGTGCAGCCGCAGCGCGGCCTGATCGTCGACGACCAGGGCCGGCCGCTGGTCACCAACCGGCTGGTCTGGGTCGTCTCCATGGACACCACGCTGCTCAACAGGATGGGGGAGGGCGAGCGCAACGCCCTGATCCGCCGCGTCGCCGGGGTGATCCACCAGCGTCCGCTGCTGGTCAAGCGCAAGCTCGTCGCCTGCGGCTCGGACGGCTCGGTCAACGGCCAGTGCTGGAACGGCTCGCCCTACCAGCCGGTCCCGGTCGCCGAGGACGTCAGCCAGCGGGTCGCGCTCCGGATCCAGGAGCAGCCCGAGGACTTCCCGGGCGTGGTCGTCGACCAGCAGAGCGTGCGCGAGTACCCCTCGCCCTACGGCGTCAACGCGGCGCAGGTCCTGGGCTACCTCAGCCCGATCACCAAGGGCGAGCTGGACGCCGCCAACGCCACCGACGACACCTCCGTCAACGGCGCCTCCGAGGTGGGTCGTGCGGGCCTGGAGAAGGAGTACGACACCTGGCTGCGCGGCCAGCCCGGCTACCAGCAGGTCGCCGTCAACTCCCAGGGCCAGGTGCTCGGCAACGTCGACGACCTGCAGGCGCAGCCGGGGGACACGCTCGTCACGTCGATCGACGCCAAGGTGCAGGGCGTCGTGGAGAAGCAGCTCGCCGAGGCGATCAGGACCCAGCGCGCCACGCTCGACCCGGTGACGCACCGGCACTTCGCCGCCGACTCCGGCGCGGCGGTCGTCATGGACGCCCACACGGGCCGGATCATCGCGATGGCCAGCCAGCCGACGTACAACCCGAAGATCTGGACCGGCGGCATCACCCAGAAGCAGCTCGACCGGCTCTACTCGACCAGGGCCGGCACGCCGCTGCTGAGCCGCGCGTTCCAGGGTGAGTTCGCGCCGGGCTCGACGTGGAAGCCGATGATGACCGTCGGCGCGTTCACGCACGGGTACGGCCCGAATTCCCGGCTGACCTGTCCGCCGTCGGTCCGGATCGGCAACCGCGACTTCCACAACTACGAGTCCGAGAGCTTCGGCCTGATCTCCTTCGCGAAGGCGATCGAGGTCTCCTGCAACACCTTCTTCTTCCAGGTGGGCATGCACTTCTGGGAGAAGTACGGCTCCGACGCGTTCAACAGCAACGCCCGCGACCCGCTCGTGCACGAGGCCCAGAAGTTCGGTTTCGGCCAGCCGACCGGGGTCGACCTCCCGGGCGAGGCGTCCGGCCGGATCGCCGACCGCAAGTGGCGGCTGGCGTACTGGAAGCAGATGAAGGGCTACTACTGCGGCATCGCGCACAAGCCGCAGGACAGGAAGACCTCCGACTACCTCTACCTGTTCGCGCAGGAGTTCTGCGTCGAGGGCCAGGCCTACCGCGAGTACGACGCCGCCAACTTCGCGATCGGCCAGGGCGACACCGCCGTCACACCGCTGCAGCTGGCCCGCGCCTACACGGCGATCTCCAACGGCGGCACGCTCTTCGAGCCGACGATCGGCAAGGCCATCGTCGATCCGCAGGGCAAGGTGCTGCGCACGATCCGCCCGCGCGTCGTACGGCACGTGAACATCCCCCGCTACGTCAAGAGGTACGTCGACATGGCCACCCTCGGGGTCAGCCAGGTCGGCACGATGGCCTGGAAGATGGGCGGCTTCCCGCTCGACCAGGTCCAGGTGCACGCCAAGACCGGCTCCGCGGAGGTCCTCGGCAAGCAGTCGACCGGCTGGGTGGCGTCGTACACCAAGGACTACGTCGTCGTGATGATGATGAGCCAGGGCGGCACCGGCTCCGGGTCGGTGGGTCCGGCCGTGCGCAAGGTGTGGGAGACCCTCTACGGCATCCACGACACCACCGTGAACCCGAAGCACTCGGCGATCCCGGGCGTCCAGGCGCCGAGCACCCTGCCGGTGTTCGGTCGGGACGGCTCGATCCTCCCGCCGGCCCGCAAGGAGTGAGCATGTCGATCCGCCAGACCACGGTCTCCCGTCGCCAGGTCCTCCGCCGGTGGCAGGACCTGGACCTTCCGCTGCTCGGCGCCGTCCTGGTGCTCAGCGTGCTCGGCTGCCTGCTGGTGTGGTCGGCCACGAACCACCGGGACGCGCTGACGGGCGGCAACCCGAAGGTCTTCCTCGACAAGCAGGTCGTCAACCTCGTCATCGGCGTCGTGCTGCTCGGGCTGGTGACCATCACCGACCACCGCTGGGTGCGGATCCTCGCGCCGGTGGCCTACCTCTTCGGCATCCTCGGCCTGCTGCTGGTCCTGGTCATGGGATCGACCATCAACGGCTCGAAGTCCTGGCTGATGCTCGGCGGGATGTCCTTGCAGCCCTCGGAGCTCGCGAAGCTCGCCGTCGTGGTCGGCATGGCCCTGGTCGTGGCCGAGCGGTCCGAGGGCCGCTGGAGCCGCGGTGTCGGTACGCCAGACGTGCTGCTCATGCTGGGTGTCGCCGGCGTACCGGCCGCGCTGATCCTGCTGCAGCCCGACCTCGGCACCATGCTCGTGCTGACCGCGACCGTCTTCGGCGTGATCGCGGCCTCGGGCGCCGACCGCCGCTGGCTCGGCATGCTCGGCGTCGCGGGCGTCGGGGTGTCCGTCTTCGCGGTGCTGAGCGGGTTCCTGAAGAAGTACCAGGTCGACCGCTTCCTCGCCTTCACCAACCCGAACCTGGACCCGAAGGGGGCCGGCTACAACGTCGAGCAGGCGCGGATCGCGGTCGGCAACGGTGGCTGGTTCGGACAGGGGCTGTTCCACGGCTCGCAGACCCAGGCCGGCTTCGTCCCCGAGCAGCACACCGACTTCGTCTTCACCGTCGCAGGGGAGGAGCTCGGCCTGGTCGGCGCCGCGCTCATCGTGGTCCTGCTCGGCATCGTCCTGTGGCGGGCGCTGCGGATCGCGTCGCGCACCGACGACATGTTCGGCCGGATGGCCGCTGCGGGCATCGCCTGCTGGTTCGGGTTCCAGGCGTTCCAGAACATCGGGATGTGCCTCGGCATCATGCCCGTCACCGGCGTACCCCTGCCGTTCGTGTCGTACGGCGGCTCCTCGATGTTCGCCGGGATGCTGGCCGTGGGCCTGCTGCAGAACATCCACCTGCGCACCCTCAGCTCGCCGGCCACCCGGCTCCAGCCGGCGCAACGGGTGCTGGTGCGCGGCTGAACCCGTAGGATGGTTGGCGATGTCAACTGCAGCCTCGAACCCCGCCGCCGCGACCGAGGACCACTCCGGTGAGTACTCCCACGCGCAGATCCTGACCATCCTCTCGGGACTGCTGCTCGGCATGTTCCTGGCGGCGCTCGACCAGACGATCGTGTCGACGTCGATCCGCACGATCGCCGACGACCTGAAGGGGCTCAACCTCCAGGCGTGGGCGACCACGTCGTACCTCATCACCTCGACGATCGCGACGCCGATCTACGGCAAGCTCGGCGACCTCTGGGGCCGCAAGAAGCTGTTCATGTTCGCGATCACGGTGTTCGTCATCGGGTCGGCGGCCTGCTCGTTCTCGACCTCGATGTACATGCTGGCGGGCTTCCGGGCCTTCCAGGGGGTCGGCGCGGGCGGCCTGATGACGCTGGTGCTGGCGATCATCGGCGACATCGTCTCCCCGCGTGAGCGCGCGAAGTACACCGGCTACTTCATGGCCACGTTCGGCACGTCCAGCGTGCTCGGCCCGGTCATCGGCGGCTTCCTCGCCGGCACCACCTCGATCCTCGGCATCGCCGGCTGGCGCTGGGTGTTCCTCGTCAACGTCCCGATCGGCATCGCGGCGCTGGCGGTCGTGTGGCGGACCCTGCACGTGCACCACACCCGGCGCGAGGCCAAGGTCGACTGGCTCGGTGCGGTCGCCCTCGTCGTCTGCCTGGTGCCCCTGCTGACCGTGCTCGAGCAGGGCCAGAGCTGGGGCTGGTCCTCGGGTCGCGCGCTCCTGTGCTTCGCGGTCGCCGCCGCCGGACTCGTCATGTTCGTCGTGGTCGAGGCCCGGATGAAGCTCAACGCGCTCATCCCGCTCAAGCTCTTCACTATCCGCCCCGCCGCGGTCACGATCGTCGCCAGCGTCATCGTCGGGATGGGCATGTTCGGCGCGATGATGATGCTGCCGCTGTACATGCAGATCGTGCACGGCGCCTCGCCCACCAAGTCGGGCTTCATGATGCTGCCGATGGTCGCCGGCATGATGACCGCCTCGATCACCGCCGGAAAGATCATCTCGCGGACGGGCCGCACGCGACCGTTCCCGATCTTCGGGTCGCTGGTCATGGCGGCCGGCATGTTCCTGCTCGCCCAGATCTCTGCCGACACTGACCTGTGGAAGGTCATGCTGGCGATGGCGGTCGTCGGCTTCGGGCTGGGCAACTGCATGCAGCCGCTGATCCTCACCGTGCAGTCCTCGGTCCCGCCGACGGCCATCGGCGTGGCGACGTCGAGCGCGACCTTCTTCCGCCAGATCGGCGGCACCATCGGTGTGGCCGTGTTCCTGTCGATGCTGTTCGGCGCGGTCGGCGGCAACATCGCCACCGCGATGAGGTCGGAGCTGCCCGGGGTGGAGCAGGCCGCGCACAGCGGCACCTTCACGCCCAACGCGACCGACCAGAAGGTCCTCTCGGGCGACAAGGGCTTCCTGGCCAGCCTGTCCGACGACTCCTCGCAGATCGCTCGGTTGAGCCCGCAGGTCGCGCACCCGATCAAGGTCGGCTTCGCCGACTCGATGACGCCCGCCTTCTGGACCGCGGGTGGTCTCGCGCTGCTCGCGTTCCTGGTGCTGCTGCTGATGCCGGAGGTGGAGCTGCGGCAGACGTCCGCCTCCGCCGCGCGCGCCGCGGCCGCCGAGTCGGCCGGCTGATCAGGGCTTCGCGGTCAGGAACAGGAAGGCCGCGAGCAGCACCAGGTGCACGAAGCCGTTGAGCGGTTTCGCGCGCCCCGGTACGACGGTCAGCACCGCCACCAGCCCGGTCAGGGTCAGCAGCGCGAGCTGCAGGCTGTCGAGACCGAGGGCCAGCGGGCCGTGGATCCAGACCGTGGCCAGGGCGATAGCGGGGATGGTGAGGCCGATCGAGGCCATCGCCGAGCCGTACGCCAGGTTCAGGCTGATCTGCACCTCGTCGCGCACCGCGGCCCGGACCGCGGCGATCAGCTCGGGCAGCAGCACGAGCAGGGCGATGACGACACCCACCGTGGCCTCGGGGAAGCCGAGCGAGTGGACCGCGTCCTTGATCGGGTAGGACTCCACCTTCGCCAGGCCGACGACCGCGACGAGCGACACGACGAGCAGCGCCATGCTCGTGAGCGTCGCCCGCGTGGTCGGAGGCTCGGCGTGCTCGTCGGCGTGCTCGTCACCCGCGACGGGGAGGAAGAAGTCCCGGTGGCGCACGGTCTGGGTGAACACGAAGACGCCGTACAGCGCCAGCGACGCGACGGCGGCAAAGGCCAGCTGCGCGCCGCTGAACACCGGCCCCGGCGAGCTCACCGTGAACGTGGGGACGACGAGGGTCAGCCCGGCGAGCGTCAGCACGGTCGCCAGCGAGGAGCCGGTGCCCTCGGGGTTGAAGACCGCCAGGTGGTGGCGCAGCGCACCCACCAGCAGCGCGATGCCGGCGATGCCGTTGACGGTGATCATCACGGCCGCGAAGACCGTGTCCCGGGCGAGCGTCGAGGCCTCGTCCCCGCCCCCGGCCATCAGCGCGACGATCAGGCCCACCTCGATCACGGTGACGGCGACCGCGAGCACCAGGGAGCCCAACGGCTCGCCGATCCGGTGCGCGACCACCTCGGCGTGGTGGACCCCGGCGAGCACAGCGGCGATCAGCGCGACCCCGATCAGCGAACCGGCGACCGCGCCCGGGTGGGAACCCCACGCCACCGCGAGGGCGGCGACCGCGACGAGGGGAGCGACGACGACCCAGCTGATCCGCATGGAGTCACCCTAGGAGGCCGCCTCTCGTGGATGCCCACGCCGACGGCGTACCGAACTACCCTTGTCGCATGCCTGGCACGTCCCTCTTCCCCCGCATCGAGCCGCACCTGCTGACCGTCTCCAAGCCGATCCAGTACGTCGGCGGCGAGCTCAACTCCGTGCAGAAGCCGTGGGACGAGGTCGAGGTGCGGTGGGTGCTGATGTACCCCGACGCGTACGAGGTCGGCCTGCCCAACCAGGGCGTCCAGATCCTGTACGAGGTCCTCAACGAGCGCCCGTGGATCCTCGCCGAGCGCACCTACGCGGTGTGGCCGGACATGGAGCAGGTGCTGCGCGAGCAGGGCATCCCGCAGTTCACGGTCGACGGGCACCGGGCCGTGGGGGAGTTCGACCTGTTCGGCGTCTCCTTCTCCACCGAGCTGGGCTACACGAACCTGCTCAACGCCCTGGATCTCGCCGGCATCCCGATCCATGCCGTCGACCGGGACACCCACCCCCTGGTGATCGCCGGCGGCCACGCCGCGTTCAACCCCGAGCCGATCGCTTCGTTCATCGACGCCGCGGTGCTCGGTGACGGCGAGGAGGTCGTGCTCAAGATCTCCGAGGTCGTGCGGGAGTGGAAGGGCGAGGGTTCGCCCGGTGGCCGCGTCGAGATCCTGCGCCGGCTGGCCGCCTCCGGCACGGTCTACGTGCCCCGCTTCTACGACGTCGAGTACGACGAGAGCGGCGCCATCGCGTCCGTCGTACCGAACCACCCGGACGCTCCCGAACGGGTCCGCAAGCACACGCTGATGGACCTCGACCAGTGGCCGTACCCGGCCAACCCGCTGGTGCCGCTCGCCGAGACCGTCCACGAGCGGTTCTCGGTCGAGATCTTCCGCGGCTGCACGCGGGGTTGCCGGTTCTGCCAGGCCGGCATGATCACCCGGCCGGTCCGCGAGCGGTCGATCACGACGATCGGCGCGATGGTCGACAACGGCATCAAGAAGACCGGCTTCGAGGAGGTCGGCCTGCTCTCGCTGTCGTCGGCCGACCACACCGAGATCGGCGAGGTCGCCAAGGGCCTGGCCGACCGGTACGAGGGCTCCAACGTCTCGCTGTCGCTGCCCTCGACCCGCGTCGACGCCTTCAACATCACGCTGGCCAACGAGTTCTCCCGCAACGGCCGGCGCTCGGGCCTGACGTTCGCGCCCGAGGGCGGCAGCGAGCGGATGCGCAAGGTGATCAACAAGATGGTCACCGAGGAGGACCTGATCCGCACCGTGGCCGCGGCGTACTCCCACGGCTGGCGGCAGGTGAAGCTCTACTTCATGTGCGGCCTCCCGACGGAGACTGACGAGGACGTCCTGCAGATCGCCGAGCTCGCCAAGCGGGTCATCGCGACCGGCCGCGAGGTCTCGGGCCGCAACGACATCCGCTGCACCGTCTCGATCGGTGGGTTCGTTCCGAAGCCGCACACCCCGTTCCAGTGGGCCGGCCAGCTCGACGTGGAGACCACCGACCGCCGGCTGGCGCTGCTGCGCGAGACGGTGCGTGCCGACAAGCGCTTCGGCCGCGCCATCGGCTTCCGCTACCACGACGGCCAGCCCGGCATCATCGAAGGGCTGCTCTCCCGCGGCGACCGCCGCGTCGGCGGCATCATCGAGCAGGTCTGGCGCGACGGCGGCCGCTTCGACGGCTGGAGCGAGCACTTCTCCTACGACCGCTGGGTGGAGTCGGCCTCGATCGCGCTGGAGGGCACCGGCGTCGACCTCGACTGGTACACCGTCCGCGAGCGCGAGTACGACGAGGTCCTGCCCTGGGACCACCTCGACTCCGGCCTCGACAAGGACTGGCTGTGGGCCGACTGGGAGGACGCCCTCGCCGCCGCCGACGGCCAGGACATCGAGGTCGAGGACTGCCGCTGGACCCCCTGCTACGACTGCGGCGTGTGTCCTGAGATGGGCACCGAGATCCAGATCGGCCCGACCGGGCAGCAGCTCCTGCCCCTGTCGGTGGTCGGGGCCGGCGCGCCCGGCACGGTCACCCAGGTCGTCCACTAGCGATGTGCTGGTGGCGGCGGTTCGGGGCGGGATGGGTGGTCCCGCACCGGTCGGCGGCACGTCGTGGCCGTTGGTGCTCGTCGCCTCACTCACGTGTGAGTGAGCCGCGTTCACTCACATGTGAGTGAGCTCAGGGCGGCCGTGCTCGACAGCCGCCGAGGATCTCGAGGAGCTGTTCGGGATGTGACGTCCGAGGCTGATCGTTGGCTCCTCGGGTTCGCTACGTTGGCAACGTGCCGACGCTCATCCACCTCAGCGGCGCCCCGGGCGTCGGCAAGAGCACGATCGCTGAGAGGTACGTCGCCGAGCATCCCCGGTGTGTTGAACTGCGACGTGGACAGGCTCCGGTGCCTGGTCGGCGGATGGCGCGAGAACTTCGTCTCAACCGGTTCGATCATCCGTCCGGTCGCCCTGGCGATGATCCGAGCTGATCTGGACGAAGGGCACGACGTCGTGTTGCCGCAGATGCTGGCGAACGAGGACGAACGAGCAAGGTTCCGCGCTGTCGCGGTTGAGCACTCCGTGGGTGTGGGGCGCGACGTCGACTCCAGCTACCGGGAGGTGGCCGCGGCCGTTCAGGCGGCGGCTGCGACTAGTTGAGGACGTCCGAGGTGAGCTTCGAGGAGCCCTCGACGTAGCAGACGACGTGGTCGCCGACCTGCATGTCGTCGGGGTTCTCGGTCACGAGCCTGAGGGTGAGACCGCCGTGCGAGATCAGGGACTGGCGGTCGGCCTGGGAGAGCATCGAGGTGCAGAAGCCCGAGCCGTTCTGCTTCGCCGCGGTGAGGTTGGAGCCGTCGAGCGTGGCGGTGGCGACGATCTCGGCGTCGTGGGAGGAGGTGCACGACTTCTTCGTCATCGTGACGGTGTCGCCGCTCTTGCTGAGGTTGACGCACTGTCCGGGCTTGGCGCTGGACGGCGTGACGATCTGGTTGATCCCGACCAGCGCGACGACGACCCCGCCGACGATGGAGAGGACGAGTCCGATCGCGCCGATCACGATGCCGGCGATCGCGAAGCCGCGGCCGCCCGCCCGACCGTCCTTGGTCCGGCCGAGACCGATGATGCCGAGCACGATGCCGACGACGAAGCCGACGCAGGTGCAGAAGCCGAGGATGCTCGCGACGAGGGCGCCGATGGCCAGGCCGTCGGTCTTGGCGGGGGCACCCGGGTAGCCGGAACCGCCGTACTGCGGGCCGCCGTACTGCGGACCCCCGCCGTAGCTCGGCACGCTGCTCGGGTTGTACTGCGGTGCGCCGTAGGGGTTCGTGGGCGGCGGCGTGTACGGCGACGGCGGCGGCACGCTGCCGTACGGGTTCGACTGCGGCGCGCCGCCATACGGGTCCGGGTTGTTCGGCTGGCCGTACGGGTTGTCGGTGTTCTCGCCGTTCGTGTCGCTCACGTGTGCACCCTATGGTCATTCGGCCATCGCGCGGGCAACATCTAGGCTGCGGCCGTGAGTCGACAGCAGCCCGAGCAGCAGGCGCCCCCGGTCCAGCGGTTGCGGATCAGGTACGCCAAGCGGGGCCGGCTCCGCTTCACCAGCCACCGCGACGTCTCCCGGGCGATCGAGCGCGCCGTCGCCCGCGCCGGCATCCCGATGGCCTACTCCTCGGGGTTCCACCCCCACCCGCGTATCTCGTACGCCGGCGCCTCGCCGACCGGGGCCGCCAGCGAGGCCGAGTACGTCGAGCTCGGGCTCGCCCAGATCCGCGACGCCGCCGAGGTGCGCAGCGAGCTGGACGCGGTGCTGCCCGACGGGCTCGACATCGTGGAGGTCGTCGACGGCGCGCAGAGCGTCGCGGGCTCGCTGACCGAGCTGCTGCAGGGCAGCCGCTGGAGGCTCGACCTGGTCGGCGCCGACACGCCGGAGGCGACCGCCGCAGTGGAGAGGTTCCTGGCGACCGACTCGGTGCCCGTCGATCGGATGACGAAGAAGGGTCTGCGGTCGTTCGACTGCCGGGCCGCGGTGGTGAGCCTCGAGGTCGGTCCCGAGGGCGAGCTCGAGCTGCTGCTGGAGCACGGCACGCCCGCCGTACGCCCCGACGACGTGCTCACCGGGCTGAGGGAGGTGGGCGGCCTGCCGGAGTCGACGACGGCACTGCTGACCCGGTTGGCCCAGGGACCGCTGGACCGCGACGCCGCGACCATCGGCGACCCGCTGGAGATCCGGGAATGACCACGGCCTGAGGTCGCTGTGCGATACTCGCCACAGGTCGACCTCCGGGATCGGCCCGACGACGTTCTCGCCGGCACGGCAGCTCGCTGACCGACCGGCACACGGGGACGGATCGTCGCCAGACCGCGACGCTGGCTGTGGATCGGTGACAGGGATCCGCCGGGCGACCGCGGCAGGTGAGGATCCCGTCCGCGCTGACGCCCTGCGGAGGGTGTCGTCTACCCAACAGGCTTGTCGTCGCGCCCGGCGCGGCGAAATGACATCAGGGGTTCGAGCGAGGCTCGGCCCCGAGGAGTAGCGCATGACCGACGCGCCCATCGAGACCACTGCCGACGTGACCGCTGCGGAGGCGCCCGACGCGCCCGCTGCGGAGACCACCGAGGCTCCGAAGAAGAAGGCGCCCGCCAAGAAGGCCGCCGCGAAGAAGGCCCCGGCCAAGAAGGCGCCCGCCAAGAAGGCCCCGGCCAAGAAGGCGGCCGAGGCGCCCGACGCCGAGGGCGACGCCGAGGCGAAGCCGGCCAAGAAGGCGGCGGCGAAGAAGGCCCCGGCGAAGAAGGCGGCCGCGAAGAAGGCCCCGGCCAAGAAGGCTGCCGCACCCGCCGAGGCACCTGAGGCACCGGCTGAGGAGACCGACGAGGCCGCCGGCGCTCCGGCGGTGCTCTTCCAGACCCCGGTGAAGACGACCGCGCCCCGGCGTACCCGCAAGGCCGCCGCCCCGGCGCCCGCCCCGGAGCCCGAGGAGGCGGCGGCAGAGGAGGCGCAGACAGACGAGACCGACGCCGCCGAGGAGCCCGCCGACAAGCCCGCGGCGAAGCCGGCCAAGAAGGCCCCCGCCAAGAAGGCACCGGCCAAGGCGAAGAAGACGGCCGAGCCGGAGCCCGAGCCCGCCGAGGCGGAGGACACGGAGTCCCCGGACGCCGACGACGCCGAGGACGCCGAGGGTGAGTCCGACGGCACCGGCGCCCCGCGCCGCCGTCGCCGCCGTGGCGGCCGTCGCCGCCGCAAGCCGTCCGGCGCGAACGCCGACGGCGACAACGCCGACAGCACCGACGCCGAGTCCACCGACGAGTCCGCCGAGTCCGAGTCCGAGGACTCCGACGAGAACGAGTCGGGCAACCAGGAGGGCGAGGGCCAGGGTTCCTCGAACTCCTCGCGCCGCCGCCGCCGTCGTCGCCGCGAGGGCGAGGGCGGCGCCGAGGACGGCGACGACCCGAACACCGTGACCCGGGTCCGCCCGGCGAAGTCCGCCGAGGACCAGATCACCAGCGTCCAGGGCTCCACCCGCCTGGAGGCCAAGAAGCAGCGCCGCCGCGAGGGCCGTGAGGCCGGCCGCCGCCGTGCACCGATCGTGAGCGAGGCCGAGTTCCTGGCCCGCCGCGAATCGGTCGAGCGGGTCATGGTCATCCGCCAGAAGCCGGACCTCACCCAGATCGGCGTCCTCGAGGACAAGGTCCTCGTCGAGCACTACGTCGCCCGCGAGTCGCAGACCAGCCTGATCGGCAACGTCTACCTGGGCCGCGTCCAGAACGTCCTCCCGAGCATGGAGGCCGCGTTCATCGACATCGGCAAGGGCCGCAACGCCGTCCTGTACGCCGGTGAGGTCAACTGGGCCGCCCTCGGCTGGAAGGAGGGCACGCCGCGCAAGATCGAGTCGGTGCTGACCTCCGGCCAGACCGTCCTGGTGCAGGTCAGCAAGGACCCGATCGGGCACAAGGGCGCCCGCCTCACGTCGCAGATCTCGCTCGCGGGCCGCTTCCTGGTCTACGTGCCGGACGGCACGACCTCCGGCATCTCGCGCAAGCTGCCCGACACCGAGCGTGCCCGCCTCAAGACGCTGCTGAAGGAGATCGTCCCCGACACCGCGGGCGTCATCGTCCGCACGGCCGCGGAGGGCGCCTCGGAGGAGGAGCTCACCCGCGACGTCGAGCGGCTGAAGGCGCGCTGGGAGAGCATCGAGGCCAAGGTTGCCAAGGGCAACAGCCCGCAGCTGCTGTACGGCGAGCCGGACCTGACCCTCAAGGTCGTCCGCGACCTGTTCACCGAGGACTTCGCCAAGCTGGTCATCCAGGGCGACGAGGCGTGGAAGACCGTCTCGGAGTACGTCGAGCAGGTCGCCCCCGACCTCACCGAGCGCCTGGAGAAGTACGACGCCGCCGACCGCGGGGACCTCTTCGCGACGTACCGCGTCGACGAGCAGATCGCGAAGGGCCTGGACCGCAAGGTCTGGCTGCCCTCGGGCGGATCGCTGATCATCGACCGCACCGAGGCGATGACCGTCGTCGACGTCAACACCGGCAAGTTCACCGGGTCCGGCGGCAACCTCGAGGAGACCGTCACCAAGAACAACCTGGAGGCGGCCGAGGAGATCGTCCGCCAGCTCCGGCTGCGCGACATCGGCGGCATCATCGTCGTCGACTTCATCGACATGGTCCTGGAGTCCAACCGCGACCTGGTCCTGCGCCGGCTCGTGGAGTGCCTGGGCCGCGACCGCACCCGGCACCAGGTCGCCGAGGTCACCTCGCTCGGCCTGGTCCAGATGACCCGCAAGCGGATCGGCACGGGCCTGCTCGAGGCGTTCTCGGAGACCTGCAGCCACTGCCAGGGCCGCGGCCTGATCGTGCACGACATGCCGATCGAGCCCAAGCGTGGCGGCGGTGACACCGGTGGCGACGGCGGCAGCAGCCGCAGCGGCAACCGGCGTCGTCGCGGGCGCGGTGGCAACGGCGAGCAGACCGAGACCACCGAGACCCCGAAGGCCGTGCCGTCGCCGGCCGCGGTGGCCGCGATGGCGATGTCGCACCCGCCGGTCGCCACCGACGAGGCCGCGCAGGAGCAGGCCGAGGAGCTGGAGGCGGTCGAGGTCGTCACCGATCTCGTCGAGGAGGCCTCCGAGACCCCTGCAGCCGAGGACGTGGTGATCGAGGCGCCGGCAGCCGAGGAGCCCGTCGTCGAGGAGCCCGTCGTCGAGGAGCCCGTCACGGAGCCCGTCGTCGAGACGGCTGCCGAGGAGCCCGCGGCGCCCGCCGAGGCCGCCGAGCCCGCCAAGCCCGTCGTGGTGACCCAGGTACGCCGGGGCGGCGCCAGCCGCACCGTGCAGTCCGCCCCGGCGGCGGCGATCGTGGTGTCGGAGCCGTCCGAGACCGAGCAGGAGACCGTCGCGGCGCCGGTGGAGACGCCGAAGCCCGTCGTGGTCACCCGCACCCGCCGCGGCGCGAGCCGTGCCGCCGACGTACCCACCGACGAGGCGGGGGAGTCCGGGGAGCACGCGGAGGAGGCGCCGGCGCTGCACGTGCCGGTCAAGAAGAAGGGCGCACGCAAGCGCTGATTTTGTCGGCGTGGCCGGCGTTCCCTAGTATGGAACGTCGGTGCGCCGCGAGGCGTGCCCCTCTCGCTAGGCACCCGGCTCCGGCCGTGCAGTGCTGCGGGCAACAAGAGTTTCACCCACTGGTAGTTACGAGCTTGGCTGAAGGAGACCGCGGTGTACGCGATCGTGCGCGCTGGCGCGAAGCAGGAGAAGGTCGCTGTCGGCGACGTCATCGAGATCGACAAGGTCTCCACGGCGGTCGGCGAGACGGTGTCTCTGCCCGTGCTGATGACGGTCGACGGCGAGACCGTCACCACCACCGGCCTCGACAAGGCGTCGGTCACGGCTGAGGTCCTCGGTGCCACCAAGGGCCCCAAGATCATCATCCAGAAGTACAAGAACAAGACCGGCTACAAGAAGCGCCAGGGTCACCGCCAGAAGTACACCCAGGTCAAGATCACCGCGATCAACGCCTGATCAGCTGCGTAGACACAGAGGGAACTGAGCAATGGCACACAAGAAGGGTGCTGCGAGCACCAAGAACGGCCGCGACTCCAACGCGCAGCGCCTCGGCGTGAAGCGCTTCGGTGGCCAGCTGGTCAACGCCGGTGAGATCCTGGTCCGCCAGCGCGGCACCCACTTCCACCCGGGCTCCGGCGTGGGTCGTGGCGGCGACGACACCCTGTTCGCGCTCGTCGCGGGCAACGTGGAGTTCGGCCGCAAGCGCGGCCGCAAGGTCGTCAACATCGTGCCGGCCGGCGAGTGACGCCGGCTCACTGAGCTTCAACGGAAAGGGCGTCCGGTTCGGGCGCCCTTTCTTCATTTCCTACTGAAAGACTGATCCCATGGCCGTGCCCACCTTCGTCGATCGGGTGTCCCTGCACCTGGCTGCCGGCCGCGGCGGCAACGGGGTGGCCTCGGTCCACCGCGAGAAGTTCAAGCCGCTCGGTGGTCCCGACGGCGGCAACGGCGGGCCGGGCGGGTCGATCATCCTGCGCGTCGACCCCGACGTGACGACGCTGCTCGACTACCACCACAGCCCCAAGCGCAAGGCCGAGAACGGCGGCCACGGCGCCGGCTCGCACCGCAACGGCGCGCACGGCGCCGACCTCGTGCTGCCGGTCCCCGACGGCACGGTCGTCACCGACAGCAACGGCGAGCTCATCGCCGACCTGGTGGGCGCCGGCACCGAGCTGGTCGTCGCGGAGGGTGGCCGGGGTGGCCTCGGCAACGCATCGCTCGCGTCCAAGACCCGCAAGGCACCGGGCTTCGCGCTGCTCGGCGAACCCGGCGACGAGCTGGAGGTGTTCCTCGAGCTCAAGGTCGTGGCGGACGTCGGGCTGGTGGGCTTCCCGAGCGCCGGCAAGTCCAGCCTGATCGCCGCGATCTCCCGCGCACGGCCGAAGATCGCGGACTACCCGTTCACGACCCTGGTCCCGAACCTGGGTGTCGTCACGGCCGGCGACACGACGTTCACCGTCGCCGACGTACCGGGCCTGATCGAGGGCGCCGCCGAGGGCCGTGGTCTCGGCCACGACTTCCTGCGGCACATCGAGCGCTGTGCCGCCCTCGTGCACGTCCTCGACACCGCCACGCTGGAGCCGGGCCGCAACCCGATCGACGACCTCGACGTGATCGAGGACGAGCTGCGTCGGTACGGCGGCCTCGAGGACCGCCCGCGCCTGGTGGCCCTCAACAAGGTCGACGTGCCCGACGGCCGCGACATCTCGAGCATGGTCCTGGAGGAGCTGCGCGACCGCGGCCTCCGCGTCTTCGAGATCTCCGCGATGAGCGGTGAGGGCACCCGCGAGCTGATCTTCGCCATGGCCGAGATCGTGGCCGCGGCTCGGGCCGAGCGCGCCGCCGAGGTCGCCGAGCGGATCATCCTGCGGCCCAAGGCCGTCGACGGCGACGAGTTCACGGTCACGAAGACCGGTGCGGGCTGGCGCGTCCGCGGCCGCAAGCCGGAGCGCTGGGTGCGGCAGACCGACTTCAGCAACGACGAGGCCGTCGGCTACCTGGCCGACCGGCTCAACCGGCTCGGGGTCGAGGACAGGCTCATGAAGCTCGGTGCGGAGCCCGGCGACGCGGTGCTCATCGGGCACCTGGACGACTCGGTCGTCTTCGACTTCAACCCGGGCATCGACGCCGGTGCCGAGAACCTCGCCCGCCGCGGCGAGGACCACCGGTTCGCCGAGGACCGGCCGGCCGCCCAGCGGCGTCGCGAGATCCAGGAGCAGATGCCGGAGCGCGGCGAGAGCGAGACGCGCGCCGACGTGGCCCGCCGCATCGACCGTCCCGACGAGTACGGCCCGATGGCCTACGAGATCGGCTCCGCGGACGACCCGGACGCGGACTGGCTCGAGTCCGACCCGGGTGACGGTCATGACGACTGACCTGCGGTCTGCCGTCACCGGTGCGACGCGGGTCGTCGTCAAGGTCGGCTCGTCGTCGCTGACGACCGCCGCCGGCGGCATCGATCCGGACCGGGTGAGTGCGCTGGTCGACGTGCTGGCGCAGGCGCGGGAGCGCGGCACCGAGGTCGTGCTGGTGTCGTCCGGTGCGATCGCGGCCGGGCTCGCGCCGCTCGGCTTGCGGCGCCGGCCCAAGGGGCTCGCCGACCAGCAGGCGGCCGCGGCGGTGGGGCAGGGGCTCCTCGTCCACCGCTACACCGAGGAGCTCGCGCGCCACGGCATCACCGCAGGGCAGGTGCTGCTCACCGTCGACGACGTGAGCCGGCGCGCGCACTACCGCAACGCCCAGCAGACCATCACCAAGATGCTCGAGCTCGGCGTGCTCCCCATCGCGAACGAGAACGACACCGTCGCCACCCACGAGATCCGGTTCGGTGACAACGACCGGCTCGCGGCACTCGTGGCCCACCTCGCGCACGCGGACCTCCTGGTGCTGCTCTCCGACGTCGACGGCCTGTACGACGGTCCGCCGAGCCGGCCGGGCACGCGGCTGATCCCCGAGGTCCGCGGCCAGCGCGACCTCGACGCGGTGACGATCGGCAGCGCCGGCGCCGCGGGTGTCGGGACCGGTGGCATGACCACGAAGGTGGAGGCAGCCGCCATCGCGACCAGCTCCGGCATCCCGGTGGTGCTCACCTCGGCAGCCCTGGCCGGTGCCGCGCTGGCGGGGGAGCAGGTCGGCACGCTGTTCCACCCGACCGGCAAGCGGCGCCCGAGCCGGCTGCTGTGGCTGCGCCACGCCTCCGACGCGAAGGGCACCCTGGTGCTCGACGCCGGTGCCGTGCGGGCGGTCGTCGAACGACGCGCGTCGCTGCTGGCGGCGGGCGTCACCCAGGTCGACGGCGATTTCACCGCGGGAGACCCGGTCGAGATCGTGGGCCCCGACGGTGTGACCGTCGCCCGGGGCCTGGTCAACTTCGACTCCACGGAGCTCGCCGCGCGGCTCGGGGCCCAGGGCATCCGCGAGGTCGTCCACCGCGACGCCCTCGTGCTGCTCTGAGCGGTCGGCCGTACGCTGGACGCTGACATGACAGCCCGCACCGTCTACCTGGACCACGCCGCCACCACGCCCATGGTGGACGCGGCGATCGAGGCGATGACCGCGCACCTGCGCGACGTCGGCAACGCGAGCTCGCTGCACGCGTCCGGGCGGCGCGCCCGCCGCGTCGTCGAGGAGTCGCGCGAGACCCTGGCCCGCGCGCTCGGCTGCCGGCCCGGCGAGGTCGTGTTCACCTCCGGCGGCACCGAGGCCGACAACCTCGCCGTGAAGGGCCTGTACTGGGCGCGCCACGCGGCCGACCCGGCTCGCGTGCGGGTCCTCTCGACGTCGGTCGAGCACCACGCCGTGCTCGACTCGCTGGAGTGGCTCGAGGAGCACGAGGGCGCCACGGCCGAGCTGCTGCCCGTCGACGCGGCCGGTCGTCTCGACCTCGACGCGCTGCGCGCCACCGTCGAGCGGGACCCCGCCTCGGTGGCACTGATCAGCGTCATGTGGGCGAACAACGAGGTCGGCACGCTGCAGCCGGTCAGCGACGTGGTCGCCATCGCGGCGGCACACGGCATCCCGGTCCACACCGACGCCGTGCAGGCGGTCGGCGTGGTGCCGGTGGACTTCGCGGCCTCGGGCGTCGACGCCCTGTCGTTGACCGGTCACAAGCTCGGCGGCCCGCAGGGGGTCGGCGCGCTCGTCGTACGCCGGGAGGCGCAGCTCACCGCGCTGCTGCACGGCGGCGGCCAGGAGCGCGAGATCCGCAGCGGCACCCTCAACGCGCCCGCGGTGGCGGGCTTCGCGGCGGCCGTGGCGGCCGCGGTCGAGCAGCAGCCGGAGTACGCCGAGCGGCTCGCCGCCCTGCGCGCCCGGCTCGTCGAGGGCGTCCTCGCGGCTGTGCCGGACGCCGAGGTCAACGGGGGCGACGGCCTGCCCGGGAACGCCCACTTCTCCTTCCCGGGCTGCGAGGGCGACTCGCTGCTGATGCTGCTCGACGCCCAGGGCATCGAGTGCTCGACGGGGTCGGCCTGCTCCGCCGGCGTACCCCAGCCGTCGCACGTGCTGCTCGCGATGGGTCGCGACAGCGCGACCGCCCGCAGCTCGCTGCGCTTCAGCCTCGGCCGCACCACCACCGAGGCCGACGTGGACGCGGTCGTCGCCGCGATCGGCGGGTGCGTCCAGCGCGCCCGCGCCGCCCGCGCATGAGGGTCGTCGCCGCGATGTCCGGCGGGGTGGACTCCGCCGTGGCGGCCGCCCGCGCCGTCGAGGCGGGCCACGACGTCACCGGCATCCACCTGGCGCTCTCGCGCAACCCGAAGAGCTACCGCACCGGCGCCCGCGGCTGCTGCACGATCGAGGACAGCAACGACGCGCGGCGCGCCGCCGACGTCATCGGGATCCCGTTCTACGTCTGGGACCTGTCCGACCGGTTCCACGCCGACGTGGTCGAGAACTTCATGGAAACCTACGCCGCCGGGCAGACCCCCAATCCCTGCCTGCGCTGCAACGAGAAGATCAAGTTCGAGGCCGTCCTCGACCGGGCGCTCGCGCTGGGCTTCGACGCGGTGGCGACCGGCCACTACGCGCGGCTCGAGCACACCGCCGATGGCGGCATCGAGCTGCACCGTGCGGTCGACCACGGCAAGGACCAGAGCTACGTGCTCGGGGTGCTCGACGAGCGCCAGCTGCGCCACTCCCTGTTCCCGCTCGGCGACACCGCCAAGCCGGCCGTCCGCGAGGAGGCCGCTCGGCGCGGCTTGCTCGTCGCCGACAAGCCGGACAGCCACGACATCTGCTTCGTCGCCGACGGCGACAACGCCGGCTGGCTGCGCGAGAAGCTGGCCGACCGCGACCCGTCGCTGCCCTCGCTGGTGCCCGGCCCGATCGTGGACGAGGCGGGGGAGGTCGTCGGCGACCACGAGGGGACCTTCGGGTTCACCATCGGCCAGCGCCGCGGCCTGCGGTTGGGGCGGCCCGCCGCCGACGGGCGTCCGCGCTACGTGCTCGACATCGAGCCGGTCACCGCGACCGTCACGGTGGGCCCGCACGAGCACCTGGCCATCACCGGGCTGAGCGGTGTCGACCCCCGCTGGTGCGGCGCCTGCCTGCCGGCAGGCAGGCGGCTCGCGGGGGAGTCGGTGACCGTCCAGCTCCGTGCCCACGGTGCCGAGCACCGGGCCACGGTCGTCGTGACCGAGACGGGTCTCGAGGTCGAGCTGCTGGACCCGGCGTACGGCGTCGCGGCCGGCCAGGCCGTCGTCGTGTACGACGGGAGCCGGGTGGTCGGGTCCGCCACGATCTCGGCCACGCGGCGGGTCGGCGCGTGAGGGCGACCGGCGTCGGCTCGTTCCCGGGCGAGGACCAGCGCGACTTCGACGAGGCGCTGCGGATCGTGCTCGGGGAGCTTGCCGACCAGCTGCCGTTCCTGCCCGAGGTGCCCGGTCGCGGAACCCCCGCCGGCATGATCGGCCGCACGGTCGGCCTGCTCGGGGAGCTCGACGCCGACCTGCAGCCCAACGGCTGGCGGCTGACCGGCACCTCCGGCGCACCGGCCCTCGACCAGCGGCGGGCGCGCAGCCTGCTCGCCCAGGACCTGGACACGCTCGAGGAGCAGGCCGCCGGTCTCACCGGCGACGTCAAGGTCCAGGTCGTCGGTCCCTGGACGCTCGCGGCCACGGTCGAGCGGCCCCGCGGCGACAAGGTCCTCGCCGACCACGGCGCCCGCCGCGAGCTGGCGCAGGCGCTGGCCGTCGCGGTGGAGGAGCACCTCGCCGACGTACGACGACGCCTGCCGGACGCCGCTCGCATCGTGCTCCAGCTCGACGAGCCCGCGCTGCCGGCGGTGCTGGGCGCCCGCATCCCGACCGCGTCGGGGTTCGGCAAGCACCGGGCGATCCATCCGCCCGAGGCCAGCGAGGCACTGGGCTGGGTGATCGCGGCCGGGGGCGCCGACGTGTGGGTGCACTGCTGCGCGCCCGCTGCGCCCATCGGGCTGCTCCGCGGTGCCGGCGCCACCGGGGTGATGGTCGACCTCGCCCAGCTGGACGCCGACGGCCGCGACGCGCTCGCGGAGACGATGGAGTCCGGCGGCACGGTCGTGCTGGGCGCCGTACCCACGTCCACACCGCTGCCCACGGACAAGCAGGTCGTCGATTCGGTGCTGCGCTGGCTCGACATGCTCGGTCTCGACCCGGACGTGGTCGGGGACCAGCTGCTGCTCAGCCCCGCGTGCGGTCTGGCCGGTGCCGACATGGCAACGGCCCGGACCGCCCTCGAGAGGGTGGTCCGGGCCGCTCGTCAGTGACGCGGGGTCGTGAGGGCCTCAGCCCACGTGCACGCCCTCGGGGCCGTCGGTGGCGAGCTCGGTGTGCTTGACGTTGAGGAACGCCCAGATCACCGCGGAGGCCGCGACCATCAGCGCGGCGGCCACGACGAACGCGTGCAGCGCGCCGTCGGGGAAGCTGCCCTGGAACAGCGCCGCGTCGAGGAACGAGATGTGGGTGCCGGGCACCGTGCCGGACGGGTTGACCCCGGCCTTGGTGAGGCCGGCCGCGACCGGACCGGAGAGGTCCGCCCTGGTCGCGTTCGAGAAATGCAGCGCGACGGTGCTCAGGGCGGCGACGCCGATGGCGCCTCCCACCTGCTGCATCGTGTTGAGCACGCCCGAGCCGATGCCCGAGTCGGCCGCCTCGATGTGGTGCATGGCGGTCTGCATGAGCGGCACGAACACCAGGCCCATGCCCATCGACATCACGACGATCCACGGGAACACGTGGCCCCAGTAGCTGATGTCGTTGCCGATCGGCTGACCGCTGCCCATGGCGTGCAGCACGTCCGAGGCGGAGTTGTGGACCGGGATCCGCGAGTACATGAACAGCGCCACGGCGGCGAGCAGCGTGCCGGTGCCGGCGATGAATCGCGGGTCGATCCGGCTCACCAGGTTGGACGAGATGCCCGCGCCGATGACGATGCCGAAGGAGAACGGCAGGAACGCGAAGCCGGCGTGCAGCGAGCTGTAGCCCATGATCTGCTGGATGAACTGGCTCAGGTAGAAGAACATCGCCATCATCGCCGCGGGCGCGATCATCATCGCGACGAAGCTGGTCGCCCGGGTGCGGTTCGCGAAGATGCGGATCGGCAGCAGCGGGTGCTCGACCCGCGTCTCGATGGTGACGAACGCGGCGAGCAGCGCGATGCCGGCGGCAAGCGAGGTCAGCGTCTGCCAGTTGCCCCAGCCGTAGGCCGCCTCGCCGGCGCGCGAGAGGCCGAAGACGATGCTGAGCAGGCCCAGGGTGCCGGTGATGGCGCCAGGGACGTCCAGCTCGCCGGCGTGCGTCTCGGACTCCTTGAGCACGCGTGGGGCGAGGGCGGCGGCGGCCAGGCCGATCGGGACGTTGATGAGGAAGGTCATCCGCCAGCCGTGCACGTCCAGGCCGAAGGCCGAGTGGAGGCCGGTGAGCCAGCCGCCGAGGATCAGGCCGATGGCGGCACCGACGCCGGACATGGTGGCGTACGCCGCCATGGCGCGGCTGCGCTGCGGACCGGCCGGGAAGGTGGTCGTGATGAGCGCGAGGGCTGCCGGAGCGGCGAGCGCGGCACCGACACCCTGGAGGGCACGCGAGCCGATCAGCATGGCCTCGTTCTGGGCGAGGCCGCCGAGCAGGGAGGCGATCGCGAAGGTCGCGAGGCCGGACATGAAGAGGCGGCGGCGGCCGTAGAGGTCACCGAGGCGGCCACCCAGCAGGAGCAGCCCGCCGAAGGCCAGCGCGTAGCCGGTCACGATCCAGGTCAGGTTGGCCTCGGTGATGTTGAGGTCGGTGCCGATGTAGGGGAGCGCGATGTTGGCGATGGTGCCGTCGAGCACCACCATCAGCTGCGCGGTGAGGATCAGGACGAGGGCCAGCCCGCCGTGCGGGACGGCCGGAGCCTCTGCCTCGGCAGAGGTGGTCGTGACCCCTGCCGGGTCGAGGGATTCGACGTTGGTCATTGCATTCCTTGGGTGTGAGGAGGGTGGAGGGGTCAGCCGTTCGTGGCGGCCGGGAGGATGACCTGGTCGATGACACGCGCGATCAGGTCCTGGTTCGGGGCCTCGCCCAGCAGGAACATCCGGTGCAGGACGATCCCGGGGAGAGCGGCGGCGACGAGGTCGATGTCGATGTCGTCGCGGATCTCGCCGCGTGCCGCGGCACGCCGGTAGATCTCGCGGCCGACCTCGAGCTTGGGGCCGATGAACTTCTCGCGGAACGCCGCCGCGAAGTCGGCGTCGCGGCCGGTCGCGGTGATGACCGCGCCGAGCATCGCCGTCTGGTTGTGGTCGGTGAGACCGCCGGGAGCGCAGAACGTGGCGAGCAGGTCGCCGCGCAGGCTGCCGGTGTCGGCGGGAGCGACGAGCGGCTCCTTGTGCTGGACCAGCGCGTCGATGACGAGGGCAGCCTTGCTGCTCCACCGCCGATAGAGCGTGGCCTTCGACGCCTTCGCCTTCGAGGCGACGGCGTCCATGGTCAGGCGGTCGTAGCCGACGTCGACCAGGATCGCGAGCGCGGCGTCGAAGATCTCCTGCTCGCGGTCGCCCTCGACCCGGGGACGGGCCTGCGCGATGAGCTTGCGGGGGGACACGGTGGCCTCCTTCCCTGATCGTCGAACAGATGAAACGGTACGGTTTCGTTTCAAACGATGGTACGGACCCGTTTCATTCCTGGCAAGTCGGAATTCCTTGCTCTTCCTCGCCGTGAGGCGGCTGCCGCGGTGTCGGCGCGGGACGGCAAGATGGGGCCCATGAGTGCGGACGAGGTCGGGAGCGTCGGAGAGGCGGAGCGCGAGCACGCCCGTCTGGTGGCGGAGATCGAGGCGGCGTCCGACGCCTACTACCGCGACGGCAGCTCGCCCCTCACCGACGCCGAGTACGACGCTCTCCTCACCGACCTCCGCGCGGTCGAGGAGCAGTTCCCGGCGCTGATCACCCCGGACAGCCCCACGCAGCGGGTGATGGGCAAGGCGTACACCGACTTCACGGCGTACGACCACCTCCAGCGGATGGAGTCGCTCGACAACGCGTTCAGCTCCGAGGAGCTCGAGGCCTGGTTCGACCGGGTCCTCCGCGAGACCGGCCGGACGCCGGCGCTGCTGTGCGAGCTCAAGGTCGACGGCCTCGCCATCAACCTGCTCTACACCGACGGGGTGCTGACCCGTGCGCTCACCCGCGGCGACGGCACGACCGGCGAGGACGTCACACCCAACGTCGAGACGATCGCCGCGGTGCCGCGGCGGCTGACCGGCACGCAGGAGTTCCCGGTCCCGGCGCTGGTCGAGGTGCGCGGCGAGGTCTACCTGCCGACCGCGACCTTCGAGCGGATCAACGTGGAGCAGCTCGCCGCCGGCAAGCCGCTCTACGCCAACGCCCGCAACACCGCGGCCGGCTCCCTGCGGCAGAAGGACCCGCGGGTCACCGCGTCACGCAACCTCACCATGGTCTGCCACGGCATCGGTGCGCGCGACGGCTTCGAGCCCACCGCCCAGTCGCAGGCGTACGCCGCCCTCGCCGCGTGGGGCCTGCCCGTCTCCGAGAAGGTGAAGGTGCTCGGCAGCGTCGCGGAGGTGCGCGACTACATCGACTACTGGGGCGAGCACCGGCACGACACCGCCGTGCTCGACCACGAGATCGACGGCGTCGTGGTCAAGGTCGACGACGTCGCGACCCAGCGCTCGCTGGGCAGCACGTCGCGTGCGCCGCGCTGGGCGATCGCGTACAAGTACCCGCCCGAGGAGGTCCACGCCAAGCTGCTGGACATCCAGGTCAACACCGGCCGCACCGGCCGGGTGACCCCGTTCGGCGTGATGGAGCCGACCAAGGTCGCCGGGTCTACCGTCGAGATGGCGACCCTGCACAACTTCTACGAAGTGGCCCGCAAGGACGTGCGGCCCGGTGACACCGTCATCCTGCGCAAGGCGGGCGACGTGATCCCGGAGATCCTCGGGCCGGTGCTGGCGCTGCGGCCCGAGGGGCTGCCGGCGTGGGTGCCGCCCACGACCTGCCCGGCCTGCGGCACCGAGCTGGTGGAGCAGAAGGCCGGCGACAAGGACCGGCGCTGCCCCAACCACCGCGACTGCGAGGCGCAGGTCGTCGAGCGGATCAACCACGTGGCCGGCCGCGGCGCCTTCGACATCGAGGGCCTCGGCTGGGAGGCCGCCATCGCGCTGCACCAGTCCGGCGCGGTCGCCAACGAGGGCGACGTCTTCGACCTGACGCCCGAGAAGCTGCTGGCCACGCCGCTGTTCACCCGCGCCGCGAAGAAGGCCGAGCGGGAGGCGGGCGCCGGCGAGCGGGTCCTGACCGCCAACGCGGAGAAGCTGCTGGCCAACCTCGAGAGCAGCAAGGACGCACCGCTCTGGCGGGTCCTGGTCGGCCTCTCCATCCGGCACTGCGGCCCGAGCGCGGCGCGTGCGCTCGCGGCGCGGTTCGGCTCGATGGACGCGATCCGCGCGGCCACGCCGGCCGAGCTCGCCGACACCGAGGGCGTGGGGTCGGTGATCGGCGAGGCCGTCACCGAGTGGTTCGGCGTCGACTGGCACGTGGAGATCGTCGACAAGTGGGCCGCCGCCGGAGTACGCATGGCCGACGAGCGCGACGAGTCGATCGAGCAGACCCTCGAGGGGCTCACGATCGTCGTGACCGGCGGCCTGCAGGGCTTCACCCGCGACTCGGTGAAGGAGGCCATCATCACCCGCGGCGGCAAGGCCGCGGGCTCGGTGTCGAAGAAGACCGACTTCGTGGTGGTGGGGGAGAACGCCGGTTCCAAGGCGGCCAAGGCCGAGGAGCTCGGGCTGCGGATCCTGGACGAGGCGGCGTTCGTCGTCCTGCTCGAGAAAGGGCCGGACGCCGTGGCCTGAGGCCACGACGTCCGGAGGTCGAGTGGTCGTCAGCGGGTGACGGTCACCTTGAGGAAGCTGCCGGCGTAGCCGCGCGCCTGCGGGATCGCCACCAGCGTCGTACCGCGCCGGAAGGTGAAGGTGAACAGCCCGGTGGAGCTGACCTTGCGGACCCCCACGGTCGTCAGGACGCCGTCCACCCAACGCTTCATCGTGACGTGCAGGCCCGCGATGCTCGCGGCCGGAGCGATCCTGCGGGTATCGGTGCAGCCGGTGGTCGTGCAGTGCTTGCTGACCAGGGTCGTGACCCGGACCGGGACCCCCCAGCCGAAGGCGTAGGAGTCGGTGAAGGTGTCGCCCGCGGGCTCGGGGCTGGTGGCGCCGGTGAAGTGGGCGCGGAACAGCATCTGGCCCGGCAGGAAGGCCTTGCCGGAGATGCCCGCCGCGGCGACCGTGGTCATGCCGGTGCTGACGTCGACCGACGTGACGACCGTCCACGGTCCGTCGATGCCCGCGCTGCGCTCGATGGCCAGGGTGCCGGCGTCGACGGTGGTCGGCGCGACGCCTCCGGAGCAGGTGCCCAGCGACACCGTGCTGGAAACGGTGATCGAGGCGCCGTACTTCACGACCTCGGTGATCGTCCCGTTGTTCGGCGCGGTCTTGCCGTTGATCGTGAGCGTCGAGGTCGTCGAGCAGGACGCGCCGGTGGCGTGCGCCGGGCCGGCGACCGCGACCGCGGTGCCGGTCGCGGCGGCAGTGAGGGCGAGCGCAACAGCGGTGCTGCGCAGGCGGCGGAGCGAAGGAACGGTCATCGAGGGTCTCCCCAGGGTCGAGATGCGGTCAGGAGCCGGCACCGGTTCCGGGGAACGCCCGATCGCAGCCTGTGGAGGGATGCCGTCGCCATGATGACCCCAGACGCGGGGTCTTCGCGGCGGAACGGCCAGAGTTTGTCCGTCGGGCGCACGGCCCGTGAGACGACGGAGCCCCGGGTAGGTCCTACCCGGGGCTCCGCTCGTCGAAAGGTGTGGTCAGTAGCGCGTGACGCGGAACTTCACGTACGACGCGATGAGGCCGCGCGCGGTGGGCAGCTGCATCTTGTAGGTGCCGACCCCGAAGGTGACGATGACGTGCCCGGTCGAGCTCACCCGGATCGCCTTGACCCGCTTCCAGCCGGTGGCGGTCTTCTTGAAGAAGACCGCGTTGAGGCCGCTGATGCTCGCCGTGGGCGCGATCTTCCAGTTGTAGCGGACGGCGCGCCGCACCGACTTCCACGTGTAGGAGGTCTTGCGGTACACGCCCACCAGGATCGTGGAGGAGGTGCTGCTGCTGTAGGTGTCGCCGTAGGTCGGGTCGGTGCCGCCGGTGTACACCGCGCGGAACCCGGCCACCTTCGGCGCCACGTTGGTGCCGGAGATGTAGGCGTAGCCCGCGGTGGAACCGGTGGAGACCGTGCTCCAGTGGACGTTGTCGTAGCTGCGCTGGATCTGCAGGGTCCCGTAGAGCGGGGTCGTCGGGTTGTACGAGCCGCCGGTGCAGTTGGCGGCGACCTGCGCGGTGACGTCGACGTAGTCGCCGTACCGGACCACCTGGGTGGTCGTCTTGCTGTTGACCGTGATCGTGGCGACCGGCGTGCAGGTCGACGAGGTGCGCGCGGAGGCGGGGCCGGCCATGCCCACGGCGGTACTGGCCGCCGCGGCCGTCAGGGTCAGGGCGACCATGGCGCGGCGAAGGCGCACAGAAGTTCGGATCATGCGTGTCTCTCCCCAGAAGTCAGTGGACTGTCGAGGGAGTTGTATCCCCTGCGGCGATCGGCAAACACTGGACTAGACCACCGATCGCGGAGGCGATCGAGGCGGCCTGGGCACGGATCTCCGGAACCGCCGTGGATTCCCAGAGCTCGCCCCGTCGCAGGGCGCCCAGGACCCAGATCGGGGCGTCGCCGAGCCGGCCGTCCGCGGTGCGCACGCCCATCCCCGCGGTGGCGACGCAGGCGAGGGCGCCGTCGGGGCGCGGGCGCAGCAGGTCGTCGAGGAGCGGATTCCCGAGGGTCCGTACGTCGGGCCGCGGGCCGGTGCAGTTGACCACCCAGCCGTCGGTGCCGACCGCGGAGGCTTCGCCGGCCTCGATCGTGAGCTGCCCGGTCTCCTGCAGCAGCGCCAGGGTGGCCGCCGAGGTGGGCGGGATCCGGTGGCGTACGCCGTTCCAGCGAGCCGCGTCGCGGACCAGGAACGCCGCGCGGTCGGACTCGTCGAGTCGGCCCCAGAGCTCGCTGATCCGGTGCCGCAGCCCGTCGACCCCGGGCCGCCAGTCGCCGTAGGTCCGTCGAGCCGCGGCGACGTGGGCGTGCGCGTGCTCGCGGATCACGGCGAGGCTGCGGCCCCACCCGGTGATGTCGGGCAGCTCGGGGGTGACCGGACGGTCGGCGTGGCGGGCGGGGAGCCGACCGCTGCGCGAGATCGCCCGCAGCCGGCGACCGGTCGGGGCGAGGGTGAGGGCGACGTCGACCATCGTGAGACCGGTGCCGACGAGCAGCACGTCGCCGTCGCCCCGGCGTACCTCCTCCAGCGCGCCGGGCGCCCAGGGATCCGCGACGAACCGGGGAGACGCGACGAGCGCTGCCGGTGCCCAGTCGACGCCCGCTGCCGGCAACCCGGTGGCCACGACGACCGCGTCGGCGGCCAGCCCGCGGGGGTCCCCGATCCGGACCACCGCGCCCTGCCCGTCGCGATCGATCCCGGTGGCCAGGGCGCGCAGGTGCTCGACGTCGACGCCGGACGCCGCGATCGCTCGCTCCAGCGTGGATGCCAGGTAGTCGCCGAAGCGCCCGCGGGGGAGGAAGGAGTACGGCGGGGTCGGGCCGTGCGTCCCCCGGTGCCACTCCACGAAGTGCGTGGGGTCGTCGGGGTACGCGCTCATCCGCGAGGCGGGGATGTTGAGCAGGTGTCGCTCGTCGGCCGTCCCGAAGGCCGCACCCCGCGCCCACCTCTCCGCGGGGTCGACCAGCGTGACGGAGAGCGGACCGGGCACCTGCTCGACCAGGTGCAGGGCGGTCAGCGCACCGGCCGGTCCGGCGCCGATGACGACGATCCTCATGCGGGTCCCCGTCCTGCCAGGATCCGCCGTGCGTAGCCCCGCACGTCGGCGTCGACGTCCTTGGTCGCGGTCTCCAACCCGTCCCGTACGTCGGCGCGGTCGGTGAACCCGCGCAGCGCGATCACCGCCGCCTTGCGCACGTCGAGGTGGTCGTCGCCGAGGGCGGTGAGCAGGTGCGGCGCAGCCAGGTCGGGTGCGGCGCCGGCGAGTCCGCGGGCGGCACCGGTGCGCACCTGCCAGGCCGGGTCGGCGATGCCGTCGGCCGCGGCCGCCGCGAGGGCGGGATCGCTGACGCCGGCCGCCGCCTCGAGGGCGGCGGCCCGCACCAGCAGGTCCGCGTCGGCGGCGAGGGCGAGCAGCGTGGTGGCGCTCGCGGGTGACGCGAGACGGCCGAGCCCGTGGGCCACGGCCACGCGGACCTCGCGCGACCCGTCGGCCGCGGCGACCGCGACGCCGGCCGCGTCGTCCTGGTTGACCAGGCCGCGCACGGCCTGCAGCCGGACGCCCGCGTCGACGTCCTCGAGGGCGCCGCGGAACAGCGCGCTGTCGCCCAGGTCCAGCGCCCGCAGCACGTCGAGCACCGCGGCACGGACGACCGGGTCGGGTCCGGCGAGCGCGGGTGCGAGCGCATCGGCGAGGGCCGGCTCGGCCGGCAGCACCTCGACCAGCTCGCGCAGGGCGACCGCCGCCGCCCGGCGTACCTCCTCGGCGGGGTCGGTGGCCGCGGTCGCGAGCAGCACGCCGGTGTCGGCCGGGACGACCTCGGTCACCGTCGCGATGGCGGTACGCCGTACCTCGGGGTCCTCGTCGGCGAGGAACGGCTCGAGCTCCGCTCCGGTGGGCCCCGACTCGGCGAGCGCGAGCAGCTCCAGGATCCGTGGCGACCGAGACCCTCGGGTCGTCATGGTGGGGCCTGCCTGGGGCCCGGTGTGGGCATGACGACTCGTGGGGTCCAGGCTGGCGATGACCCCGACCTCGACCGGCGCGGGGACCTCGATCTCCGGGACGTCGACCAGGTAGTCGGCCACCGGACGGCGGACGAACTCCATGCCGCCGTCGGCCCGCTGCCGGACGTTGAGGTGGAAGAACCAGTTGTCGTCGTCGCGCTGGGGGATGTCCGCGCGGTCGTGGTAGAGCCCCCAGCGGCTCTCCTCGCGCACCAGCGACGCCCGCGCGGCGAGCTCGGCGCAGTCGCGGATGAAGGAGACCTCCGCGCAGCGCATCAGCTCGTGCGGCGTGCGCGCGCCCATCTCGGCCAGGTCCGCCTCCATCCGGGTGAACGACTCGATCGCGATCTCCAGCTTGTGCGCGGTCTTCGGGGGAGCGACGTAGTCGTTGACGAAGCGGCGCAGCTTGTACTCGACCTGCGGCTGGGGCGGCCCGTCCGGGTTGCGCAGCGGCCGGTAGATCAGCGCGTGGGCGTCGGCGATCTGGTCCTCGGGCAGCGCCGCGGGCAGCACGCCGTGGGACGCCGCGTGCGAGCCGGCGAGGTCGCCGAACACGAACGCGCCGATCATGTAGTTGTGCGGCACGCAGGCCAGGTCGCCGGCGGCGTACAGGCCGGGGACGGTGGTCTCGGCGTTCTCGTCCACCCACACGCCCGAGGAGGAGTGCCCGCCGCACAGGCCGATCTCGGAGATGTGCATCTCGATGTCGCGTGTGCGGTAGTCGTGGCCACGGCCCTCGTGGAAGGTGCCGCGGGTCGGGCGCTCGGTGTGGTGCAGGATCCCCTCGATCGTGGAGATCGTCTCGTCCGGCAAGTGGCTGAGCTTGAGGTAGATCGGGCCGCGCGCCGAGTCGATCTCGCGCTTGACCTCCTCCATCATCTGCCCCGACCAGTAGTCGGAGTCGACGAAGCGCTTGCCCTCGGCGTTGACCTGGTAGCCGCCGAAGGGGTTGGCGACGTACGCGCACGCGGGACCGTTGTAGTCCTTGATCAGCGGGTTGATCTGGAAGCACTCGATGCCGCTCAGCTCCGCGCCGGCGTGGTAGGCCATCGCGTAGCCGTCGCCGGCGTTGGTGGGGTTCTCGTAGGTGCCGTAGAGGTAGCCGCTGGCCGGCAGACCGAGCCGGCCGCAGGCACCTGTCGCGAGCACGACGGCGCCCGCGGAGACCGTGACGAGCTCGCCGGAGCGGGTGTCGAAGCCGACCGCGCCGGCAGCGCGACCGTCGACGGTGAGCACGCGCACCGGCATCACCCGGTTCTCGATCTGGAGCAGGTCGCGGATGTGGCGCTGGCGCATCACCCGGTAGAGGACCTTCTTGACGTCCTTGCCCTCGGGCATCGGCAGCACGTACTTGCCGGAGCGGTGGACCTGGCGCACGGCGTACTCGTTGTGCTCGTCCTTCTCGAACTTCACGCCGTACTTCTCCAGGCGCTGCACCATGGCGAAGCCGCGGCTCGCGGTCTGCCAGATCGTGCGCTGGTTGACGATGCCGTCGTTGGCGCGGGTGATCTCGGCGACGTAGTCCTCGGGCGTCGCCTTGCCCGGGATGACGGCGTTGTTGACGCCGTCCATGCCCATGGCGAGCGAGCCGGAGTGCCGCACGTGCGCCTTCTCCAGGAGCACGACGCGGGCTCCCGCCTCGGCGGCCGTGATGGCGGCCATCGTGCCGGCGGTGCCGCCACCGATGACCAGGACGTCGCAGTCGATCTCGCGACGCTCGGTGACCGGGGGAGCGGTGAAGGCGGTCATGCGCTTGTCCTCTCGAGCACGGGAGCCAGGGAGTGGGTGGTGGCGAGGTTCGCCAGGATCTCGGCCCGTACGCCGGGCCCGGGCGGGTTCGCGGGGTCGCGTGGGTGCTCCACGGTGTGCTCGGAGACGATGCCGTGCTGGCCGAGCACGACGACCCGGTCGCCGAGGGTCAGCGCCTCGTCGACGTCGTGGGTCACGAACACGACCGTGCAGCCGGACGCCTGCCAGGCCTCGATGAGCAGCCGCTGCATGGAGGCGCGGGTCTGCGCGTCGAGCGCGCCGAACGGCTCGTCCATGCAGATGACCGCGGGCCGTGCGGCCAGGGCGCGGGCGAGCTGCACGCGCTGGCGCATGCCGCCGGAGAGCTGGCCGGGGAGCCGGTCGGCGAACCGGGTCAGGCCGACCCGTTCCAGCCACTCCGCGGCCCGGCGCCGGCGCTCGGCGCGCGGGACGCCCTGCACGGCGAGCGCGAGCTCGACGTTGCGGCGCGCGCTGCGCCAGGGGAGCAGGGCGTCCTCCTGGAAGACGAGCGCGCGGTCGGCACCGGGCCCGGTGATCCGGTCGGTGCCGGCGCGCAGGGTGCCGTCGATCGGCGGCACCAGACCGGAGATCGCCCGCAGCAGGGTGGACTTCCCGCACCCGGAGTGGCCCAGCACGACGAGGATCTCGCCGGCCCGGACGCTGAGGTCGAGGCCGGAGACGATCCGCTCGCCGGCGTACCCCAGCGAGACGGAGTCGACGGTGACGGAGGCGGCAGTGGTGGCGTTCGTGGCGCTCATCGGGCGCTCCTCTGCTCGGACGAGAGCCAGCGGGTCAGCCGTCGGCCGATCAGCTCGACGCAGCTGGAGGTGATCCAGCCGATGGCGCCGATGGACAACATGCCGACCAGCACGTGCGGGTAGTCGACGATCGTGTACGCCTGCCAGGTGCGGTAGCCCAGGCCGAAGTCGCCGGAGATCATCTCGGCAGAGATCACGCAGATCCACGCGACGCCCATGCCGACCGAGAGGCCGCTGAAGATGCCGGGCACGATGCCCGGGAGGACCACCGACCACAGCACCCGCAGCCGTGAGGCGCCCATGGTCAGCAGGGCGTCCTCCCACACGACCGGCAGCGCGCGGACCGCGTGCCGGGTGCTCACCAGGATCGGGAAGAACGCGGCGGTGGCGGTGATGAAGACGATGCCCTGCTCGCTGGTGGGGAACAGCAGGATCGCGACCGGCACCAGCGCGATGGCCGGGATCGGGCGGGCGATCTCGAGCAACGGCTGGAGGAGGTCGCTCGCCCATTCCGAGCGGGCCAGCACGATGCCGAGCGTCACGCCGAGCAGGGAGGCGATCGCGAAGCCGGACAGGATCCGGACCAGGCTCTGCAGCACGTCCTCGTAGTAGAGGCTCGTGCCGAGCTGTGCGCGGAACGCGTCGAGCACGTCGACCGGACCCGGGAGCCGGTTGAAGCGCAGCCAGAGGACGACGTGGTTCGCGGTGAGCAGCTGCCAGATCCCGATCGCCGCGGCGACCGAGGCGATCCGCACCGCCCAGCGGCGCAGGTGGGGACGGCGCTGCTGCGCGGCCGGCACGGGTACGCCGGCGGCCAGGTCGAGCGCGACCTCCGGTGCGTCGAGGAGGGCGCTCATCAGGAGGCCTTCACCGCGTCGGCGTACGTGGTCGGGGTGGTGCCGGCGTGCGCCTTCGCGTAGGTGTCGGCCGACTCCTGGGTCGCGAACGGCAGGAAGTCCTTGCCCCTCCTCAGCCAGACCATGTGGTCCGCGAACCAGCGGGTGCCGGTCAGCGTGTCGTCGACGTACGACGCCCGGATCGTCCCGCCCCGGGCCTGGATCTGCGCGATGTTCCTCAGCAGGCAGTCGGCGTCGGCGACCGGTCGCGGCTCGGCCTCACCCTGGACCCACACCTCGCCGGCCGTCGCCTGGTCGGCGGGCGTGGCCGTGATCGTGGTGTGGCAGGCCCGGTCGGTGCCGGTGATCGCGGCCGGGTTGCTCGTGCGCGCCGCCTCCTTGGCGTACGCCGATCCGACCGCCTTCTTGATGAGGGCCGGGTTCACGAAGCTGTCCACGTCGACCGGGTCGGTGAGCACGCCGATCGACCTCAGGAACGGAACGTCGTGCTTCAGTGCGGCGACCTGCGCGGGCTTGATCGTCGGGTCGAAGGTGGAGATGCCGTCGCGGCCGTTGTAGAGGTAGACGACCTCGGGCGGCAGGCCGGTGGCCGCGGCGACCTTCTCGGCGGCCTCGACGGGGTGCTCGTGCAGGTACGTCGTCGCCTGGATCTGCGCCTGCAGGAACGCGTTGACGACATCGGGGTGGTCCTTCGCGTAGGCGTTGCGGACGACCGTGCCGTGCAGCGTGGGCAGGTCGAGCTCGCCGCCGTCGTACACGAGGCGTGCGTTGTCACGGAACGTCAGCACGCCGGGCCACGCCACGAACTGGGCGACCGCGTCGACCGAGCCGGCCTGCAGTGCGGACGCACCCACCGGCGGGTCCTGGTTCTCGACGGTCACCCCGGTGGTGGGGTCGATGCCGAGCCGGGTGAGCGCCTGGATGAGGGTGCCGTGGCCGGCCGAGCCGACGCTGGCGGAGATCTTCCTGCCCTGGAGGTCGGCGAGCGTCCTCGCGGGGGAGTCAGGGCCGACCACGACGCCGTTGAGCGCGCCCTTGGCGTTGTAGCCGGTCACCGAGAGCAGCGAGTCGCCGTCGGCACCGGTGCCGGCCCGCGAGCCGTTGATGAGCAGCGGGTAGTCGCCCATCGAGCCGATGTCGATCTTGCCCGCGAGCATCTGGGCGGTGATCGGGGCGCCGGTGTCGTAGTCCTGCCACTCGACCTTGATGTTCGGGTCGATCTGCTTCAGGTCGGCCTCGAAGTAGCCGAGCTCACGCAGCAGGGTGCCGGCGGTGACGGTGTTGATCGTCTTGGACTGGTAGCCGATCACGACCACGTCCGCGTTGGACGACGCGCCGGCCACCGAGCAGGCGCTCAGGGCGGTGGTGAGCAGACCGGTGGCGAGCAGGCCGGTGAGCAACGGGATGGTGCGCTTCACGGGTGACTCCTTGGTGAGGATGAGGCGCGTCAGCGCAGGAGGTAGGGGATGTTGACGGTGACGGCGCCCGTGGGGCACCGGTCGGCGCAGGGGCCGCAGTACCAGCACTCGTCGACGTGCATGTAGGCCTTGTTGGTCTCCGGGTCGATGGCCAGCGCGTCGAGCGGGCAGACCTGGACGCAGAGGTTGCAACCCTCGATGCACAGCGACTGGTCGACCGAGACCGGCACCTGAGCGCGGAAGTCGACGAGGGGGATCTGGGCGCTGCCGTCGGAGCAGCTCGACTTGGTCATGGGGTCTCCCGGGGTTGGCGGCTCGTCGAGCCGTGCAGGGTGAGTCGGTCGCCGCGGAACCGGATGAACTCGAAGTCGACCGGGCGGCCGTCCTCGAGGTGGGTGAGCCGCTCGACCATGAGCAGCGCGGCATGACGGGGTACGTCGAGGACGGCCGCGCTGTGCGGGTCCGCGGACACGGCCTCGACCACGAGGTCGGCGTGGCCGAGCCGCTGTCCGGACACCTCCTCGAGGAGCGCGAAGACGTCGTTGTTCGCCAGGTCGCGGCCGAGCAGCTGGTGGCCGACGTCGGGCGACAGGTAGGTCAGGTCCAGGCTGAGGGGTACGCCGTCGAGCCGCCGCAGCCGCTCGATGAAGACGACCTCGTCGTCGGCGCCCAGGCGGAGGTGGTCGCGCACGGCGGCCGGGGGCCGGACCACGCTGAGCGCGCGGACCTCGTTGAGGATCGTGCCGCGACCGTGGAAGACCTCGCCCAGGCCCTGGAGCCGCTCCAGCCCGTGGCTGTGCTTGTGGGCCACGACCGTGGTGCCGACGCCGGGGCAGCGCTCGACGAGCCCCTCGGCCCGGAGCAGGGCCAGCGCTTCGCGGACGGTGTTGCGGGTGGCGCCGTACTCCTCGACCAGCTCGGCCTCGGAGGGGAGGGCGGTCGCGAAGTGCCCGGCGAGCACCTGCCGCCGGAGCACGTCGGCGACCTGGCGGGCGCGGTCGGCGCGGGGTCGAACGGGATCCATGCGCTAAACGCTACTAAGTCAATAGACATTAGTGAAAGCGCTGCCGATTGCGCCACCGGATTTTCTTCTCAGTGGCCGCTGACCTGCGCAGATGCGTTCTCGACGAGGAGTTCCGCCACCCGCGTGTCTCGCGGAACGAGATCAGAGGCGCGGGACGTCCGTCGCCAGCAGCCGGGTGCCGGCGACGTAGTAGTCGACGATCCGCGCGCGGGGGACGTGCCGGTTGCGCATCCACCAGCGACCGAGCTCCTCGCCCGCGCCCGAGACCATGTGGGCCATCGCGGTCACCTGTTCCTCGGGGAGGTCGGGGCGCAGCGCGGCGGCCACCGCGGCGATCCCGCGGATGGTCTCCAGCCGCATGTCGTAGAGCTTCTCGGCCATCGGCCCGGCGAAGCCCGAGGTGGACCCGAAGACGAACAGCCAGCGCCGGGGGTCGGCCTCCAGCATGCCGAAGTAGACGTCGGCCAGCTCGCGGATGGTCTCCTCGAGCTCGGTGCCGGCGAGCGCGGTGCGGACGGCCGCGTCGAACTCGTCGCGCACCCGCTGCTGGCAGGCCAGGTAGACGCCCTCCTTCGAGCCGAAGTGCTCGTAGACCACCGGGCGGCTGACGCCGGCGGCCCGGCACAGGTCCTCGATGGAGAAGCCGTCGTAGCCCTCGGCGAGGAACAGCTCCTCGGCGTGGTCGAGCAGCTGGCGCACCCGCACCTCGCGCGGGACGCGGCCCTTCTTGAACCCCTCGACGGTCGTCATCGGCTCATCGGATCGTGACGGCGGTCGGGTTGGTGTTGCCGTACCGGTCGCGTGCGGCACCGGCAGGGATCGACACGTGCGTGCCGGCGGGCACCGCGAACCCGGTGGTCGTGGACATGACCACCACGCTACGGCCGTCGACGACGAACCGGATCCGGCCGCCGGTCGCGAAGCGGGGACGGGGCGTCCAGTCGGCGCGCTCGTCAGCCGCGGGGAGCGCCAGCCGCACGACGCCGCCGGTGGTCGCCGGCGTGAGGATCGCACCGGCCGTCACCGCGAACGGGTGGGACGCGAGCCGGTAGCGCTTGGCCGTCACGACGAACCGGTAGTGCCCGGTGCGGGCGGAGACCGGGATCTCCCACTGGGCGGTGTAGGCGCCCTTGTCGTCCACGCCCCACAGCATCTGCAGGCCGAGGTCGTCGGCCACGGGGGTCCATCGACCGGCGGTCCACCGTTGCACCGTCACGAACGCCCGGTCCACCGGTCGGTCCGCACCGTCGCCGCCGCCGGTCCAGGCGAAGGTCGGGTGGCCGAGTCGCGCGGTCGTCGCGGGCTGGCGTGTCGGTACGCCGGAGGCTGCCCCGGCGGCGTACGCGGCCGTGGTGAGGTGCAGCCCCTGGTTCGGGTCCGAGGGGTACGCCGCCGGGGCGGCCCTCCGCGCGACCAGGGAGCGCGCGAGGCAGACCAGGCCGTCGCGCAGCACGAGCGAGGAGTACTGGCCGAACACGGTGGAGCCGCCCTCGTAGTGCTGCCGCTCGTACTCCGCCGGGGTGGTCCAGTAGTCGGAGTACTCGCCCTCGTAGCCGACGAACACGACGTCCTTCATGCCGGCGCGCTGCGCGATCGGGAGCACCGCCCTGCGGACCATCGCGCCGACGCCGATCGTGGCCTCGCCGGGCCAGGTCACGAGCATCCGGTCACCGACCTGGAGCACGCTCAGCGGCAGCGCGTCGGGGATCTCGCCCTTCTCGTTGAGCAGCTGCACCTTGTCGCCCTGGACGCCGGCGGACGCGGGCAGGTGGTCGCCCTCGTGGGCCAGCCCGAGCTGGTAGAGGATCGTGCGCCCCTCCTCCGACCCGGCCGCCTGGCCGAGCCCGAGGACCGGGCTGCTGTCGGTCGGGTGGCCGTCGACGGTCTGCCCGCACATGCAGACCCGGGTCCAGCGCACCGCCAGCGTCGGCGTGCTCGTCATCGAGCGGCCGGCCGCCCGCCAGGCCCGGAACATGGCCTGCGCCTCGGCGGCACCGATCCGGTCGGCGTACGCCGGACCGCGGTGCACCAGGCCCGAGCTCATGTCGCCCGCGTCGGAGTTGGCGAAGGCGGTCACGACCGGCTGGGAGGCGGGGACGTGGCCGGCGCTGCGGATCCGCGCCGACAGGATCCGCTCGGCCGCACCCTGGTGGTCGGCGGAGAAGTAGTCGAAGTCCGGCTGGACGATCGTGCCGTGGTTGGCGAACGTCGTGAAGACACCGACCGGCACGGAGCGCCCGTCCCGCCGCTGGTCGACGCGGAGCACGTTGACGGCCGGGTCGACCGTGCCGTCGTACCCGTGCGGGTCCTGGCTCACGGTGCCCGTGCCGGGCGCCTCGATGATCCCGTAGTCCGCGAGGTGCGCCTCGAGGCTGCGGTTGTGGGTCACGCCGTACAGCGTGGTGTGGCCCCAGCCGATGCTGCCGGGTCGGCGGTCGTCGTCGGCGCGGCGGATGGCCGTCGCCAGCTGTCGGGTCATCAGGTTGTACATGGGCTGGTCGGCCGGGGTCGACGGCAGCGACAGGTCCGCGAGGCTGTCCACGCTCGGCAGCACCGTGTTGTAGGCGCCGTAGTTCATGAAGCCCATCTGCGACCCGTGCGTGTGCGTGGCCGAGACGATGATGTTCTGGGGCGTGAACCCGCGCTTCGCCAGCAGGTGTGCGGCATCGACGAGCATGCCGTTGCCGAAGAAGGACAGGTCCACGCTGACGAGCGCGACCTTCCTGCTCCCGCGCTGCAGCACGACCGCGTGGGCGTAGAGGCGCGTCTGCTGGCCGAGCGCCTTCGCGCACGAGCACGCCCAGCCGCCCTTGAACCCGCCGGTGTACGGCGTGATGTCGGCCTGACCGACACCGACCTGGACGACCGGAGCCGGGGTGGGGGCGGCGTGCGCCTCGGTGGTGGCGACGCCGAGACCGGCGGCGGCGAGGACCAGGGTGAGGGTGGCGATCAGGCGGCGGCTCATCGGGAGGCTCCTCGGGTGGGGGTGGAAGCGGCGAACGCGTCGACCGACGCGAGGTCGTAGCTGCCCGCGTCGGTGGCCAGGCCCTGGGCGACCTGCGCGGCGGTGGCGTTGCCGAGCCGGGCCGCGTCCTCGTGGCTGCGGCCGAGGGCCCGGCCGAGCAGGAAGCCCGCCGAGAACGCGTCGCCGCAGCCGGTGGTGTCCACCAGGTCGATCTCGTACGCCGGCACCCAGGTCCCGCCCTCGGCGGTCGCGACGTACGCGCCACGGCTGCCGGCGGTCACCGCGACGCAGCCCACGCCGTGCTCCAGGAGCACGGCGGCGGCGTCCTCCAGGGTGGCGGCGCCGGTGAGGCCGAGCAGCTGCTCGTCGTTGGGCAGGAAGTGGTCGACGTGCGGCAGCAGCGGCGCGATCACGTCGAGCCACATCGGCTCGCCGGGCGCGAGCATGTCGACGGACGTCGTGGCTCCGGCGTCGTGCGCGGCCTGGAGCAGGGTCAGTGCCGTGTCGCCGAGGAACTCCGGCCCGCCGAGGTGCACGTGGTCGGCGCCGTCGATGGATTCGGGGTCGATGATCGCGGCCCCGTTCGCGCCGATGCAGTGCCAGGCCGGCCGCTCGCCGTCGCCGTTGACCGGCAGCACGGAAGCCGACGTCTGCACGCCGGCCACCCGGGCCAGGCCGCCGGTGTCGACACCGTTGTCGGCGAGCAGGCCGACCAGGGTCGTGCCCATGGGGTCGTCGCCGACCGCACCGATGCTGCGGGCGGTTGCCCCCAGCTTGGCCAGGACGACGGCGGTGCCACCGGCCGTGCCGGCCGGCGACATCCGGATCTCGTCGACGAGCGCGCCCGAGGAGCCCTCCGGGATCGCGTCGACGGTGCGGACGTGGATGTCGAGGACGTGCACCCCGACGCAGGCGACGGTCGTCATCTGTTCCCTCCGTAGGAGCGGGCGATCGCGGCGAGGACGACGTCCTCCTGCTGCTGGGAGGTGAGGGCGCGCGGCGTCCCGAAGGCGAGCGCGTCGCGGTGGACGCCGCACAGCCACTCGAGCAGCAGCGCGTTCTCGACGGCCTGGTCCAGGCTCGCGCCCAGCGCGACCGAGCCGTGGTTCGCCATCAGCGCTGCGCTGCGCCCCTCGAGCGCGGCGCGCACGTGCTCGGCGAGCTCCGGCGTGCCGAAGGTCGCGTACGGCGCCACCCGGATCGTGCCGCCGAGCAGGAGCTGCTGGTAGTGGATGCAGGGCAGCTCGTCGAGGACCAACGAGGCCGCGGTGCTGACCGGGGCGTGGGTGTGGACGACCGCGCCGGCGTCGTACGACTGGTGGAGGGCGAGGTGCAGGGCGACCTCCGAGGTCGCACGCTCGTCGGTGGCCGCGACGACGTCGTCCTCGGTGAGCTTCGCAAGGACGGCGCCGCTCGCGGTGACCCAGACCGTGTCGCCGTCGCGCACGCTCACGTTGCCGGCCGTCCCGATCAGCAGACCCTCGGCGGCGAGCCGGTGGCAGGCCTCGACGATCGCGGCCCTCACAGCAGCGCCGCGACTTCCCGCGCGGCGCGCTCGCCGGCACGCACGGCGCCGTCCATGTAGCCCGACCAGTACGTCGAGGTCTCGGTGCCGGCCCAGTGGACCCGGCGGAACGGCGTACGGATGCTGCTGCCCCAGGTGCTCACCGCGCCCAGGGTGGGCAGGGCGACGGGGCCGCCGCCGGTCCAGCGCTCGAGGGTCCAGTCGTGCTCGGTGTACTCGATCGGGTGGAGCGCCTGGTCGCCGAACATCTCGGCGAAGCCCTGCAGCATGGCCTGGCGCCGCTCGGCGAGGGGGAGCCGGCCGTAGGTCGCCCACGTCGAGCCGCCGACGAACGCGAGCAGCACTCCGTAGCGCCCGTCGGCGGGGGAGTTGTCGAAGACCGCGCGGGTCGGGCCGGCGTCGGCGAGGCCCGAGCCGGACAGGCCTTGCGCGCGCCAGAACGGCGTCTCGTAGACGGCGTCGACCTTCATCAGGTGGCCCATGGGCATGTGCTGCAGCAGGGCGCGCCGGCGGGCCGGGAGGATCGGGTGCCAGTCGATGCCGAGGACCAGGTGCGGCGGCGCCGCCACGATGACCCGCCTCGCCCGCACCGTGCCGCGCGGCGTGGTGACCTCGACGTGGCCGTCGCGCTGCACGATCCGGCGGACCGGCGCGTTGAGGGCGACCCGGTCGCCGAGGCCGGCGGCCAGCCGCAGCGGCACCTCCTGCGAGCCCATGACGAAGCGTGAGTCCTGCGCGGCGTCCGGCGTACCGGAGGAGCGCTCGAAGGTGCCGACGTTCTTCTCGTCGCCCGCGGTGGCGATGTACCAGAGGAAGAACAACATCGAGATGTTGTGCCCGTCGGAGCCGAAGCAGGGCTGCAGGTAGCAGAGCAGCAGGTTGCGCACGTCGGGCAGCAGGGTGTTCTGCTCGACCCAGTCCGCGACGCTGATCGCGTCGAGCTGGGCGGCCTGCGGGTGCTTCCAGGGCGCGTTCACGTCGACCTGCTGGGCCATGTCGTCGATCCGGGTCTGCAGCAGCAGCGCGTCGGGAAGGACGAGCAGGTCGGTCGGCACCGTGCCCGTGTACGTCGACCGCTGGCCGCCCTTGACGTAGACGTTGTCGCCGGCGACGTACTCCTTGAAGGTCGCGACGCCGAGCTCCTCGGCCAGCGCGAGGATGTGGTCCTGGGTCGGGCCGACGAACGCGCCGCCGGCCTCGAGGACGTGGTGCTGGTCGATGTGGTGGTTGAGCAGCCGGCCGCCGACCCGGTCGCGTGCCTCGAGCACGAGCACCGAGTGCCCGGCCCGGCGCAGCCGACGGGCGGCGGTCAGGCCGGAGAGCCCTCCGCCCACGACGACCGCGTCGACCTTGCGGGGGAGCGGGCCGCGGGTGGTGGCGGCCTCGGCGACGTCCGCGTGGCTGAGCAGGGCCGAGGCGGCGAGGCCGCCGGCTGCTCCTGCGACGACGGTACGACGGCTCAGGAGCTGTCCGACGGTGTGCTGCATCGGGAGGCCTCTCGACGTTGGTTACACGGTGTAGGTCTGAGGGGAGGCTAGGTGGGTTACATCGTGTAGGTCAAGGGTCTCGGACCGGTGGTCGTCGCCGGTGGCGCGCTGCCTAGGATTGGCGCCATGCCCGAACTCTCCCGCGACGAGGTGCGCCACCTGGCCGACCTCGCCCGGATCGACCTGTCCGATGCCGAGCTGGATCACCTCGCGCCCCAGCTCAACGTGATCCTGGAGTCGGTGGCGTCGATCCAGGGCGTGGCGGGTGACGACGTCGTGCCCACGTCGCACCCGATCCCGATGACGAACGTGTTCCGCGCGGACGTCGTACGTCCCTGCCTCACGCCGGAGCAGGCGTTGTCCGGCGCACCTGCCCAGGAGGACGACAAGTTCTCCGTTCCGCGGATCCTGGGGGACGAGCAGTGAGCTGGATCGGGAAGACGGCGGCCGAGCAGGCCGCCGCGCTGGCGGCCGGTGAGGTGACGAGCGTCGAGCTGGTGCAGGCACACCTCGACCGGATCGCCGCGACCAACGGCGACCTCAACGCGTTCCTCCACGTCGACGCCGAGGGTGCGCTGGCGCAGGCCGCCGCCTCCGACGCGCGGCGTGCGGCGGGTGCTCCGCTGCACGAGCTCGACGGCGTCCCGATCGCGATCAAGGACGTGCTGTGCACCTCCGGGCTGCCCACCACGGCCGGCTCCAAGATCCTCGAGGGTTGGATCCCGCCGTACGACGGCACGGTGACCGCGAAGATCAAGGCAGCGGGCCTGCCGATCCTCGGCAAGACGAACATGGACGAGTTCGCGATGGGCTCCTCCAACGAGAACTCCGCCTACGGCCCGGTGCACAACCCGTGGGCGCTCGACCGGATCCCCGGCGGCTCCGGCGGCGGCTCGGCCGCGGCCGTGGCGGCCTTCCAGGCGCCGCTCGCGATCGGGTCCGACACCGGCGGCTCGATCCGCCAGCCCGGTGCCATGACCGGCACGGTCGGGGTGAAGCCGACGTACGGCTCGGTGTCGCGGTACGGCGTCATCGCGCTGGCCAACTCGCTCGACCAGCTCGGTCCGGTGACCCGGACCGTGCTCGACGCGGCGCTGCTGCAGGAGCTGATCGGCGGCCACGACCCGCTGGACTCCACGTCGGTGCAGAACCCGGTCTCCGGCCTCGTCGAGGCCGCGCGGGCGGGTGCCGCCGGTGACCTGTCCGGGCTGCGCGTCGGCGTGGTGAAGGAGCTGCAGGGCGACGCGTGGGCCGCCGACGTGGTCGAGCGGTTCGACGAGTCGATCGCCGTGCTGAAGAAGCTGGGCGCCGAGGTCGTCGAGGTGTCGCTGCCGAGCTTCGTGCACGCGATGGCGGCGTACTACCTGATCCTGCCGGCCGAGTGCTCCTCGAACCTCGCGAAGTTCGACGCGATGCGCTACGGCCTGCGGGTCACCCCCGACGGCGACCCGTCCGCCGAGGACGTCATGAAGGCGTCGCGCGACGCGGGCTTCGGCAACGAGGTCAAGCGCCGCATCCTCATCGGCACCTACGCGCTGTCGTCGGGCTACTACGACGCCTACTACGGCCAGGCCCAGAAGATCCGCACGCTGATCATCGAGGACTTCACGAAGGCGTTCGAGCGGGTCGACGTGCTGGTCTCGCCGACCGCACCGTCGACCGCATGGCCGATCGGCGAGAAGGCCGACGACCCGCTCGCCAACTACCTCCAGGACCTCGCCACCATCCCGGCGAACCTGGCCGGCGTGCCCGGCATCTCCATCCCGTCCGGTGTCTCGTCGGTCGACGGGCTGCCGACGGGCATCCAGTTCCTCGCCCCCGTGCTCGAGGACGCCCGCCTGTACCGGGTGGGCGCTGCGCTCGAGGCGGCGCTGCAGGAGCAGTGGGGCGGCCCGATCGCCCCTTCGGCGTACGTGACGGAAGGGGGCAACTGATGGCTGACGTGCTGGTCGACTTCGACGAGGTCGTGGCGGCGTACGACCCGGCGCTGGGCCTGGAGGTCCACGTCGAGCTCAACACCGCGACGAAGATGTTCTGCGGCTGCCCGACGGAGTTCGGTGCCGCGCCCAACACGCAGGTCTGCCCGACCTGCCTGGGCTTGCCCGGCGCGATGCCGGTGGTGAACGCGAAGGCCGTGGAGTCGGCGATCCGGATCGGCCTGGCGCTGAACTGCTCGATCGCCGAGTGGTGCCGGTTCGCGCGGAAGAACTACTTCTACCCGGACATGCCGAAGAACTTCCAGACCTCGCAGTACGACGAGCCCATCGCCTTCGACGGCTACATGGACGTCGACGTCGACGGGGAGACGTTCCGCGTCGAGATCGAGCGCGCGCACATGGAGGAGGACACCGGCAAGTCCACCCACGTGGGTGGCGCGACCGGACGCATTCACGGCGCCGACTACTCGCTGGTCGACTACAACCGCGCCGGCATCCCCCTGATCGAGATCGTCACGCGACCGATCCTGGGTGCGGGGGAGAAGGCTCCTCTGGTGGCCAGGGCGTACGTCGCCCAGCTGCGCGACCTGATCGTCGCCCTCGGTGTCTCCGACGCCCGGATGGACCAGGGGTCGATCCGGGCCGACGTGAACCTCTCGCTGTCCCCGAAGGGCTCTGGGGTGCTCGGGACGCGGACCGAGACGAAGAACGTGAACTCGCTGCGCTCGGTCGAGCGCGCGGTCCGGTTCGAGATGTCGCGGCACGCGGGCGTCCTCAACGCCGGCCAGGCGATCTTCCAGGAGACACGGCACTTCCACGAGGCCGACGGCACCACCTCGTCGGGTCGCCCGAAGTCGGACGCCGAGGACTACCGCTACTTCCCGGAGCCGGACCTGGTGCCGGTCGCTCCGTCGCGGGAGTGGGTCGAGGAGCTGCGCGGCACGCTGCCGGAGAACCCGACGGCCAAGAAGGCGCGGCTGCAGGAGGAGTACGGCTTCTCCGACCTGGAGATGCGCGACGTCTGGGCCGCCGGTGCCCTGCCCCTGATCGAGGCCACCGTCGCCTGCGGGACCGCCCCGCAGTCGGCGCGCAAGTGGTGGGTCGCGGAGCTGCTGCGTCGCGCGAACGACGCGGGCGTGGAGCTGGCGTCCGTCGGCGTGAGTCCCGCTCAGGTCGCCGAGGTGCAGGCGCTGATCGACGCGAAGACGATCAACGACAAGCTCGCGCGCTCGGTGTTCGACGGGCTCATCGCGGGTGAGGGCACCCCCACCGAGGTCATCGAGAAGCGCGGCCTCGCGCTCGTCTCCGACGACGGCCCGCTGGTCGCCGCCATCGACGACGCCCTGGCCGCCCAGCCCGACGTCGCCGACAAGATCCGTGGCGGCAACATGGGTGCCATCGGAGCGATCATCGGCGCCGTCATGAAGGCCACCCGCGGTCAGGCCGACGCGGCGCGGGTCCGGGAGCTGATCCTCGAGAAGCTCGCGTAAGGAGCGGCCGTGGACCCGCACGTGCGCATCGCTCTGCTGATCGACGCCGACAACGCTCCTGCGGGCAAGGTCGCCGACGTCCTGAACGACCTGGCGACGTACGGCGAGTGCAGCATCCGTCGCGCGTACGGCAACTGGACCAAGCCCGAGCTGAAGGCCTGGATCGAGGAGCTGCACGAGTCCGCGATCCGACCCATGCAGCAGTTCGACCTGACCAAGCAGAAGAACGCCGCCGACATGGCGCTGGCGATCGACGCCGTCGAGCTGCTGCACTCCTCGCAGCCGGATGCCTTCGCGATCATGTCGAGCGACTCCGACTTCACGCCGCTGGTGCACTACCTGCGGGAGAAGGGGCGGTCGGTCTACGGCTACGGGCGAGCGAACACCCCGGCTCCGTTCAAGAGCGCGTGCACCCAGTTCACGATCGTGGACCAGCTGGGGGAGAAGCCGGTCGCGGAAACCCCCGCCAAGCGTGCGTCGAAGAAGGCCGAGGCCAAGCCGAGCGAGCGCGCCGAGGCGGCTTCCCTGAAGGGCAATGCGCGCCTGATCCGTCTGCTCCGCAGCGCGATCGAGCTCGCCGCCGACGACGACGGCTTCGCCCGGGTCAGCACCGTCGGCCAGCGGATTCGCAACCAGTCCTCGGAGGATCCGCGCAACTACGGCTTCTCCACCTGGACGAAGCTGCTCAAGGAGATCGACCTCTTCGAGCTGCGTGACGAGGGCACCTCGACGGTCAGCGTCCGCGACGCACGAGCATGATCGACGAAGCCCGCGAGGTGTTCGTCGCCAAGCGGACCGGGATCGGCGAGGACGTTGCGTCGGTGCTCGTGACGGCCCTCGGCGTCCTGCTTCCGTGGGTGGACTTGGGCAGCGATCTCGGGCAGAGGTGGTTGGTGCAGGTCCGCGACACCACGTCGGGTGAGGTCGTCACTGCGCGATTCGCCCTGACGCGTTGGGGCGCACGCCGGCAGGCCCGCAAGGTGCGCCGCATCATCGCGATGGGTGGTCCGGACGCAGCGGCCAACTTCGGAGGCTTCGACTACTCCTGACCCAGGGTCAATGCCAGTAGAGCTCGCCGATGATGGTGCCGTCGTCGGCGTGGATGGGTTCGGCTTCTCTGGTGCCGCGTGGGGTGACGACGCGACAGAGGCCGTGGGGTGTGGTCCAGCGGTAGGCGCCGAGGCCGATCTGTTCGACCTGCCAGCCGGGGTCGTGGGTCTTGACCCGGTGGTGGAGGCGGGTCAGGGGTGCGTGGTTGCGGTCGGTGGTCTGGCCGGGTGGGCCGCCGGGGTCGAACGGGACGACGTGGTCATGATCCAGCTTCCTGCTCGATGACGCCGAGTGGGGGAAGGCGTCGCCGCCGGTGCGGAGGATGCCGCGGGTGCGCATCCGGGTGGGGTGCTCGTAGGCGTGGCTCGTCTGGACGGCGTTGAGGTCGAGCACGGGCTGGAGCTTGATGTTGCGGTGGCCGAGCAGCGAGGTCACTTGCTCGAGGAGGAGCGGTCCGAGGTCCTCGCAGCGCGCGACCCCGGCGTCGGCGAGGGTGGCCCGGGTGAGATGGAGGTAGATCGTCGCGTCACGCCGCGGCTTCTCCGGGAGCGCGGGTGCGTCGGGGCCGTGCAGCAACCGCAGTACGGCGGCGGGGTCGGCCATCAACGCCAATGCTTGGGCCCGGAGCTGGTCGCGGGTGGGCTGCTCGGTGGTGGGGTCGAGGTTCTGGGCGAGCTTGTCGGCGAGGTCGTCGAGGAAGGTGTCGACCTCGACAAGGTCCGCGATCGGGAGCTGGGCAGCCAGCCTGCCGGTGGCGGGTTCGCAGGCGCCGGCTTCGCCGCCGAGCCGGTCGCCGGTGCGGGGCCGGGAGCGCCAGACCCCGACCCGTTGCTCGTCGGCGGCGATCCGGGCGCGGTGGGCGTCGAGGTCGGCTTCGATGGTCTTGGCCTCGGCGACCTGGAGGAGCTTGCCGGGAGGGAGCTGCCACGCGGCGGCGACCGCGGTGTCGACCAGCGCCGCGCCCTCGGGGGTGAGGGGTCGGGTCATGGCGGTGATCTTGCGGGCGACCCAGACGGGGGTCTTCAACGCTTGGACGTCCTCGAAGAGGAGCGGCAGTCGGTGGCGCAGGTCCAACGCATCCGCGGCGAGGTTGCGGGTGGCGATCACGCCGGCGCGGCGGGCGATCGCGAGCTCGGCCCAGCAGAGCTCGGACACCCGTGGTGTCCCGTCCCCGCCCAGGCCGACAAGGTGGTCGCCGCCGGGTCGCGGCTCGGGTTCGTCGGTGTGCAGATCGGCCCACGCGAGGGCGGCGAGGAGCTCGTCCACGTCGGCTTGGAGGCGGGCGTCCACGGCACCGCTGGCGGCGGTGAGGATGTGGTGGTGATCGCCCGAGATCATGGGTCTATTGTAGTCGTACAGGTGTTCTAGACAAGTGGATAAGCCTGTGAGGTAGGTGGATAACCCGTCACATTTCGAGCGGCGAGTGTGGGTTGGTTTCGATACGCCGCTCGCTGGCGCTCGCAGCTACTCAACCAACGACGAGGGGGCGGCCGCGAAGCGGCGGCGCGGGCGAAGCCCGTGCCGACTCCGCGCCGTCCTGCCGCCCGGTCGGGACCCCGGGTCAAGGACGCGAAGCGCCGCGTAGCGGGGCGAGCGCAGCGAGCATCCTTGAGGCGGGGTGCCGGGCGGCTACGGTGCGGCCGCCCTTGGCCAGCCCCGAAGTCCCGAGCACGGTTGGGGCCCACCCCGGACCCCGGGTTACCCTCAGGTCATCATTCATCACGCCCGTGGTGGGGGAAGCCGGTCCGAGTCCGGCGCTGACCCGCAACCGTGGGCCGTGTTCATCGGGGGACACGGCGAGCCGGAGCACCTGGCACGGGACGTCCTGACACCAACGCTGTCGTGGAAAGCAGCGGGTCGGGCGGCCCCGAGCCGCGGCCCGCTGACAACAGCGGGAAGGATCCACATGTCGCTGTCCGTACGTCGGTGGGCCGGCGCCGCCAGCTCGGCAGTCATCGCGCTCACGTTCACGGCCTGTGGCGCCGCCGGCTCTGGCGACACCCCGTCCGACACGACGGTGCCGCAAGCTGCGACGGACGGCGCTACCTGGCTGGCCGGGCAGCTTGAGAACGGCGTCCTGGTCAACCACCAGTACAAGTCGAACGACGATTCCACCACCGTCGAGCTCGCCTACGCGCTGCGGGACGTCGATCCGCAGTCGCCCGCCCTGGCGCAGGTCGGGGCCGCGCTCGCCACGGGCGCCAAGGCGTACAGCCGCCCTGGCAAGGACGAGTACTCCGGCGCGACGGCGAAGCTGCTGTCCTTCGCCACGGATACCGGCGCCGACCCTCGGTCGTTCGGCGGCCTGGACCTCGTCAAGCAGATGGAGTCGCTCACGGCGCCGACCGGTCGCATCGCCGATGTCAGCTCCTACGGCGACTACGCGAACGTGTTCGGCGAGATCTGGGCTGTGCGGGGCCTGCTCAATGCGCGCTCGAAGAAAGCTCCCGCCGCGGAGAAGTTCCTGCTGGATCAGCAGTGCTCAGCCGGCTACTTCCGTCAGGACTTCGCCAAGCCGAATGCGCCCGTGCAGGGCTGCCACGCCGGTGACCCGGCCTCGGTGGACACCACGGCGCTCGCTGTGGTGCTCCTGCAGGACAAGGCGGCGAATGACCAGGTGCTCGCCGGCGCCCTGCAGCACGCTGCGGGGTGGCTGACGAGCGTCCAGGGCAAGGACGGCTCCTTCGTGGCCAACATAGGTGGCGGCCAGAGCGGCCCGAACGCCGACAGCACCGGTCTGTCAGCCGCGGCGCTGCGGCTCGCAGGCATGGACGCCGAGGCCGCGTCCGCGGCGACGTGGGTCCGCGCCCACCAGGTCCCGTCGGGCTGTGCCGGCAAGCTGTCGGATGCCGCCGGTGCCATCGCGTACGACGACGCCACCTTGACCGGTGCCGCTGCCTCTGGCATCACGGCGAAGACCGCCTTCACTTGGCGGCTCGCGTCGGCCCAGGCGCTGCCCGCGCTGTTGTCCGTCCCCGCGTCTGCTCCGGCAGCGGCCTGCCCGACCGAGAAGTGACAGCGGTGCGGCGACCGATCGCGGCAGCGGGCCCCCGGCTCGCCGCCGCTATCGCCCTCGCCGTCAGCGTTCTCACCTGCGGCCCGGCCGTCGCTGCGACGTCTGGCGCGACCGCCGCGGCGGTGTGCGCGGGGGTGGTGGTCGTCGTCGACTTCAACGAGCTCGGCGGGGGAGAGAAGACCGCCTGCGCGCCGCACGGAGGAACTGCGAGCGGCGTCTTCGCTGAGGCGGGCGTCCGGCTGGCGTACCAGCCCGGCATGCCTGACTTTGTGTGTACCGTCGACCGGCTGCCCGACGACAGGCCGTGCACCACGGGGACCTCGTACTGGAGTCTGTGGTGGAGCCCCAGCGGTGCTGGCTGGACCTATGCGGCGCTGGGTGTCGGGTCCCTGGAGATCAACAAGGGGGACGCGGTCGGCTTCGTCTGGCACCAAGGCAAGGCTCCCGCCCGCCCGCCCGCGTTCGACCTCGGCACGTCGTCGCCGAGCGCCGGCCATCTCGTTCCCCCCGACCCCGCAGACCACAGCAACGCCGGCCCCGGCACCTGGATCGCCGTCGGCCTGGGGGTGCTGGTGATCGGCGGCGCCGCCGCCGTACCGCTGCTGCGGCGACGACGGGGCTGAGGCAGGGACGATGGCCAGGGTGCCGCGCGACCTCCACCCGGTGGCCTGGTGGTGCTGGGCGATCGGGCTGGCGACGTACGCCTCCTTCCTCACCAACCCGGTGGTGCTGCCGATGCTGGCCGCCGTGGCGGCGCTGGTCGTCGTGACGTGCCGCTCGGACCAGACCTGGGCCCGGTCGTTCCGGCTCTACCTGTGGCTGGCGGTCGTGGTGGTGGTCAGCCGGATCCTGCTCGCGATCGTCCTCGGCACCAGCACCCCGGGGCACACGATCCTGCCGCTGCCCGACGTCCCGCTGCCGTCGTGGGCCGCCGGGATCGCGCTGCTCGGCCCGTTCACGCGCGAGGAGCTCCAGATCGCGGTCGACGACGGACTCCGCCTGGCCGCCATCCTGGTCGCCGTCGGCGCGGCCAACGCACTGGCCAACCCCAAGCGGCTGATGCGCGCGCTGCCACCCGCGCTCTACGAGATCGGCACGGCCATGGTCGTCGCGATCACCGTCATCCCGCAGCTCGCCGACAGCGCGGCCCGGATCCGCGCCGCCCAGGCGCTGCGCGGCGGCGCCACGGGACGGTTCCGCCGGATCAGGGGGGCACGCCGGATGCTGGTGCCGATCCTCGAGGACGCCTTCGAGCGGTCGCTGGCGCTGGCGGCCGGCATGGACGCCCGCGGCTACGGCCGGTCCGGCGCAGCCACCCCGAGCGAACGACGCCGCACCGGCACCCTGCTCATCGCCGGCCTGTGCGGGGTCGCCGTCGGGGTCTACGCGATGCTCGACCAGACCGCGCCGCGGGTGCTCGCCGTACCGATGCTGGTGGTGGGTGTCGCCGCGGCGCTGGTCGGCTTCGCGCTCGCCGGCCGGCGGGTCCAGCGCACCCGCTACCGCGCCGAGCGCTGGCGGACCGCCGAGACCGTAGTGGCGCTGAGCGGCGTGGCCGTCGCGGTCGCCGGCTGGTTCGTCCGGCACACCGACTTCGCCGTCGCGCAGCCGGCCGTCGGCACCTGGCCTCCGGTGACGATCGGGGCGGTCGTCGCGGCGCTGCTCGGCCTGCTGCCGCTGTGGGTCGCGCCGCCTCCGCTGCGCCGGCTGACCGCGTCCCTCCCCGAGCCGCAGGCGGTGGCGGCCTGATGCTCGAGCTGCGCCAGATCACGCTGAGGTACGCCGACAGCGCGCGACCGGTCCTCGACCGGATCGGCCTGACCGTCGACCCCGGCGAGCTGGTCCTCCTCGCCGGGCCCACCGGCGTCGGCAAGTCGACCCTGCTGGGCGTCGTCGCCGGGCTGGTCCCCACCTTCACCGGCGGGCGGCTGACCGGTGACGTGCTGCTCGACGGGGAGTCGATCATCGACCGGCCCGCGCGCGAGCGGGCACACGCGATCGGGTACGTCGGGCAGAACCCGCCGGCCTGGTTCGTGACCGACACGGTGGAGGAGGAGCTCGCGTTCGGCATGGAGCAGCTCGGTCTCGCGCCGGCGACCATGCGGCGCCGGGTCGAGGAGACCCTCGACCTGCTCGGCATCGCCGACCTGCGCCACCGCGACCTCCGCACGCTCTCGGGCGGCCAGCAGCAGCGCGTCGCGATCGGCACCGTGCTCACCACGCACCCGCGGCTGCTCGTCCTGGACGAGCCCACGTCGGCCCTCGACCCCACCGCGGCCGAGGACGTGCTCGCCACGATCACCCGGCTCGTACACGACCTCGACGTGTCGGTGCTCGTCGCTGAGCACCGGCTCGAGCGCGTCGTCCCGTTCGCCGACCGGATGGCCGTCCTCGACGGATCCGGTGGTCTCACGACCGGCGCGTCCGCCGACGTCCTCCGGGACAGCCCGGTCGCACCGCCGTTGGTGGAGCTCGGGCGGCTCCTCGACTGGGACCCGCTGCCGCTGACCGTCCGCGAGGCCCGCCGCCTCCGCCCGACCCTCCCTGGACGTCATACGGACGGAGCGTCCGAGCGCTCGCACCGTATGACGTCCGTGGTGCTCGAGAAGGTGACGGTCCTCCACCACCGCACTGCGGCCCTCACCGACGTCAGCCTGGAGCTCGCCCAGGGCACGATCACCGCCCTGATGGGCCGCAACGGCGCGGGCAAGTCGACGCTGCTGTGGACCCTCCAGGGCCGCCACGTCCCGACCACCGGCACGGTCCGGATCGACGGCCAGGATCCGGCACGGCTCAAGCCGCAGCAGCGACGTACCGTCGCCGGGCTGGTGCCGCAGACCCCGGCCGACCTGCTCTACCTCGAGACCGTCGCCGAGGAGTGCGCGGCCGCCGACGACGCGGCCGGCGCGATCCCGGGGGAGTGCGCGAAGCTGCTCGACACCATCGCCCCCGGCATCGACCCCGCCACCCACCCGCGCGACCTCTCCGAGGGCCAGCGCCTCGCGCTGGCGGTCGCGATCGTGCTCACCGACGCACCTCCGCTGCTGCTCCTCGACGAGCCGACCCGCGGCCTGGACTACGCCGCCAAGCGCGCCCTCGCCGACGCGCTGCACCGCCTCGCGGCCGGCGGGCGCACGGTGCTCGTCGCGACCCACGACGTCGAGTTCGTCGCCCAGGTCGCCGATCGCGTCGTGGTCCTCGCCGACGGCGAGGTCGTGTCGGAGGGGCCCGTCCGCCAGGTCGTCGCGGAGTCGCCGGCGTTCGCGCCGCAGACCACGAAGGTGCTCGGCCCCGGCTGGCTCACGGTCGACGAGGTCGCCGCCGCCCTCGACGGTACGACGCCGTGAACGCCCTCCCGCTCCGCCTCCGCTCCACCGTCGTCCTCGCCCTGGTCACGGTGATCGGGCTGATGATGCTGGGCTGGCCGCTGGTCCTGCGCACCGACCCGAGCAACCCGCGGGTCGACCCGCCCTTCCTCTTCCTGCTGCTCCTGCCGCTGCTGCTCGCGGTGGTGCTGGCCGAGCTGTCCGAGGGCGGCATGGACTCCCGCGCGCTCGCGATCCTCGGCGTCCTCAGCGCCGTCAACGCGGCCCTGCGCGGCTTCAGCGCCGGCACCGGCGGGCTGGAGCTGGTGTTCTTCCTGCTCATCCTCGGCGGCCGGGTGTTCGGGCCGGGCTTCGGCTTCCTGCTCGGGTGCACGTCGCTGGTCGGGTCCGCGCTGCTGACCGCCGGGGTCGGCCCGTGGCTGCCGTTCCAGATGCTCGTCGCGGGGTGGGTCGGCCTGGGCGCCGGCCTGCTGCCGCGCCGTCCCCGTGGTCGCGCCGAGATCGTCCTGCTCGTCGCGTACGGCGTCGCGGCGGCGTACCTCTACGGGCTGCTGATGAACCTGTGGGGCTGGCCGTTCATCGCCGGCCTGGAGGTCCCCGGGCACGACGCCAGCCAGATCGCCTACGTGCCCGGTGGTGCGCTGACCGAGAACCTGCGCCGGTTCCTCGTCTACACACTGCTGACCTCGACGGGCGGCTGGGACACCGGCCGCGCGATCACCAACGCGATCGCCATCGCGGTGCTCGGGCCGGCCGTCCTCACCACGCTGCGCCGCGCGGCCCGCCGGGCCAGGATCGAGCGGGCTACGGCTGGATGAGCAGCAGCCGGTCGTCCTGGGCGGCGTGCTTGCGGCGATCGGTGTTGCTCGTGCCGAGCCAGAGCTGGCCGGAGGGGGAGAGGCCGACGATTCGGAGCGCGCCGTACCTGCTGGGGTGCTTGCCGGTGGCGGCGAAGTACGGCGTCGAGTCGCCGATCGCGCCGCTGTCGACCTTGACCCGCCACAGGTCCTGGCCCTGGACGCCGGTGAGCCACAGGTAGCCACCGACGAACGCCAGGCCACCGGGGGTCGCGCGCGACGGCGCCCAGGTGACCGACGGGCGGACGAACTTCTTCTTGCTCCCGCCGGCGCCCTCGTGGATCGGCCAGGCGCCGTTGCTGCCGGGCACGACCCGGTCGAGCTCGTCCTGGTTCGGGCCGGCGTCGGTCGCCCACAGCTGGCCGTCGCCGTCGAAGGCCATCCCGAGCACGTCGCGGAAGCCGCTGGCCCACACCTGGTTCTTGCCCGGGTTGCCGGGCGCGCCGGAGCCGTCGCCCGCGATTCGCAGGATCTTGCCGGCGAGCGACTTCTTGTCCTGCGCGAGCTGCGGCTTGCCGGCGTCGCCGGTGCCGACGTACAGGTAGCCGTCGGGGCCGAACGCGAGCTGGCCACCGTTGTCGCTCTGGCCACGCGGGATGCCGGTGAGCACGTCGTGCCCGCGGCCCAGACCCGCGTTGGTCAGCGGCATCTGGACGATGCGGTTGTCCTTCTTGGTCGTCTCGTAGAAGTAGAGCGACGCGTCGGAGACGAACGTCGGCGACACGGCCACGCCGAGCAGCCCGCCGTCGCCCTTGGTGTCGAGACCCTTGATCTTCCCCAGGTCGGTGACGGTCGCGGACCCGTCGTTGGGGTTCACCAGGAGCACACGCCCGGTGGTGCGCTCGGTGACCACGGCGACGCCGTTGGGCAGGAAGTCGATGCCCCACGGGGTGGTGAGCTTCGACGCGGCCGTGCTGATGACGTCGGGGACGCCGTCGAAGGTGGCGGGCACGCTCTCGGCGACGGTCGGTACGGCGGTCATCGAGGGCGCGACGGTGATGGTGACGGAGTCGCCGCCGCCACAACCGCTCAGTGTCGTCAGCGCCGCTGCCGCGGCGACCGCCGCGACGCCTCGACCCAGCCGCATGTCAGGCATCCACCCGCTCGAGGAAGTCGAGCAGCAGGTCGTGCACCTTCTCCGGCTTCTCCAGCTGCAGGAAGTGCGAGCCGCGCAGCTCGATGTAGTCCGCGTCGGCGACCCGCTCGGCCGCGGTCGCCATGTCGCGCGCGCCGGCGAGGACGTCCCAGCTCGCCGCGACGAAGCGGCACGGGACCTCGATGGCGCTCAGGCTCACCCGGGCGTGCCGGGAGGTCGAGATCGCGAGGTGGGCGTACCACTCGACCGGGGTCGTGCGGAACTCGTCCAGCCCCACCGCGACGGCCTCCGGGTCGGCCACCGGGAACATGAAGCCGCTGTGGCTGATCAGCCGGACGGCCTTGGGGCCGATCGGGATCCGGGTCGTGATGGGGGTGGCCAGCCAGCCGGCGTACCTCGCGATGCGGCAGGCGTTCACGGTGATCGCGCGCGCCACGAAGTGCGGCAGGTGCAGCGGACCGAGCATCGTGGCGAAGGTGTCGCCGGGGACGCCGCACATCGCGAACAGGCCCTTGACCCGCTCGGGGTGGCGCGACGCCAGCTCGAACATCGTGTTCACGCCCATGGACCAGCCCATCAGCACCGCGCGGTCGATCCCGAAGTGGTCCATGACGGACAGGCCGTCCTGGACGAAGTGCTCGATCTCGACGTGGCTGTGGTCGACGGGGCGCTCGGAGCCGCCCACGCCGCGGTGGTTCCACGACACGACGCGTACGCCGCAGGACGGGTCGAGCAGCTTCGGCCACATGTAGGCGTTCGTGCCCAACCCGTTGCACAGCACGACCGTCGGGCCGTCGATGACGCCGTCCGGGTCGTTGGTCCACGCGCGCAGGAACGTGCCGTCGTCGGACAGGATGTCGCGGAAGCCGAGGTGGGCCTGCTCCGCCTGCGCAGCGCTCGCCGGTTCAGTGGGCATGGGGTGATTGTGCCCGAGGAGGAGGTTCCGCGCGTAGGTGACTCCACCTACGTGCGGGACCTCCTAGTCCTTAGGGATCACGGGTTGGGGTGACACCCGGTGTGCCTGCGCGTAGGTGTGGGCCACGGAAGACAGTCTCTGGATTGCTCAAGATCTAGAGAACAG